>CBDUAP010000034.1:0-19257 GCA_965365165.1 uncultured Flavobacteriaceae bacterium
TATTTTAAAAGTTTTATTTGCCTTTACAGCCATCCTGACATTCCTGGCTTGCGGATCGCCCCAGGATGAACTCAAAAGCGTGTTGTCTATAAATGACAGCCTCAAAAAAGTTTATGCACCAGACAAAAGGGTTGCTGTTTATAATATTGATCTGTCTTTAGATAAGGGGGTTATCCAGATTAAAGGAGAATCTGATCAGGAAAAGGCGCTCAAAGCACTTACCTCCATTCTGAGTTCCAAAAGCCTCGCGTTTGAAGACCATTCAGTGCTCTTACCCGATGCAAGCGTAGGTGAAACAAAATATGCCGTGGTGAGTAATTCAGTGGCCAATATTCGTTCGGGAGCCAAGCATTCAGCTGAGCTGGCTACTCAGGCCATTCTTGGATCCACCTTAAAAGTGCTTAAAATAGCAGGAAGCTTTTATCTTGTGCAGACCCCTGATGGTTACATTTCCTGGGTAGACCACGGAGGTGTAGCTTTAATGAACCCTGATGAATTCGCTCAATGGCAAAATGCACCAAAGGTGATCTTCACAAAACCTTATGGCAACGTCTATCAAAATATAAATACTGAAATGGGAATAACCGGAGACATTGTCTTGGGTTCCCAACTCATTTTCCTTGAAGATGCAGGGGATTTTTATAAGGTGCAATATCCTGACAAAAGAGAGGGCTTTCTTAGAAAAACAGAAAGCGAGCCTTACCTAACCTGGATCAGTGAACTGGAACCTTCAGGCATGCTGGTTGAAGACTATGGAAAAGAATTGATGGGTGCGCCCTATTTGTGGGGTGGTACTTCAAGTAAAGGGATGGACTGCAGCGGTTTTACAAAAACAGCCTATTTGATGAATGGCTATATTATTCCCAGAGACGCTTCCCAGCAAATTATGGCCGGAAAGGATACCGACCCAGAATTGTCGTTTGCCAACATGAAAAAGGGCGATCTGATGTTCTTCGGCAAAAAAGCAACTGATAGTACCAAACAACGGGTCACACACGTGGGCATTTGGCTGGGAAATGAAAAAGGCGAGTTCATTCATTCAGCAGGACGCGTCAAAATAGGTTCTATTGACCCAAATTCACCTCATTATGATGCCTTTAACACCAACAGATACCTGGGCAGCAGAAGGTATTTGGGCGAAACAGACGACATGATCATCAACCTGAAAAATACAAATGACAAATTAAAATCTTAAGCTTTTTTGATGACGAAGGATCAGTTCCACTCCCAGCCAAAGGAAGTGGTAAATACATAATCACTATCTGAAGCATCCTCAACTGGCTGGTTATCATAATTATACGATAGGCCCAAACGGATATAAAAATCAAGCGGCAGATCGTATTTCATGTCAAAATTGAAATCCACCCTGTATCTTCCTCCCTGAGAAAAACTCGGATATAGTGCTGCGGCAGTCTGAACACTCAGATTGCCAATATCATATTTATTGAATCCAATACCAACATATCCTTCAGTACTGTTTCGGTCAGGACTTCCTTCCGAAAAGTCTTCTTTGGTTTGGGCTATACCCAAATTTCCGGAGAAAAACATATTATTGTTTCTGATAAAATAATAACCCCCGCCTATTTGATAGGAAGAACGAAGGTTCAGCAACTGCTCATCATTAGCCAGGAAGATGGCCTTTGCCTGAATAAACCAATCATGGGGCAAATAATATTCCCCACCTAATTCGGCATCCATCCTGTTGATATCACTGCTTCCGTCTTGCCTGCTGAGTACGGTTTTATAAAGTCCGCGCCCTCTCCACTTTGTAGCCAGATAGGTCGCGTTTAAATTGGTCGTGAATTGTTTCAAATTATTGGCTTTGGTCAAAGTTAGCCCCAGATCAAGATCCACAGTAAGCCTTGCTAAAAAATTCTTACCAATGGGTTCAATAAACACAACTTCCTTGAGGCTGTATTCTTGAAGATTGCCCTCGTTGAAGATGGCAACCACCATTTCTTTGTCCGAAACACTGTTAATCGTTGTGGTTATCCTTTCCCCATCGGTCAAAGACACAATAAATTGCCTGCTACTCTTAATTTCTTTCACCTTTCCCCATTTGATCTTGAAATCTGAATCGTCATAAGAGGTGCTGAAAACCAATATACTACGGTCCATCTCTTTTATTTCCCCCACCAAAACATCATTGTTGACGAGTTTAATTGTATCATTCTGAGCATAACTCAAAATACTTATAAGACAGATCAGACTTAAGGTAAAAAACTTATTTTTCATGATGAATACTTTTGTGTAAATATATTAATTCTCTTACAATTGGTTTAACTTATGTTCATCCATATAGATCCATTTCTTACAATTTGTCCATAGGTGAGCCATATATTCCTGTGATCCGGGTCGAGATGACCCTTTTGGGATCCTGCAACTTCCTTGGCAGCTTTTCTTGCCAAATACAAAACTTTTGAATCGTTAACGATATCCGCAATTCGCAGGTTTAAAACGCCGCTTTGCTGGGTGCCCATCAAATCACCAGGACCCCTGAGTTTTAGGTCAACTTCCGCAATCTTAAAGCCATCATTCGTTTCGACCATAGTTTGTAACCTTGTTTTGGCCTCCCTGGTCAGCTTGACGCTCGAAAGCAAAATACAATAGCTTTGATCAGCACCTCTTCCTACCCTCCCTCTTAACTGATGGAGTTGTGAAAGTCCAAAACGTTCGGCGCTCTCAATGATCATTACACTTGCATTAGGGACATTCACTCCTACCTCTATCACCGTTGTGGCGACCATGATCTGTGTTTTTCCGTTAACAAATTGCTGCATTTCATATTCCTTATCCGCTGATTTCATTTTACCATGAACGATACTGATCCGATAGTCCGGTAACGGAAACTCTCTTGAAATACTTTCATATCCGTCCATAAGATCCTTATAATCCAGTTGCTCTGATTCCTGGATAAGCGGATATACGATATAAATCTGTCTGCCCTTGGCTACTTCCTCCTTAATGAATCTGAAAACAGAAAGCCTGTTGCTGTCATACTTGTGTACGGTTTTGATCGTTTTTCTTCCCGGCGGCAATTCATCGATCACTGAAATATCCAGGTCGCCATAAACACTCATGGCCAGAGTTCTCGGTATAGGGGTAGCGGTCATGACAAGAATGTGTGGTGGCAACTCATTTTTCATCCACATTTTGGCCCTTTGTGCTACTCCGAACCTGTGTTGCTCATCAATAATAGCCAGTCCCAGATTTGCGAATTTCACCTTGTCTTCAAAAACCGCATGCGTCCCAATAATGATGTTCAGGGTTCCTTTTTCCAGTTCTTCATGAATGATCCTTCGCTGGGCTTTTGTAGAAGAACCCGTTAGCAATCTTATTCCTATTTCCATGTCCTGAAGCAGTTCCCTGACGGCATTAAAATGCTGTGTGGCCAAAATCTCAGTCGGAGCTATCAGGGCAGACTGGTAGCCATTATCAGCAGCGATCAACATACTGAGCACGGCAACTATGGTTTTACCCGAACCAACATCACCCTGCAGGAGCCTGTTCATTTGTGCCCCCGTATTGAGATCTTTTCTGATCTCCTTCAACACCTTTTTCTGGGCTCCGGTCAGCTCGAAGGGAAGAAATTTATTATAAAAATCCAGAAAATGATCGCCTACCTTTTCAAATACAAAACCCTTGTTCTTTTTTTTACTTGTGAGGTTTTTTACAATGAGCTGCAATTGAATAAAAAATAGTTCTTCAAATTTTAATCTGTATTCCGACTGGGACAAAAGTTCCTGACTTTGGGGGAAATGTATATTGAACATGGCCCTGTTCTTTGGAATCAGCCCTATTGAAGCCATCAGCTTTTCAGACAAGGTTTCCTCGAATCTACCCTTGCATTCCTGAAAAAGATTTTGCATGAGTTTTTGCATGACCCTGTTGCTGACCCCTTTTGCACTTAACAACTCAGTGGAGCGATAAACAGGCTGCATGGCGGATTTAAATCCCTTTTTGTAATCGGTGAGCAATTCCATTTCCGGATGTGGCATGGTAAAGTTCCCGTTAAAATAATTCACTTTTCCAAAAATCACATAGGGTACATTGAGCTTCATATGGTCCCTGATCCATTTAGCTCCCCTGAACCAAACCAGTTCCATACTACCTGACTCATCCATAAAACTGGCTACAAGCCTGCTCCCTTTTTTTTGTTTTACTGACCTAAAGGATGTGATTTTCCCAACAAGCTGAACCTCAGAGCTATTGCTTTGCAATTCCTTTATTTTATAGAATTTGGTTCTGTCTATATAACGATAAGGAAAAAAATTTGCAAGATCTGCATAAGTGAAAATTCCCAGTTCCTTTCCCAGTAACTGAGCCCTAGCCGGCCCGACTCCTTTGAGGTATGCTATAGAAATTTGAAAGTTAATCATCAAGGTCCTTAATGGATTTACGAAGATATAAAACTGAATTGTTTTGTATATTTTTTACATTTGATTTTTTAAAAATTAATGGCCCCAGATATCGATATAAAGGAATTTTTAGATGAAAAGGTATTGTTTTACAACCAGCCTGAATTCATTGACAGTGACCCGATACAGGTTCCGCATCGGTATAAGCTCAAAGAAGACATTGAAATAGCGGCCTTTCTAACGGCAACCATTTCATGGGGAAATCGTAAAATGATCATTAAAAATGCCGGGAGAATGATGGATCTGATGGGCAATTCGCCTTATGACTTTGTCATGCAAAGTGATCCAGAAAGCATTGATCAATACGTTCACAGGACTTTTAATGCAATTGACCTTAATTTTTTTATTCGATCCCTGAAAAATATATACCACAACCACGGTGGAATGGAAACGGCATTTGTTAAAAATGTATCAGGAAATAATGTCCAGGCAGGTATTCACCATTTCAAAAAGGTTTTTTTTGAAATAGATCATCCTTTAAGAACTCTGAAACATGTGTCAGATCCGTTAAAAGGCTCAGCTGCAAAAAGAATCAATATGTTCTTAAGATGGATGGTAAGAAAAGATAATACGGGCGTGGACTTCGGGCTTTGGTCAGGTCTTTTGCCTTCACAATTGTCCTGCCCGCTTGATGTTCATTCAGGAAGTATTGCCAGAAAGCTGGGTTTACTGCAACGAAAACAAAATGATGCCAGGGCGCTGTCTGAACTGGATGCAAGCCTGAGAACCATGGATCCATTAGATCCCGTCAAATATGACTTTGCCCTTTTTGGATTAGGGGTATTTGAAAAATTTTAAGAGAAGCCTGCCTGAGAATGATTTTTGATCCGGGATGAATCTCCATGTATAATTATTACCTACCTTTGCCTCCCTAAAATCAAAAGTTAATGCGCTTACATAGAAATCTGGTATTTGCTGTTATTCAGGCCCTTGATTTGATTTATAACGAGCAGGAATACGCCGACAAAGTGGTACAAAAAACATTGAAACTCGACAGTCGATGGGGATCCAGAGACAGAAAATTCATTGCTGAGACCATTTATGACATGGTAAGATGGAAAAGGTTGTACAACGAAATTGCCGGAACCAAAGGACATTATACCAGAGACAATCTATGGAAAAATTTTGCCGTATGGGCCATTTTAAAGGGTATTAGCCTTCCTGACTGGAAATATTTTACGGATACTCCGGCGCGAAGAATCAAAGGCAAGTTTGATGAATTACAAAAAACCAGAAAATTCAGGGAGTCAATCCCCGACTGGATGGACGAATTGGGGGTCGAGGCACTTGGCAGCCGGTGGGATGCTGAAATAAAGGAACTGAACCAACAAGCCAGGGTCATTCTTAGGGTCAATACCTTGAAAACGTCCCGACAGGAATTACAGAAAATTTTGAGGGACGAAGAAATTGATACAGAAATCATTCCAAAATATCCTGATGCACTGGTATTGGTTGAAAGAAAAAATGTCTTTTTGACCCAGGCTTTTAAAAAAGGACTCTTTGAGGTTCAGGATGCTTCTTCTCAACTGGTCGCACCCTTCCTCGACGTAAGACCCGGGCAGAAAGTCGTCGACACTTGTGCGGGAGCGGGCGGAAAAACCTTGCATCTGGCCTCTTTGATGGAAAATAAAGGGCAGATTATTGCTATGGACATCCATGCGCATAAACTGGCCGAATTGAAAAAGAGAGCCAAACGAGGCGGAGCCCATAACATAGAGACCCGCCCCATTGAGGGAACCAAGGCCATTAAAAAACTCAAAGGAAAGGCTGATCGCGTTTTGATCGATGCTCCCTGCAGCGGATTGGGTGTTTTGAAAAGGAACCCAGATTCAAAATGGAAACTGAACCCTGAGTTTATTGAGAGAGTCCAAAAAACCCAGGCCGAAATCCTGGACCAATATTCTTCCATGGTAAAAAACGGAGGTAAACTGGTGTATGCCACCTGTTCCATCTTACCTTCAGAAAATGAATTGCAGGTCAAAGCTTTTTTAAAAAACCATGCTGAATTCACATTGATCAAAGAACAAAAGGTATCTCCTGCTGCTTCAGGTTTTGATGGGTTTTACATGGCCCTTTTAGAGAGAAAAGAGTAACCTGTTAGGACTTAAATTTTAATATATCAGAAAAAATGGAAGGCCGGTACATTTTTAAATCTGAAAGGCTCGGATTCAGAAACTGGATACCTTCGGACATTGAAAAAATGATCCTGATCAATAATGACCAGGAGGTCATGAAATACTTTCCTGCACTGCCATCAAAAGAGCAGACAATCGAATTCGTTGACAGGATGCAAAAGGAATATGCCAAAAAAAACTACTGTTATTTTGCTGTGGACGAGCTGGAATCCACAAGATTTATAGGATTCATAGGACTGTGTGATCAAACCTATGAGAGCGATTTTACCCCGTGTACAGACATTGGGTGGAGGCTCTGCAGGTCATTCTGGTACAAGGGTTTTGCCACGGAGGGAGCAAAAGCCTGTCTGGACTTTGCAAATAAACATTTGAAACTTCCACAAATTTATGCCGTGAGCCCTTCGATCAACAAAAATTCCATAAAGGTCATGGAAAATATCGGTATGTCTTTTGTCAAAAATTTTGATCATCCTGGCCTGAAGCACAATGCCTCACTTAAAAACTGCGTACTGTATTCATATAAAAAGGAATACAATGAACCACCTGTCAGGTAAGTAACTTTCTTTTTTTATTCATTATTATTAACATTCGCATCAATAATACAAGGCTAATTGATTAAATTTGCACTTTTCAAAATCATCACGATAACACCAGTCAAATGATCTACTTTTTTAATCAGGAACAAACTGTATTTGCAGTAGCTTCTCATTCGGAAATTCATCCAGAAAACATTAAAAAATTAATTTGGCTGTTTGGCAATGCCCGGCAGTTGAATGAAACATCCCTTGAAGGCAGTTTTATTGGCCCCAGAAAGGAAATGATCAGTCCCTGGAGTACCAATGCCGTTGAAATTACCCAGAATATGGGTATACAGGGGATAACGCGAATTGAAGAGTTTGTGCGTACAGCAATGAAGCAGCCGGAATTTGACCCGATGATACAGCAACATTATCTCAAATTGGACCAGGATCTCTATACGGTTGACATAGCCCCTGAACCCATCCTTGAAATAGAAGATATCGAAGCCTACAATGAAACTGAAGGACTGGCTTTGAACAAGGAAGAAATCATTTATTTGAATGACTTGTCGGCAAAACTGGGAAGAAAACTCACCGATTCTGAGATTTTTGGCTTTTCACAAGTGAATTCTGAACACTGTCGCCATAAAATATTCAACGGTACCTTTGTGATCGATAACGAAGAAAAACCGAGTTCTCTCTTTAAAATGATCAAAAAAACGGCGGCTGAAAACCCGAATACCATCATATCTGCCTATAAAGATAATGTAGCCTTTATAGACGGCCCTCATATTGAACAATTTGCGCCAAAGTCATCGGACAAACCTGATTTTTATGAGAAAAAAACGGTAAAATCGGTTATTTCACTGAAAGCCGAGACCCATAATTTTCCTACAACGGTAGAGCCTTTCAATGGTGCTGCAACGGGCTCAGGAGGTGAGATCAGGGATCGACTGGCAGGTGGCAAAGGATCATTGCCCCTGGCAGGAACAGCGGTATATATGACACCTTATTCCAGACTGATAAAAAACAGGCCCTGGGAAAACATGCCCGAAAGAAAATGGTTGTACCAGACCCCTATTGAACTATTGATCAAGGCCTCAAACGGGGCTTCTGATTTTGGCAACAAATTTGGTCAACCCCTGATATCAGGTTCCCTCTTTACTTTTGAACATGAAGAACAAGGGCGTATGCTTGGCTTTGACAAGGTCATCATGCTGGCAGGCGGTATCGGATACGGGAAAGAAGCTGACAGTTTAAAAGAAAAACCAATCAAAGGAGACAGCATTATTCTTATGGGCGGAGACAATTACCGTATTGGCATGGGAGGTGCGGCAGTATCTTCTGCGGATACGGGTGAATTCAATACGGCAATCACCATGAACGCCGTACAAAGATCCAATCCTGAAATGCAAAAAAGAGTGGCCAATACCATACGAGGGATGGTTGAAGGTCCGGAAAACAAAATCATCTCCATTCATGATCACGGAGCTGGAGGCCACTTGAACTGCCTGTCAGAATTGGTTGAGGAAACAGGAGGTATCATTGATCTGGATGCCTTGCCTGTGGGAGACAAGACCCTGTCATCCAAAGAAATCATAGGTAATGAATCACAGGAAAGGATGGGACTTGTCATTCATGAAAAAGACCTTGCCTACCTGCACAGAATAGCAGACAGGGAAAGGGCTCCGATATACGATGTGGGCAAAGTAACCGATGATTTCAGGTTTACCTTCAAATCAGAAAAAACGGGTGCCACCCCTATGGATTTTGACCTTGCGGATATGTTCGGAAGTTCACCCAAAACCATAATGAATGACAAAACAATTGACAGGAAGTATGCCGAATTAAGCTATGAGCCGTCAGAGATATACCTGTACGCCCAACAGGTATTGCAATTAGAAGCCGTGGCCTGTAAAGACTGGCTCACCAACAAAGTAGACCGGTGCGTTGGGGGGAAAGTAGCCAAACAACAGTGTGCCGGTTCCCTGCAGTTGCCTTTAAATGATCTGGGTGTGATGGCACTGGATTATGAAGGAACAAAAGGAATTGCCACTTCAGTAGGTCATGCCGCAGCAAGTGCTTTAATTGATGAAAAAGCAGGTTCAAGAAACGCCATCGCGGAATCCCTGACCAACATTGTTTGGGCACCCCTGAAAGACGATCTGAAATCGGTTTCCTTGTCTGCCAACTGGATGTGGCCCTGTAAAAATGAAGGTGAAGACGCAAGGCTCTACAATGCGGTGGAGGCTGTATCGGAATTTTCGATTTCACTGGGGATCAATGTCCCAACGGGAAAAGATTCCTTGTCAATGAAGCAAAAATATGCCGACCGGGAGGTGATAGCACCCGGCACCGTCATCATATCTGCAGCCGGCGAATGCGCTGACATCAGGAAAGTAGTTGAACCTGTCTTGCAATCAGTCACGGGCAACAAGATTTATTATATTGACTTTTCCGGAGACGCCTTTAAATTAGGAGGCTCAAGTTTTGCGCAGGTTAGAAACAGTATAGGTCAGGAAACCCCCACTGTAAATGATGCCGGGTATTTTAAGAATTGTTTCAATACTGTCCAGGAACTGATTAAAAAAGACTTGCTGCTCGCCGGTCACGACATTTCAGCCGGAGGCTTGCTCACAACCTTGCTTGAAATGTGTTTTGCTGAAAATGACCTGGGGGCAAACATTGACCTGGGACAAATAAATGAAAAAGACCCTGTTAAATTACTATTCGCTGAAAACAGCGGGGTGATCATTCAAAGCAACGGTTCTAAACAAGTGGATGACATTTTGGAAGCCCATGGGATAGTGTTCCATAAAATTGGTTCTGCCATAAAGGGAAGTTCTTTGAAGATTTCAAATTTTGGTTTGGAATTCGAAATACCGGTATACAGGGATTACTGGTACAATACTTCATACCTTCTAGACAAACAGCAAACTGCCAACAACCTGGCAGAAGATAGGTTTAAAAATTATAAGCACCAGCCCTTACAGTTTGAGTTCCCTTCGCATTTTACAGGAAAATTATGCAATACAGATTCCTCAGGGCCAAGGCCCAAGGCTGCGGTCATCAGGGAAAAAGGATCCAATAGTGAAAGGGAAATGGCCAATGCCATGTACCTTGCCGGATTTGATGTTAAGGATGTACACATGACAGATCTGATCAGCGGAAGAGAAACCCTGGAAGACATTCAATTTATTGGAGCGGTAGGTGGCTTTTCCAACTCGGATGTATTGGGTTCTGCCAAAGGATGGGCCGGCGCATTTTTGTTCAACGAAAGGGCCAACAAAACCTTGAAAAAGTTTTTTGAAAGAGAGGATACTTTATCGGTTGGTATTTGCAATGGTTGTCAATTGTTTGTGGAATTGGAGATGATCAATCCTGACCATGAAATCAAGCCCAGGATGTTACATAATGATTCTTTCAAGCACGAAAGCAGTTTTACCTCTGTAAAAATTCAAAAAAACAACTCAGTGATGCTGTCAAGTCTTGCAGGCCATACACTTGGCGTTTGGATTTCACATGGAGAAGGCAAATTCAGTTTCCCCTATGAGGAATCAAAATACAATATAGTGGCCAAATACGGCTATGAGGACTACCCTGCCAACCCGAATGGTTCTGATTTCAATACGGCCATGATGGCAAGTGATGATGGTCGTCATTTGGTGATGATGCCTCATATTGAAAGGTCGATCTTTCAGTGGAACTGGGCCCATTACCCAACCGGCAGAAAGGATGAAGTGAGCCCCTGGCTTGAGGCATTTGAAAATGCGCGCAAATGGATACAGAAATAAACAACTCTGAAATTAGATTTGATTTCAAAAACCCTTTGGTGAATTAATATTGTATCTTAAAAAAACTGATGGTACTGATACCTGAGGTTTTTTATTCTCTTTGATTATTAAAGCCGATGCTTGAACAAAAATCAACAAATCAAGTTTTTTGTTTTTTCTTTCTGGCTGCCGGAAACAATACATTGTTCAAAATCAGCCTGTAACCCGGAGAGGTGGGATGAAGCTCGAGTTCTGTTTTAGGATCCCCTACCCTGTGCTGGTAATCTTCAGGATCATGGCCCCCGAAAAAAGTAAACATACCTTTACCCTTGACCCCGTGAATATATCTCGCCTCGCCATTCATGTTATTTTGCCCCATGATCATAACCGTAGGCTTGATCAAATTCGGTTCAAAAGCAGTGGTCTGGCCCATAAAGCCCTTGATCATCAGTGTGTGATTCTGGCAGAGCATGCTGGGTACCATGTCCCATTTTGCAGAATAAGCTTTTAACTCAAAGTAATCTTCAGTTTTAAGTACTTTTCTTTTTCTTGTTGTGTCGATATTTGAAAACTCATAAATGACCGGGTTTCGTTCCAAAGTAAAATCTTTGAAGGCAAAGGTCTTTTCAAAATCCAGTTGCTGCTGGTATCCCCTTTCGGAAGGATCCCCGTCAAACATAACTTCACAAATATCGACTCCTTCTGCCGAAAGGGCGATATCGAAACTATCCGTGGCCGAACACATGGCAAACATGAAGCCTCCTCCAACAACATAATCTCTTATTTTTAAAGCAACGTCTAATTTTTGTTCTGAAACCTTTTGATAACCCAGATCTGATGCCCGTTTTTCAGCATTCATTTTGCTCTCGATATACCATGGTGCACTTCTGAAGGCACCGTAAAATTTCCCAAACTGCCCCGTAAAATCTTCATGATGCAAATGCAACCATTCGTATAAGAGCAACTTATCTTGCAGGACCTCCTCGTCATAAATAACTTCATAAGGAATCTCTGCAAATTCTAATACCATGGTGACGGCATCGTCCCAAGGCTGGTTTTCCTTTGGCGAATACACTGCAATTTTCGGTGCCTTTTCCAAAATCACAGCCTCCATGTTTTGTGAAGGACTTGCAATGAGTTCAAGAATCTTTACGGCTTCAATTTCTGAAATGACCTCAAAAGAGACGCCACGTACCGTGCACTCCCTGCGAAAATTCTCATGGTCTTCAAGAAGAAAAGATCCACCTCTGTAATTCAGCAACCATTGCACCTTGTTCCCTTGCAGCAATGAATAGTAAGTGATCCCGTAGGCTTTCAAATGATTTTTCTGAGAGTTCTCATCCATCGGGACTAGCAGATAGGATCCGAAAACAGAAGTGCTCAAAAGCAACAAAACCATCAAACTGTAAAAATTCCTTGGTTTGAGAAATGTCTGACAAAAAACCATATGATTATAAAGGATACTGTATATTAAAACGGGACGTCATCATCATTGCTCATGTTCCCAAAAGCATCGTTTGCACTTGTAAAATTACTCGGAGATATTGTATCTGAATTCATTGAAGACTGAAATTCTGTTTCAAAGCCTTCGCCCAGATTCGCAAATTTTGCCAACCTGCCAATGAACTTCATTCGAATATTATCCAGCCCTCCATTACGGTGTTTTGCCACGATAAATTCTGCCTGGCCTTCACAAGGGGTTCTTTCATCATCGTCCCATTCGGTAAGGCCATAATATTCGGGCCTGTAAATAAAGGAAACAATGTCAGCATCCTGTTCAATGGCACCTGATTCACGCAAATCTGACAACAAAGGCCTTTTACTGCCCCCTCTTGTTTCAACTGCCCTTGATAACTGTGACAAAGCAATCACCGGCACGTTCAGTTCCTTGGCTAGGGCTTTCAGGTTTCTGGAAATGGTAGAAATCTCCTGCTCCCTGTTGCCTGAACTTTTGGTACTTGAACCAGCAGTCATCAATTGCAGGTAATCAATAATTACTATTTTAACATCGTGCTGGGAAACAAGCCTCCTGGCCTTGGCTCGAAGATCAAAAACGGATAAAGAAGGCGTATCATCGATGAAGATCGGCGCATCAGATAATTTTTTTACTTTAACATTAAGTGCCTCCCATTCATAGGTTTCAAGACTTCCCTTTCTCAATTTTTCAGAAGAAATACCCGTTTCACTCGAGATCATTCTGGTGATCAGTTGCACGGATGACATTTCCAATGAAAAAATCGCCACGGCCATGTTAAAATCAATGGCAATGTTCTTTGCCATAGACATCACAAAGGCTGTTTTTCCCATACCGGGACGTGCAGCCAGAATCACTAAGTCTGACGGTTGCCAGCCTGATGTCAGCTGATCGAGCTTACCAAACCCTGTGGCTACGCCGCTCATGCCTTCCTTGTTGGAAATATCCTCAATTTTTTTAAGTGCCTGGGTCACCAGGTTATGCGCGGCTTCAGAGCTCTTTTTTAAATTTCCCTGGGTGATGTCGAATAATTTGGTTTCAGCCTCATCCAGTAAATCAAAAACATCCACGGTTTCATCATAAGAATTCGTAATTATCTCACTTGAAATGGTAATCAGCCTTCTTTGGATATACTTTTGAAGGATGATCCTGGCATGAAATTCAATGTGCGCGGCTGATGAAACCTTTTGACTCAAATTGATCAGGTAAAAATCGCCCCCGACAGCTTCTAGTTTTTCTGTTTTTTTTAACTGATTGGATACGGTCAGTAAATCAATGGGTTCAGAATTTTCAAAAAGAGCAAAAATGGCATCATAGATAAATTGATGAGCAGGCTTGTAAAAAGCTTCTGAATGAAGGATATCAATTACGTCATCAACACCCTTTTTATCAATCATCATTGCCCCTAAAACGGCCTCCTCCAGGTCAATGGCCTGTGGAGGAATCTTCCCTTGTTCAAGGTTGATTATTGTTCCTTTTCCCTTATTTTGGTATGATATTGATCTCGCTGAATCCATGTGGCAAATGTAATCGTTTAAGGATGTAAAACTATTAAATTGTACTATTTAAAATTAACATTATTTGTTAACAATCAAAATGATGTTAATAAAGCCGGGCTCAAAACATCATTGCTTCCAAAAGGTGGTTAGGTTTGGATTTTCTATTTGAAAAATGAAAATCTTAATAAATTAATTTGCAATTCTTTAGCATCCGTTGAGCCGGACACGAACAAAGACAGATATCAAAAACTAAATTGTTAATGTTGTTAATAATTTGTTCTTTTGTTCAGATATTACACCATGCAATGTATAAAGAAAAAAGAAATATCCTTTTAACAATTTTCCTTTTTTTTCAAATAGGACTCGTCGCCATTTTTTCTTATTACCCTGCTTTTATAGAGAAGTTCTATGCCCGGGGTCTATACCCGATCATTGCGGATACACTGCGATTCCTTTTTGGCTGGCTGCCCTTTTCAGTTGGAGATCTCCTTTATGCGCTTTTGCTCTTTCTCGTCATCAGGTCTCTGTATCGTCTGATTTTCAATAAGATGAAAAGCAGAAAAAAACACCTCTTCGAACTTCTGGCGGGTATATCTGTATTTTATTTTTGCTTTTATCTCTTCTGGGGTCTCAATTACTCCCGAAGCCCTCTATCCAAGACCATGCTGCTCCAAAAAAAAACTTTTGATATACAACAGCTGGAAAAGGTTACTGAAAAAATAATGGAACGTACCATGGATTTGCAAAACAGCCTTGTGGTCAACGATTCACTCCCCGTAATTGTTCCACATACCAAGGATGAGATTCTTAAATTGACAAAAAATGGATACGATAATCTGGGCCTGAAGTTTGAGCAATTCCGATACTCCAGAAGCTCCTTAAAACCATCCCTTTTCAGTCTTCCACTCACTTATATGGGTTTTTCAGGATATTTCAACCCCTTGTCGGGCGAGGCCCAGGTAGATCATTTGATGCCCAAAATAACCCTTCCTTTTACAAGTTCTCATGAAGTGGCGCATCAATTGGGTATCGCTTCAGAGAGTGAGGCCAATTTTATAGGGTTTTTAGCAGCCGCTCATCATGACGATCCTTATTTTCAGTATGCAGCTTACCTGCTGGCCATGCGATATGCTTTGTTGGACATCAAGCGTTATGACAAGGACTTGTTCAAATCATATGTTGACAAGCTCCCCAAAGGCATTTTAAAAAACATCCGTGAATCAGACGAATTTTGGCAAAAATATGAAAACCCTTTTGAGCCTTTGTTCAAGATCTTTTATGATAATTATTTAAAATACAACCAACACAAAGACGGACTGGAGAGCTATAACCAGATCATGGATCTGCTGATTTCTTATGACCAGGAGTATACACTTGATTTTAATTGATACCTTTAACTCCTGATTTTAATCATTTACCATGCGAAAAATTTACACCTTGATTCTTATAATGCAGTTTGGTCTTGTGGCGGCTCAGGATCATTTTCCAAAAAATGACGGTGTAAAAACCTCCAACACAAATTATACAGCTTTCATTAATGCTAAAATTCATATCAGCCCAGATCGGACCATTGATAAAGGAACCTTATTGATCAAAAAGGATAAAATAGTCGGTAGCGGAAGCAACCTCAGCATTCCTGATAATTCTATCATTATAGATCTGTCTGGCAAATCAATTTACCCTTCTTTTATAGATATCATGTCTGATTTTGGAATCGCAATGCCTGAACCGGAAAAACCGGCAACATCCGAAACACAATATGAAAGTAAAAGGCAAGGTTATTACTGGAATGAGCATATCATGCCTGAAAAACAGGCTGTTTCATTATACCAATATGACATGAAAAAAGCCAAAGCGCTTCTAAAGGCAGGTTTCGGTACAGTGAATAGTCATATCCAGGATGGGATTGTCAGAGGAAACGGCATGCTTATCGCATTAAATTCTAAAGCTAATGACAATCAACGGATTCTGTCATCGAGATCGGCACAATACCTGTCTTTTGACAGAAGTAAATATACCAGACAGGAGTATCCGAGTTCGATCATGGGGTCCATGGCTCTATTGAGACAGATGTATCATGATGCAGACTGGTATACAACTGGAAGTTCAGATTCAAGAGATCTTTCTCTCGAAGCTTTAAACAATAATAGGGACCTTGTGCAGATCTTTGTGTCCAACAATAAATACTTCGCGCATAAGGGTCATGAAATAGGAAATGACTTTGGCATTGACTACGTACTGCTGGGCAGTGGCCAAGAATATGAAATCATGGAAAAAGTCAAAGCTGCAAGAGCCACTTATATTGTTCCTGTTAATTTTCCAAAGCCATATGATGTCCAGGACCCTTACCAATCGCAGTACCTTTCATTGGAAGACATGAGGCACTGGAATCAGGCACCTGTGAACCCATCGGTTATGGATAAAAATGATATTTCCTTTGCATTCACGGCTTATGGGACCAAATCGATGACTGAATTCAAGGCAAACATCCTGAAAGCTATCCAGTATGGGTTAGATAAAAAAACTGCCTTGGCGGCCTTAACAACAGTTCCTGCAAGCATCTTGAAAAAAAGCAATGAAATAGGAAGTTTGGAAAATGGTACTTACGCAAATTTCCTAATAACCTCTGGTGATATTTTTGAAAAAGAAACCATCATTTTTGAAAACTGGGTACAGGGGAGTTCAAACGAAATTCACGAACTAAGCACCATAAATATAGCAGGTTCCTATAATCTTAACATAGAAAATCAGCTCTATAAATTGACCATAAATAGCCCTTTAACGAGCCCGAAAATTACGGTCAAAAAAGAAGGCACAACCCTTAAGAATAAATTCAGTTATAAAAATAATTGGTTTACGCTCAATATATTGGAGGATTCCATCTCAAAAAAATATGTTCGCCTTTCAGCAAAAGTAGATCATCAGGATCATTTCAATGGAATGGGTATTTTACCTGATGGTAAAAAAACGAGCTGGAAGGCTGTAAAGGAAGAAACCCCTAAGAACGCCAAAAAAACCAAACCAGATGAGCCTTTGTACATGAGTCCTGTGACCTTCCCCAACAATGGCTATGGATTTGATAAATTACCCGAAGAACAAACCACTGTCTTTCGCAACATTACCGTCTGGACGAATGAAGCCGATGGTATCTTGGAAAATACCGATGTATTGATCAAAGATGGGAAGATTGCTAAAATTGGACCTAAGCTCCAAGCTGGTAAAGCGCAGGAGATTGATGGCACAGGGAAGCATCTCACCTCCGGAATTATTGATGAACACTCCCACATAGCAGCCTTTAGCATCAATGAATGGGGCCAAAATTCCTCTGCAGAAGTCAGTATCAAGGATGTTATGAACCCCGAAGACATTAATATTTATAGAAATTTGGCCGGTGGCGTTACACAAATCCAAATATTACATGGTTCTTCAAACCCTATAGGCGGAAGATCAGCTATTGTCAAATTAAAATGGGGAGCAACGAGTGATGAAATGATTGATAAAAATGCTCCGAAATTTATAAAATTTGCTTTGGGAGAAAATGTAAAGCAATCCAGTGAGGTCAACTCATCAAGATTTCCGCAAACGAGAATGGGTGTTGAACAGGTATTTCAAGATTATTTCAAACGGGCGCAAGAATATGACGTATTAAAAAAATCTGGTGCAAAATTCAGGACAGACATTGAAATGGAAGTTCTTGCTGAGATCCTCAATAAAGAGCGTTTTATTACATGCCATTCCTATGTACAAAGTGAAATCAACATGATGATGAAAGTAGCAGAAAGTTTCGATTTCAACATCAATACTTTTACCCATATTCTGGAAGGTTATAAAGTTGCGGATAAAATGAAGGCTCATGGAGTCGGGGGATCAACTTTTAGTGATTGGTGGGCGTATAAATACGAAGTGAATGACGCTATTCCTTATAATGCTGCCATATTGCACAGCATGGGCATAATAACTGCCATTAATTCTGACGATGCAGAAATGGGCAGAAGATTGAACCAGGAAGCAGCCAAATCAGTTAAATACGGAGGAGTTTCAGAAGAGGATGCATGGAAGTTTGTTACATTAAACCCTGCCAAATTATTGCATATTGACGACAGGGTGGGCAGCATAAAAATAGGTAAAGACGCAGATTTGGTATTATGGAGCGGACATCCCATGGATATAGGAACCAAAGCCGAGAAAACAATGATAGAGGGAAAATTATATTTTGAAATCGAAAGAGATGCAGAATTGCGTAAAGCCTTGAATAAGGAAAAAAACCAGCTTACAAATTTGATGTTATTAGAAAAGGACAAAGGAACAGAAACACAAAAGCCGGAAAAAAAAGAAAATAGAATTAATCACTGCGACACAGTTGATTTTTAAACAATTTAAAATGAAAAATAATTACTACCTTTTTCTTTTGGTCCTGTTGTTTATTTATAACAGCCCTAAAGCCCAACAGATACCGGGGGAAAAACAAAAAGAAACAATAAGCATCGTTGGCACTACTATTCATACAGGTGATGGAACGCTGATTGAAAACGCAAGTTTAATTTTTGAAAATGGAAAAATTACGGCGATCGGTCCTTCAGATGAAATAGAAGCACGGGGTTCCATAATTCATGCGGAAGGAAAACATGTTTATCCAGGGTTTATAATTCCCAATGCAACTCTTGGTCTTGGGGAAATAGACAATATAAAAGCAACCCTAGACCAAAACGAAACAGGAACCTTCTTGCCTCATATAAGGAGTCTGGCAGCCTATAATGCAGAATCTAAAGTGGTTGAGAGTATGCGACCCAATGGTGTACTGATTGCTCAGATAACACCGCAGGGTGCAACCATATCCGGAACTTCATCAATTGTGCATCTGGATGCCTGGAATTGGGAAGATGCTGCCCTGGAAACAGATGATGGAATACACATTCAGTGGCCTGACAGTTTTACGTCTGAATCCAAATATTTTATAAACACCGTTGTTTCTAAGAAGAGTGAAAACTATGAACAAAAAATAGACGACTTAGACCATTTTTTGTCAAATGCTAAAGTGTATAACAAAATTGACTCAAAAAAAGAAAATATTCCTTATGCCGCTACACGTGGTATCTTTGATGGAAGTCAAAATGTTTATATTCATGTTCAAAAGGCAAAAGAAATTATTGATGCGGTTACTTTAATGCATGATTTAGGCATTAAAAAAATTACTTTGGTAGGTGCCACTGAGGCTTATCAGCTTATAGATTATTTAAAAAAGAATCATATCTCTGTGATTTTAAAAGGTCCCCATTCACTGCCTGATAATGATGATGATCACTATGACCAGCCGTATAAAAATGCGGCTATGCTTATGAAGGCCGGTATCGTTGTGGGCTTGGAAAATGGGAGTCATATGGAGCGAAATACCCTGAGAAATCTTCCTTTTTTCGCCGGTACTACAACCGGTTTCGGCTTG
>CBDUAP010000035.1:0-19221 GCA_965365165.1 uncultured Flavobacteriaceae bacterium
GCAATTGCCTGCTTATTGTCAATCAGCTTTTATGCCCAGCAATTTGAAACTCCGTTGCAGGAATATAAAGCAAACAGCGATGTGGCCATTACCATTGAAGCTTCCTATGCCGAAATTGAGATCATTGAATGGAATAAGAACAAAGTTGAAGTTCAGGGCATCATGACCATTCAGGGACTGCCCCAGGATGAAGCACAGAATCTTTTTAATGATTGGGACATCAGTACACAGGCAACAGCAGACAAGATCAGTATCAGGTCAAAATCGAGCGACTTTGGCCATGAATATTTCTTTATCCACAGCGATAAGTATATGGGTAATGTAGTCGTTGATATACCTCACATCAGCAGTACTATAGTTGATATTATGGACTCTGTAAATTTTGTTTTGCCTGAATTTGAGAATTTTCCGGACATAAATATAGACATTCCTCAAAGTTTTCACTTTGACCATGATTCTATCGACTTTGATTTTGAGGATTTTCAAAACAGCAGTGAGTATTTGAAACAATGGCAGGAGCAGAACAAGGAGCAGTTGGAGCGTCTTAAGGAAGAGCTTAAGGAAAATAGAGCAGAAATGGCCCTAAGCCAAAAAGAGATGCAAAAGGAAATGGAGATAGCAAAGGCGGAGGTACAGAAGGCAATGAAAGAGGTAAGGAAAGAAATGATGGAGGTAGAGGTCAAAGTTAAAAAAGAGATGGAACAATACGAGGCCGAAAGAAAAAAAATGATAGAAAAAGGGGCAAAGGAAAGGGAGTATCAGATTAAAAAGATCATGGAAAAGAGACAGAAGGTCAAAGTTAAAAAAACCATCCGAATTAAGGTTCCGAAAAATGCCAGATTGCAGATGGACGTGGACTACTGCAAGATAACAACCATCAAATAAATATTTTTCAAATTGCAAGGAAACACCCTGGTATTGATCATGGGTGTTTTTTTTGATTCTCCTTCTTGCAAATGTTCTTATATTTGACACTTCAAATAATATATACCGTATAAGACATTTAACAATGCACAATCTTTTAATATATAATTCACTTTCTAATAAAAAAGAAGTTTTTATACCCATCAAAGAGGGTTACGTTGGAATGTACGTTTGTGGTCCTACAGTTTACAGTAATGTGCATTTGGGCAATGTGAGGACTTTTATGTCTTTTGACATGATCTATCGTTATTTTCTTCACCTTGGATACAAAGTAAGGTACGTAAGAAATATTACCGATGCGGGCCACCTGACCGACGATTCTCAGGAAGATAAGATCTCCACCAAAGCGAGACTTGAGCAATTGGAGCCTATGGAAATCGTACAGAAATACACTACTGATTTTCATCAGATCCTTCAGAAATTCAATTTTCTCCCTCCCAGCATCGAACCTACCGCAACCGGACATATAATTGAGCAAATTGAAGCGATTAAGACCATTATTGAAAATGGACTGGCCTATGAAGTTAACGGTTCTGTTTATTTTGATGTATTGAAATATAATGAAAAGGAGCACTATGGGATTTTGTCCAAACGGAACATAGAAGATGCCATTGAAAACACAAGGGCGCTTGACGGTCAATCTGATAAAAAGAACCCTCAGGATTTTGCCCTTTGGAAAAAGGCTGAACCCGAACATATACAAAGATGGAATTCTCCCTGGGGAGTCGGCTTTCCCGGGTGGCATCTTGAGTGCACGGTCATGAGCACAAAATACCTGGGTGAGGTATTTGATATTCACGGCGGGGGAATGGACTTGAAATTTCCCCATCATGAATGTGAAATTGCGCAGGCTCAGGCCTGTAATCACAGGGCACCGGTGAGGTATTGGATGCATGGTAACATGTTGACCATGAATGGTAAAAAAATGTCCAAGTCAACGGGCAACAACATTTTGCCGGAAGAGATCTTTACGGGCGATAATGATAATATCAGCAAAGCCTATGCACCGAGTGTGGCCCGGTTTTTTATGATGCAGGCTCATTACAGGAGTGTGCTTGATTTTTCAAACGATGCCATCATGGCATCCGAAAAGGGCTATAACCGACTTATGGATGCGCTTGCGGTTTCAGAAAGCCTCAAGGCATCGGCTACATCAACGCTCGAAGTCATTGACTGGAAAGAGAAATGCTATGAGGCCATGAACGATGACTTCAATACCCCGGTACTGATCGCCCACTTGTTTGAAGCCGTTAAATGGATCAATTTGTTGAAAGAAGGAAGGGAATCATTAATGGCACAGGATTTGGAGTTATTGCTGAAGACCATGCGCGTATTTGTATTTGATGTTCTTGGTTTGGAAAACATCCAGGAATCGGGTGATGGCTCAAAAGTATTGGATGGCCTTGTGAGCATTCTTATCGACATGAGAAATGAAGCCCGAGAAAACAGGGATTGGGCCCTATCAGACAGGATCAGGGATAAATTACTTGCCTTGGGTATTCAGCTGAAAGATGGTAAAGAAGGAACAATGTATTCGGTACATTGAGAAAGTCAAATGAGTTATGCTTAAAAGGATTTTAACCTATCCCTTTGTTTTATTGATCCGGTTCTACCAGGCGGCTATTTCCCCCTATACCCCGGCCAGTTGTCGTTATTCACCTACCTGTTCTCATTATGCGATTGAGGCCCTTAAGATTCACGGACTTTTTAGAGGCGGCTGGCTGGCTGTAAAAAGGATCGGAAAATGCCATCCCTGGGGTGGTAGCGGTTATGATCCTGTTCCGGAAAAAAAATCAAATAATAAAGTTACCTGAAGGATCGCGCTTTTGATCACTTTAAATTATATTTACCGCTAAAATAGAATTCAATGTTGTTTTTAAGTATTGACTGGAACCCAAACGTAGAGGTTTTTAAAATAGGATCATTTGCTATCAGGTATTATAGCTTGATGTTTGTAATAGCCTT
Source organism: uncultured Flavobacteriaceae bacterium (assembly GCA_965365165.1). GTDB lineage: Bacteria > Bacteroidota > Bacteroidia > Flavobacteriales > Flavobacteriaceae > Lutimonas. The sequence goes on from CBDUAP010000035.1 coordinate 2,890, forward strand.
TGTACTGGGGTTACAAATCATGAAAAAAATATATAAAAGTGAAGGGCTTTCGGTTGAAAAATTAGATTCCCTTTTCATTTATACGGTCATAGCGACCCTTTTAGGCGCCCGAATCGGTCACTTTTTATTTTATGACATTGATTTTTTACTGTCACGACCGCTTGAGGTTTTGCTTCCAATAAGACTTAACCCTTTTAAATTTACTGGTTATCAGGGTCTTGCCAGCCACGGCGCAGCCATAGGAATCATCATTGCCATGTATTTCTATTCGAAAAAAGTCATCAAAAAACCCATGCTTTGGATCCTTGACAGGATCGTAATTCCTGTAGCCAGTGGCGCTATTTTTGTAAGAATCGGTAATTTAATGAACTCTGAGATCATCGGAAAGCCTACCCATACTGATTATGGATTTGTTTTTAAACAACTGGGAGAGGATTTTCCAAGGCATCCAACACAGTTGTATGAGGCTTTCGGTTACCTGATCACTTTTGTGGTTCTGTGGTTTGTGTATTGGAAAACGGACAAAAAAGACAAACTGGGTTATATTTTTGGAATGTTTATGGTTTTTCTTTGGTCGGTGAGGCTTATCGTGGAATTCTTTAAGGAGGCCCAAGTGGATGTGCGCGGTGATTGGGACCTTAACACAGGTCAGTTACTCAGTATTCCGATGATTTTTGTCGGGTTTTATTTTATGTTTCGGAAGGGTAAAAAGACAATCTAGATTTCGCGGTTTTTGTCATAAGGTACGCTGTCAAGTAAATGCTGGATCGCTTCATTTCTCGCTTCAGTTTTACGGTTGGCTCTGATTACCTTGAAAGGAATACCTCCTTTTTCAGTATTTTCAAACATTTTGTCTTTATAAAAGGTATAGGAATCCCAGAGTTCCTGGGCACGTTCGTCCACTTTGCTCATTTTCCATTGTTTTAATGGATTGTTCCTGATGTCTTCAAATCGTTTTGCCTGCTCCTTTTTCGAGATGGACATGTAGATTTTGACCAGTAAAATTCCAGACTCTGTTATCATCCTTTCAAATTCATTTACCTGTCGCATAAAGAGCTCATATTCCTCTTGGGTGCAAAATCCGTTAACAGGTTCTACAACGGCCCTGTTGTACCAGCTCCTGTCAAAAAAAACAATTTCACCAGCTTTCGGAAACTGTTGGATATATCGTTGAAAATACCATTGAGACTGCTCTTCCTCGGTTGGTTTTGGCAAGGCCACGATTCTAAAATGCCTCGGGTTAATTCTTTCAGTAATCCTTCTGATCGCACCTCCTTTTCCTGCGGCGTCACGGCCTTCAAAAATGACGATAACACCTTGATTTTTCTCAATGATACAGGTCTGCTGACGAATCAATTCGGTTTGCAGCTCCTTCAGTTGTCTTGTATATTTCAAAAACCTCAGGGTGCGCCCTAAATTGATACTTTCTTCACTTAAAATGGATAACAATCCATTTTTTGAATTGAGCCTCTTTAAATCTTTTTCTGAAAATTTTGTCATAATCGATTAATCATATTTATGTAATAATCTGAAATAGCGCATGATCACATTCGGGTCAGGTAAAATTGAAACATTTGCGTCTTCTTTTGCATTGTAATCAAATTGGGAGAGAACGTAGCGCATACACTCCAGTCTGGCAACTTTTTTATCATTGGTTTTCACGATGATCCAAGGACTGAAAGAAGTATGGGTCTTGCTGAACATGAGTTCCTTGTAGCGGGTATAATCATCCCAGTATTCCTGTCCTTTCCTATCTACAGGGCTGAATTTCCATCTTTTTAAAGCATTATCCTCTCTGGCTTTAAACCTTTTTAACTGTTCTTCTTTGGTGATGGAGAGCCAGAATTTTATGATGATCACACCATCTTCATACAGCATATGTTCAAATTCAGGAAGCTGCACCATGAACTGGTCGTATTGGTGCGGGGTGCAAAAGCCCATTACAGGCTCGACTACAGCCCTGTTGTACCATGACCTGTCGAAGAAAACAATTTCTCCGGGATTCGGTAAATGCTTGATATACCTCGTAAAATACCATTGTCCTCTCTCAACCATGGTGGGTTTGTTCAATGCCACCAACCTCATTGAACGAGGGTTAAGGTGTTCTGTGAACCTTCTTATATTCCCTCCTTTTCCTGCTGCGTCTCTTCCTTCAAAGATAATAGCAACCCTGTTATTGGTTTTTTTTATCCATTGCTGCAGTTTTACAAGCTCTTCCTGTAATTTTTCCTTTTCTCTTTCATATTGAATGACCGATAAAACATCTGAAATATCTATGTTTTTTTCATGCAGCAGATTCAATAAATCATCATGAGATTTGATGCTGTTGAATTCTTTTTCATTTAGGCCGGCTGATTTTATTTTATCCATAAATTATTCGGTTATGCATGTTTCGGGATCATTTGAAATGATCAATTGGGCATCGGAAGGAGAAATGTAGGGTATACCCAATCCCAGACCCCTGAGTATAAACATTAATCCTATGATGATTACAAATATAGGGATTGCTTTTTGAATCGTGTTTCGCACAGATAATTTTACAAAATTACCCAAATATATGGCACTTGTCATCATGGGGATGGTGCCAATGCCAAAGGCGATCATGTATATGGAGCCGTCAACAAGTGCACCGGTTGAGACCGAACCGAGAAGCGCCATGTAAACCAGGCCGCAGGGAAGGAAACCATTCAATAAACCTATAAAAAACAAAGACTTATTAGATCTTTTATTCAAATACAAGCCCATTTTACTTTTTATTTGAGACACAGCAAGGTATATGGGTCGCGAAACGGGAAACCGATTCAAAATTCTGGAAGGAATTAATACCAGAAAGATCATGAGAAGGCCTATCAATATGGATAACCTTTGCTGAAACCCTGCCAGATAAAGTCCTTTGCCCACCAGACCGAACAGCAAACCAATCATGCCATAACTCAACAATCTTCCGGTATGGTACAAAATTGAACCTACAATGGTTTTAAACCTGCTGCTTTTATCAACGGGGAGGATAAAAGCGATGGGCCCGCACATTCCAATACAGTGAAAACTGCCAATCAATCCTAATATGAAAGCTGTGTAAAGAATAATCTTTTATTTTTTAATAAAACCAGGAAGTTTTATACAGGTATTCTTCCTCGCCGTGATTCCATTCCACTCTGATGCTCCATTTCCCCGAGACAAGTTTTTCATCAGGGATCAATTGTTTATGTCCTTCCAGACGGATCTCTTGTGAGAAATCCAATTTTATGTTGGATAACCGTTGAAAACGAATAACACCTGAAATCTCATCCTGAGCGATATCCTCAGGAAATTTAACAACAATCCCTTTTTCAGAATTGGACAGTTCGATATCCTTTTCCAACGTGTTGGAATTATTCAGTTTGTTGATTTCCTCCTGATAATGCAATTCATCTCTGTAATAATCTTCAGAAACAAGTTCATGCTGGTAACGATCAATAGCGATGGATTTATATACAAATGAAAGTATAAAAATCATAAAAGAAATTATCGCAAGTATAATGCCTGTGGGCCAATTCAACCTTATTTTCAAATCTTTACGTTTTTTTGTTATTGTTTATTTCACTTGTATTGGCGAAGAGAAATTCGTACTTGTCTCTTCTACCAATTCCCCATTTGAATAGATCCCTATTTCAATTTTTTCTTTCGATGCCTTTAGCCTGCTTTTATCGATCTTGATAAAAAGTGTTCCTTGGTACAACCCGCCTTTAGGAATCATAAGCTGCCCGCCAACAACCTCAATTTTTCCTTCATGTGACATCAATTTCATTTCTATATCGTCATACGCATTATTCGTCTTGTTGATCAATTTAAAAGTATAAACATTGCTAACAATCTCTCCTTCAGTTTGATATAACTGACCAGGTAAATGAAGTATGTTGGCTTGAATATCGTTTCTCAGGAAGAGTAAAGTTACGAAAAATGAAAAAAGGAGGGTAAGGACCACGATATAGCTTATGATTCTTGCGTTGTAAGAAAATTTTTCCCCTTTTTCAATATTGTTTTCCGAAGCATATCGTATGAGGCCCCTTTCGAATCCAACCTTGTCCATGATCTCGTCACAGGCATCGATGCATGCCGTGCAATTGACACATTCCAACTGGGTTCCGTTCCTGATGTCAATACCCGTTGGGCATACATAGACGCATTGTTTGCAATCAATGCAGTCTCCGTATTCCTTTTTCGACCGGTCTTCATTTTTTCTCAGTTTATGTCTTTTCTCTCCTCGTTTGTGGTCATAGGCCACAACAATGGATTTATTATCGAGCAGCACACCCTGCAACCTTCCGTAAGGACAGGCAATAATGCAGACCTGTTCTCTGAACCATGCGAAAACAAAATAAAAAACAGCCGTGAATACCAGTAATTTAATGAACGTATCCATGTGCGCTATGGGTCCATCCGTAATATGGTCAATGAGGATGTCACCCCCAATAAAATACGCGAGGAAGGCATTGGCAATCATGAATGAAACCAGAGCAAACAGGGTCCATTTGATTACTTTCTTTCTTATTTTCTCGGCATTCCACTTTTGTTTCTCGAGCTTGATCTGTTTTGTACGATCCCCTTCAATCCAGTATTCTATTTTCCGGAAGACCATTTCCATGAAAATGGTTTGAGGACACATCCATCCGCAAAAAATTCTTCCAAAAATAACGGTAAACAATATGATGAAAACAACTGAAACGAGTAATGACATCACGAGCAGATAAAAATCCTGTGGCCAGAAAGGCTGACCAAAAATATTGAACTTTCTGTCTATGATATTGAACAGTAAGAATTGGTTGCCGTTGATCTTAATAAAAGGGGAGGCAAATAAGGCAGCCAGTAAAAGCCAGCTTACATAGGACCTGTAATTTGTATAACGTCCTTTTGGTTTTTGAGGATAAATGAAATTTCTTTTCCCCTGCTCATCAATGGTGGCAATACTGTCTCTAAAGTTATTCTGTTCTTTATTGTCCATCAATACGGGAATTTGAAAAGGCTACTTTGCCTGTTCAAGACAAAGGTAGCCTTTTCTACTACTAACTAAAAAAATCAAAAACACAGTAGTTCACATAAGCGAGAACTAACAATGAGACTACTGTTTGCTCCAAACGATATCTCCTTCAGGAGCCTTGGGATTGGCAGGAGTAGTACCGTTCAATGATATTACATAACTTGCAACTTGTTGCATTTGTTTGTTGTCAAAAGTATTTTTCCAGGAAATCATTCCTTTTCCCGCACGACCTCCTTCATTAAGGGTCTTCAGGATGTTCTCCATACCACCACCTAATATCCATTTGTCATCGGTGAGATTGGGACCAATTCCTCCGCCACCATCTACCATATGGCAGGCCACACAGTAGGTATCGAATGACTTTTTACCTGCTGCAAGGCTTTCCGCATCCGTCAATAAGGTTACATCCAGTTTGAACAAGTCAGGATTGGCAGCTTTGTAGGCTTCAACTTCTTGTTTGCCCTTTTCAACTTCTGCCGCATATTCCTCTTCCTGGCTGTATTTTTCTGAATTCGTGAATACCTGTATATAATAAAAGATGCCAATGGCAATGGTAATATAAAACCCATATTTCCACCAGGGCGGAAGCACATTATCCAATTCCTTTATGCCGTCATAATCGTGGTCGGTCATGATTTCCTCCTCCTTACCAAGCTCATGTGCCTTGGTCATAGATTGAAGGAATTTCTTCCAACCACTTATTTGTTTTTTGTCACTCATGATTGTTGTTTTTTAGATCCTTATCTAAGGGTAAATTACTTAATTCTTCAATATTCTTTTTTGGCATTTTCCAAACAATGAAAAGCATCGTGGCGAAAACCATAAAGAATAGCAGCAGTGAAATGATAGGGTAGATTTCAACTCCTGTAATTGTATCCAAATGATGTTTGATATACTTTAACATAAAATTCCTGTTTATTCTGTTGCTTCAGCCTTGATATCCGTTCCCAGCCTTTGCAGGTAGGCAATTATGGCTACGATTTCTTTATTCTCAATATGAGCATCTCCATAGTTTTTAACAAACTCAGGGTCCTGTCTCAGATTGTTTTCGATTTCCTTTGCCTGGTTCTTAAGCAGGTATACAGCCTTGTCAAGCTCAAACTGGCTATAAGGTACGCCCAGGGTGACCATTGCATTGATTTTATTGACGGTTTGGGATATGTCCAAATCGTTTTTGATCAGCCATGGATATTGTGGCATGATTGATCCCGGAGAAGTTGTTCTCGGGTCCATCATATGGTTGAAGTGCCAGTTGTCATTGTATTTGCCGCCAATGCGATGCACGTCGGGTCCGGTTCTTTTTGATCCCCAAAGGAAAGGAAAATCATAAACAAATTCTCCTGCTTTTGAGTATTCTCCATAGCGTTCTACTTCTGATCGGAAAGGCCTTATCATTTGTGAATGGCAGTTGTTACAGCCCTCTCTGATATAAATATCCCGTCCTTCCAATTCTAAAGGGGTATAAGGCTTGACCGATGTGATCTCAGGAATATTAGAGTCAACCGTCAACAGTGGAATGATCTCAACTGCACCACCTATGGCAATCGCCAGAACGACCAATAATGAAAATAAAATGGTTCTTCTTTCCAGCCATGAATGGAAGCCTTCCCCGGCCACGCGTGACGGTGTAATTTGTTTTAGAGGAGCTGCTTCAGCGAGCTCGTCTTCGACAACAGATCCGGCTTGAGCCGTTTTGATGACATTATAGGCCAGCAAAAGGAATCCGGCGAGGTACAAGGTGCCTCCAAAGGCTCTCATCATGTACATCGGCATGATCTGCGTAACGGTTTCAAGGAAATTTCCATAGAGCAGGGTCCCGTCAGGATTGAATTGCTTCCACATGGCAGCCTGCGTAAAACCGGCTACATATAAAGGCAAGGCATAAAATAAGATTCCCAGGGTCCCGAGCCAAAAATGTACATTTGCCAGTTTTTTAGAATACAATTCCGTTTTCCATAGCTTTCCGGCCAGCCAGTAAATAATACCTGCTGCCATAAACCCATTCCATGCCAGCGCACCAATGTGTACGTGACCTACGATCCAGTCAGTATAATGCCCTATGGCATTCAAGGTTTTAAACGAGAGCATGGGCCCCTCAAAAGTTGACATACCATAACCCGTGATAGCTACGACAAAAAATTTGAGGACAGGATTTTCCCGCACTTTATCCCAGGCGCCCCTTAGGGTCAGTAATCCATTGATCATACCACCCCATGAAGGGAAAATTAGCATCACTGAAAATACGGTTCCTAGATTCTGTGCCCATTCCGGCAATGCCGTATAAAGCAAGTGGTGTGGCCCGGCCCATATATAGATAAAGATCAGTGACCAAAAATGAATAATGGATAGGCGATAAGAGTAGACAGGCCTGTTGGCTACTTTTGGGACAAAATAATACATAAGGCCCAGAACGGGAGTAGTTAGGAAAAATGCCACAGCATTGTGGCCGTACCACCATTGCACCAATGCATCCTGAACGCCTGCGTATATCGAATAGCTCTTCAGGGCCGAAACTGGTAATTCAAGGTTGTTAAAGATATGCAATACAGCAACTGTGATAAGTGTAGCCAGATAGAACCATATTGCCACATAAATATGTCGTTGTCTCCTTTTTAAAATGGTACCAATCATGTTAATCCCCATGATCACCCATACAAGTGTTATGGCGATGTCGATCGGCCATTCTAATTCTGCATATTCCTTTGAGCTCGTATAGCCTAAGGGAAGGGTCAGCGCCGCTGCAACAATGATCAGCTGCCATCCCCAGAAATGAATTTTACTCAAAGTGTCACTGAACATTCTTGTTTTCAAAAGTCGTTGCATGGAATAATAGATGCCCATAAAAATGCTGTTTCCCACAAAGGCAAAAATGACAGCATTGGTATGCAGTGGCCTGATTCTGCCAAAGCTTAACCAAGAAATTCCTTCGAGTAAATTGGGAAAAATAAAAAGCAGGGCTACAATAAGTCCTACCAGCATACCTACCACACCCCATAGGATGGTAGCTATAAGAAACATTTTTACTATTTTGTTGTCGTAATAAAATTGTTCTTTTTCCATTTGAAAAATTTAGTTAATAATTAGTTGATTTTTTTGTGATTACTCTTCTGATCGGACTTGCCATCTTCAACCAACTCATCGTCAAACAGCATTCTGACCGATGGTGTATAGACGTCGTCATACTGCCCAGCCTTGACTGATTTGACAAAAAGAATAAAAAAAAGGACTGCAATGAACAAACTTGCAATGATGAGCATGAATATAATATTCATATTCCGATTTTTTTAGTTGAAGCAAATTAACAAAAAGTTAACAAATGGAAACATGATAATTATCATGTTTTTTTAACATCCATCAACTTGACCAGAGCTAAGGTAATAATTTTTTTGATAAAAGGTTGGTACTGATCGTCGCGAACAATACAACTGAAATTGAGCTGATTGGCATCAGAATTGCGGCAACAATGGGAGAAAGGTTACCTGTAACGGCAAAAATAAGTCCTACAATATTGTATAGAAAAGAAATGACAAAACTAACCTTGATTACTCCCATGGTCAGATGAGTTAATCTGGTAAATTGGGGTAGTAATTCAAAACTTTTAGCGTCAAGAATGCCATCACATGCCGGTGAAAACACATTTATGTTTTCAGAAATAGCTATGCCAACATTACTCTGTGCAAGTGCTCCGGCATCGTTAAGGCCATCGCCGAGCATCATGATCCGGTCTCCTTCTTCCTGTTTAGATTTGATAAAATTTAATTTATCTTCAGGCTTTTGATTGAACATGATTTGACTCCCATGGGGCAGCAATTTTTCTAAACGGCTCTTTTCACCTTCATTATCTCCTGAGAGTATTGATATTTTAAAACCTTCAACTAAAGCTGAGATGATTTTTTTAAGCCCTTTGCGATATGCATTTTTAAACAGGAATTTCCCTTTTACCTCCTTGTTAAGGCTAACGTAGATTGCCGTATCAAGATTATTGTCTGCCGTGGCGCCTACAAATGTGGATGATCCCAGTTTTATATCAACTCCTTCAACCGTACCTTGAATTCCTTTGGAGGCCACTTCTTTGAATGCTATGACTTCATCCTTTTCTTTTTCCTTTATATGTGCATAAAGGATCCTGCTCAATGGATGATTCGAGGAACGTAGAAGAGCCTTGATCCTGCTCAGTTCTTCTGGCTGCAGGTTTTTCCCTTCATAGTTGATATCAGATTGCCTGTTTGAAGTAATGGTACCCGTTTTATCAAAAACAAGGCTGTCGATCTTTGACATGGCCTCAATAACATTTGTATTTTTAAGATAGAAACGCTTCTTTCCAAAAATGCGGATCATGTTTCCCAGGGCAAAAGGAGCCGAAAGGGCCAGGGCACAAGGGCAGGCGATGATCAGGATGGCAGACACAACCTGGAATGCCCTGCTGGTGTCCATAAAATACCAGTAAACTCCTGCCAACAGTGCAATAGATAAAATGATAAGAGTGAATTGTTTGGAGATGGAATCTGTCAGTGTTTTGATGTTTTTGGTTTCATTGTTATTGAAAACGTCATTACTCCATAGCTGAGTGAGGTAACTTTGTTTAACAGATTGCAGGGCCTCCATTTCAATGGCACCCCTTGTTTGTTTGCCGCCCGCATATAATTTGTCTCCTGATCTTTTGAGGCTGGGTAAAGACTCCCCGGTGACAAAACTGTAATCTATCATGGCGTTGCCCCTAATGAGAATACCGTCTACAGGAATGATTTCTTCATTTCTGATCAGCAATCTGTTTCCCTGTTCAATGTCATGCACACTGATATTGGTCTCTTTTCCTTGGCTGTCTATTTTGGTGATTGCAATGGGAAAATAGGATTTGTAATCTCTTTCAAAAGATAAAAAACTATAGGTTTTCTGCTGAAAGATTTTGCCGAGCAACAGAAAGAAGATAAGACCGGTGAGACTGTCAAAATATCCCTGACCTGTGTTGGAAACAATCTCATAGGTACTTCTCAAAAAAAGCACAAGGATTCCCAAGGAGATGGGGACATCAATATTTAAAATACCATGTTTTAACCCTTTGTATGCCGAAATGAGATAATCTCGCCCTGAATAAAGGAGGACCGGTAATGACAACAGCAACATCAAAGCCCTGAAAAAAGGCTTGAACCTGTTCAGCCAGTATTCATCCATTTGAAAATACTCCGGGAAGGACAGCATCATGATATTTCCAAATGCAAATCCCGCCACGGCCACCTGAAAGATCAATTTTCTGTCGTTGACGGGCACAGAACCCGTTGAATCTTCGAGACTGATGTAGGGTTCATATCCGATAGAAGCAATTAGTTCAACCACTTCCTTCAAGGAGATTTCACTTTTTCTGAAAGTAATTCGCACTTCTTTTTTCGGGAAGTTAACCAGTGTTACTTTGATTCCGTTGTTAAGCTTGTGAAGGTTTTCAAGAACCCATATACATGAACTACAGTGAATATTGGGAACGTAGAAATTGACAACTGATGTTTCCAGGTCCTCAAATTCAATTAATTGTCCTGCAATATCATCATTGTCAAGGTAATCAAATCTTCCCTTGATCTCATTTGGGACGGAACCAGGTGCCGATTCAAGATCATAGTAACAGCTCAATTCATTCTGGTTCAAAATTTCATATACTGTCTTACAGCCATTGCAGCAAAAGGGTTTGTCATCAAAATCGATTTTTGCTGAATTACATTCAACACCGCAATGGTAGCAGTTATCTTTGGACATGGATCTGTGAAAAAGTGCGTAAATTTCTTATAAAAAAATTACATAAAAAAATGCTTCGTATTAGAATTTATATAAATTTGTACCATCAAAAAAATAAAGTATGAGAGCAGAGTGTGAAAAATGTGTTATTCGTGACTTGAACTCCTTGAGTTCCATTTCAGCAAATGAACTTCAGGAAATTGCCAGAAAAAAATCAACACTTCACATTCAGAAAGGAGAAGTTATTTTTAGTGAAGGGACTTCTTTACGAGGTGTATACTGTTTGCGAAACGGAAAATGTAAACTCACAAAACTGGCCCCGAACGGGAAGGAGCAAATTGTGCGATTTATAAGGAAGGGAGAACTGGTTGGACATCGTTCGGTAATCAGTAACTCCGTTGCTCATTTAACGGTTACGGCCTTGGAAGAAATGGATGTGTGTTTTATTCCAAAAAATGAAATACTTGAACTTTTCAAAAATAATTCTGAATTTTCAATGGAAATTACCAAATCCCTGGCAGATGATTTGGACGAAGCAAATTCTTCTATTGCCAACATGGCCCAGAAAAATGTAAGAGAAAGGTTGGCGGAATCTCTCTTGTTTTTTGAAAGGATATTTGGAATTGACGCTGAAGGATATGTTGCTGTAACACTTACGCGAGAGGAAATTGCCAATGCTATCGGCACGGCCACTGAATCTACAATAAGATTGCTTTCCGAGTTTAAAAAAGAAGGTTATATCTCATTGTCAGGAAAGAGAATTCGAATTGAAAATAAGGTAAAGCTTCAGCACCTGACAGAAGGCTATTAAAAATTATTATTGCATAAAAAAAGCCCTGTTGATTTTGTCAGCAGGGCTTTTAATTTGCAGGAGTGACTACATTGATGCAATGGTCTCTTTAATAATTTGTGCGCAGGTTCTTATCTGCGTTTCTGTTATCACAAGAGGTGGAGCAAATCTTATGATATTTCCGTGGGTAGGCTTGGCCAGTAATCCATTTTCTTTCAATTTCATGCATATATCCCATGCCGTTGAACTGTCTTCAGTATCATTGATAAGGATGGCATTTAGCAGTCCTTTTCCCCTAACAGCCAGCACCAGCGAATTTTCTTTTATGAATTCATGTAGTTCATCACGAAATATTTTGCCCAGCTTCTCCGCATTTTCTGCTAGGTTTTCATCAGTCACTACTTTTAGGGCTTCCATGGCAACAGCAGAAGCGATTGGATTACCTCCAAAGGTTGATCCGTGTTGTCCGGGTTTGATCACTTCCATGATAGGATCATTTGCCAGGACCGCTGATACGGGATAAACTCCACCGGATAATGCTTTTCCGAGAATTAAAATATCCGGTTTTACGTTTTCGTGTTCAACAGCCAGTAATTTTCCTGTTCTGGCTACTCCTGTTTGAACTTCATCCGCAATGAACAACACATCATTTCGTTCGCATATTTCTTTGGCCTTTTTTAAATATCCCTCGCTCGGAACGTAAACCCCGGCTTCACCTTGAATCGGTTCAACAAGGAACCCTGCAATATGTTTGTGATCTTTGATCGCTGCCTCTAATGCATCTGTATCGTCATATGGTATTTTCAAAAATCCCGGGGTATAGGGGCCAAAATTCTTACGGGCCGTTTCATCATTAGAAAAGGAAATGATGGTTGTGGTTCTCCCGTGAAAATTATTTTCACAGACAATAATTATTGCCTCATTTTCTGGAATCCCTTTTTTTTCATAAGCATATTTTCTACATAATTTGATGGCTGTCTCAACAGCTTCCGCACCCGTATTCATGGGCAAAACTTTATCAAAACCAAAGTACTGGGTTATAAATTTTTCATACGCACCAAGCTGGTCATTATAGAAGGCTCTTGAGGTAAGGGTTAGTTTTGAGGCCTGTTCCTTTAATTGATTGATAATCCTGGGGTGGCAATGCCCTTGATTAACAGCTGAATAGGCAGAGAGGAAATCATAATATTTTTTTCCTTCCACATCCCAAACAAAAACACCTTCCCCTTTGCTTAACACAACAGGCAGCGGGTGATAATTGTGTGCACCATATTTATCTTCAAGAGAAATAGCGGTCCTTGTGGCATTATTATCTTTCACTAACATAAAAATTGAATTGTTTACCTGATTCTTTCAAAACAATCAGGTTGAATTATACATGTATAATTCCTTCTTTAGGAGAGAAATCATCCTGGGCAATACAAAAATATTAAAATTTTTTTCAATGTCTCTATTTAAACGCCTTTATCATTAATCAGCAGTTTCTTTTTTTAAGTAATGATTAAAACAGTACTTTTAGCCGAAAATTTTTATGAATTACTTGGCTCATATATATTTATCAGGAGATAATGAATTGGTTCGCATAGGAAATTTTATTGCGGATCATATCAAGGGGAGCAAATACAAGACTTATCCTGATGATATTCAGAAGGGGATTTTACTTCACCGCCAAATAGATTCCTTCACAGATACTCATGAAATTGCAAGAAAAAGCAAACGCCGCCTTCACAAACAATATGGACTCTATAAGGGTATTATCATAGATATTTTTTATGACCATATGCTGGCAAAGAACTGGTCACTATATTCAAAATCAGAGCTTTCTGATTACACGAAGGATTTTTATGCCCAGCTCATAGATCACGATGCTTTTTTACCTGAAAAGATCAAATATATGTCACAATACATGATTCCACAAGACTGGTTGCTCAGTTATGCTGAGAAAAAAGGCATTCAAAAAGTTCTTGACGGAATGAACCGCAGGACGGGAGGATCATCGAAAATGGATTTGGCCATGATGGACCTGGAAGAAAATTATGATGCGTTTGAAGCTGATTTTAAGTTGTTTTTTGAGGAGTTACGTGATTTTTGTGAATTTAAACTGGCAGAAATTGAAAATTTATTTAATCGTAATAAATTTTAAAAATGAAAAAAATTGGAATATTATTTTTAGGCTTGTTCATCTTATTCCAGTGTAAAACACCTGATAAGAAAGTTGAACCCGTAACCGGGCTCATTGCAGACAGCGCCATGGTCGTTAGCGCAAGAGAAGAAGCCTCGGCCATAGGGGCTGCAATCCTGAAAAAAGGAGGGAATGCATTTGACGCCATGATTGCCACTGATCTGGCTTTGGTGGTGGCTTATCCGGTGGCCGGAAATATCGGTGGAGGGGGTTTTACAGTGTACAGAACGAGTATCGGGGAAACCGGAGCGCTTGACTACAGGGAAAAGGCACCGCTAGCGTCGCACAGGGATATGTATTTGGATGAAAAAGGTAATCCGGATCCGGAAAAAAGCAGATTGGGTGCTTTGGCAGTTGGTGTTCCCGGAACGGTGGCAGGTTTGTTCGAGATTCATAGAAAGTTTGCTACTTTACCTTTTTCAGAATTGATACAACCCTCAATTGATCTTGCCCGGAGAGGAGTAAGGGTTTCCAAGAGTCAAGCTGACAGATTGAACAGTGCAAGAAAACATTTTGCTAAAGCCAACGCGCAAACCATTTATTTTGACAGGGTATGGACACCTGGGGATACCCTAAAAAATCCAAGGCTGGCGAGTACATTTGAAAGAATAAGAGATCATGGACCAGCAGATTTTTATCAAGGACAAACGGCAGAAATGATTGTGAATTGTTTGCAGAATCTGGGTGGGATTATCACAAAGGAGGATCTTGAAAGATATAAAGCGGTTTGGCGAGACCCGGTGGAATTCGAATACAAGGGCCATAAAATTATTTCAATGCCACCTCCATCGAGTGGGGGTATATGCCTTGCTCAGCTGCTGGTGAGTTTAGAACCTTATGATGTGGGCCAGTATGAACATAATTCAGAAAAATATATTCAATTGCTCACTGAGGCAGAAAGAAGGGTCTATGCAGACAGGGCTCATTTTCTGGGCGATCCGGATTTTGTAAAGATCCCTTTGGAGACCTTGAAAACAAAGACTTATAATGAGCAAAGGATGAAAGATTTTTTATGGGAGCGGGCGACCCCTTCCACGGAAGTGGCCCACGGTCATATCGAAATCATCGAGAGTAGTGAAACAACGCATTATTCCATTGTTGATCCTTTTGGAAATGCGGTGGCCGTAACCAATACCTTGAACGGAGCCTATGGCTCTAAAGTGTTTGTGCAGGATGGAGGATTTTTTCTCAATAATGAAATGGATGATCTGAGTGCCAAGGCTGGATCTCCAAATATGTTTGGGCTTATTGGTGCGGAGGCAAATGCCATAGCACCTGAAAAACGAATGTTGAGTTCAATGACACCTACAATTGTTGAGAAAGAGGGTAAACTGAAAATGGTGCTCGGTTCTCCCGGTGGATCAACGATCATCACTACAGTACTTCAGAATATACTGAATGTCATCGAATTTGATATGGGCATGCAGGAGTCTGTTTCCAGGGACAGGTTCCATCATCAATGGCTGCCCGACCAGATTCAATTTGAAAAAACATTTGATACCGTTCATTTTCAAGCTTTGAGGGATAAGGGGTATCAATTGTATCAGGGAGATTCAAGAATCATTGGGAAAGTAGATGCGATTCTGGTCTTGCCCGATGGGCGCCTGGAGGGAGGGGCAGACCCCAGGGGAGATGATACTGCCGTTGGTTTTTAATGGTATTTAAAGATGAAAATGATACATTTGTTTCAAATTTAATATCCAAGCAGGTTGCCTTTACAGGAACGGTGATCATCAGAGATTAAAAATAAATTTGTGTTATAATGTCAGGGAAACAAGGAAAACATACGGTTTGCATCCATGAGGGGCAAATTGAAGACAAACAATTCGGTGGTGCAGTGTCACCTATCTACATGGCGAGCTCATATCCTTTTTTGGATGTAGAGAAGAAAAGGTATCCAAGGTATTTTAACACACCTAACCAGGAAGTGATTTCGAGAAAGGTAGCTGCCCTTGAAAATGCAGAAGATGCATTGCCTTTTTCGTCAGGAATGGCTGCAATCAGTACCAGCCTTTATGCTTTTCTGCAAAAAGGAGATCATGTGGTTTTTCAAAATGAAATCTATGGAGGTTCCTATAATATGATTGTTCAGGATTTTGAGAAATTCGGAATTGAGTACAGCTTTACCGAGGGTATGCGGACGGTTGATTTTGAAAAGGAAATTCGAAGCAATACAAAGGTGCTTTACATTGAAACCCCTTCAAATCCTTTGCTCAGCATAACGGATGTCAGGGCAGTGGCCAATCTGGCGAAGAAAAACAACATCCTTACCATGATCGACAATACTTTTGCTTCCCCTTTAAATCAGACCCCTCTGGATCTTGGAATAGATATTTCTATTCACAGTGCCACGAAGTATTTAGGCGGGCATAGTGACATATGCGCCGGAGTAGTGGCCGGAAGCAGGGAGCACATTCACAAGATTCTTTTACAGGGCAGGAACCTGGGAGGGAATTTAAATGAGTTCATGTGCTTCTTATTGGAAAGAAGTATCAAAACACTTGCGCTTCGAATCGAAAAACACAATGAAAACGCACAATTCATTGCCGAACAATTGAGTTCAAACCCACTGATCACAAAAGTTTATTATCCGGGCCTTCCATCGCACAAAGATCATGC
>CBDUAP010000036.1:0-18613 GCA_965365165.1 uncultured Flavobacteriaceae bacterium
ATATATTGTCAATAAAGAATAAAATATCTTTACCCTGACCGTCACCGGCTCCATCCCTGAAGTACTCAGCAATGGTCAATCCTGATAAGGCAACACGGGCACGTGCTCCAGGAGGCTCATTCATCTGACCGAAAACAAATGTAAGTTTTGATTCTTTTAATCCAGGCATATCCACCTTGTCAAGATCCCATCCTCCTTCTTCCATGGACTTGTCAAAATCTTCACCGTATTTTATAATACCTGATTCAAGCATCTCTCTCAACAGGTCATTTCCTTCACGTGTTCTTTCTCCAACACCCGCAAAAACAGACAAACCACCATGACCCTTTGCAATATTGTTGATCAATTCCTGGATCAGTACAGTTTTACCAACTCCTGCTCCACCGAACAATCCGATCTTTCCTCCTTTTGAATAAGGCTCAATAAGATCGATCACCTTAATTCCTGTGAACAATACTTCAGTTGAAGTAGAAAGGTCTTCAAATCTTGGTGCGGATCTGTGTATCGGCAATCCGTTTTTTCCATCTTTAGGAAGCGCTTTCAAACCGTCAATAGGATCTCCATTTACATTGAACAAACGCCCGTATATTTCTTCTCCTACCGGTACTTTAATCGGATTTCCTGTAGAAATAACCTCTATACCCCTGCTCAAGCCGTCGGTTGAATCCATCGAAATGCAACGTACGGTATCCTGACCAATGTGCTGTTCTACCTCAAGAATCAATGCCGTTCCGTCTTCTCTAATGATTTCCAAAGAATCGTATATTTTTGGAAGTTCATTTTCCGAAGTAAATTCAACATCAACTACCGCTCCTAAAATCTGAGAAACTTTACCTGTGATCTTTGCCATTCTTATAAAATATTTTTTTGTTCTTAACGCTATCCGATCCTGCTAAGAATCAAATTAATCGCATTTTTGTTTTGCGGTGCAAAGATATGTTTTTAATGGAAAAACTAAACTTTTTTTTTATTATTTTTTTAAAGACAGAATATACTCAGCCACAGCCATTTTAGCCTCTTCCGAAAGGTAATCCTGAGGCGGCATTTCAGGGTAATCATCTCTTAAATTTTTTGGTTTGTTGATATATTCAACGATACCCTCTGGATTATCCTTGTAGATCATTTGGATAACCTGGGTTGGCACCCCAATCAGCCTGATATCATAGGCGTGACATCCTGAACATATGCCGTAATAAGTCATTTCACCTAATTCTTTTTTAGAAATTTCCTTTGGGACTGCCGGTTTGTCAAGTAACAGTGATCTGATCTCTTTTGTATCCTGTATTTCAGGAGTTCCAAAACCGCCCAGACCCCAGGTCCTGTATTTTTCCCGGTTTAATATGCTGCTTCCGCTCCCTCCTCCTATGGCTAAAATGTCGGGGCCGGTTGAAGAAAGCTGGGTCACCATCAAGGCTTTGAGCTCGCCTACCGGATTGTTCCCGTTATCGGCCATGAAATTATCCAGAATGACGATCCTGTCCGGGTTAGGCTCAGAATCCGGGTCGTTGGAGGCTTCGGCGCCTCCATTTTGAAAGTCTGTAATGATAATCCCGGCATTGTCATTTTCAGTAATGATATTATCTTCAATGATCACGTCATCGGCTGCCATGACCAAAATACCTGTTCCTGGAGGGATTCCTGAAACAATTGAACCAGGTGCTCCAAAATTCTCATGGTTGTTCCTGCTTACAAAATTGTTCCTGATGATCACGTCAAAAGTTGTTTTAATTGGTAACCCGGGCGTTATAAAAGCCAATATCCCTCCTGTATTATTGTATGCCAGATTGTTTTCGACCAGGCAGTGCCTTGAATTCTCTATTTCAATCCCGGCCACATTTCCGAACACTTCGTTGTGGACAACGTCAATATTATCGCACATACCCACATAAATGGCCGCATCTTCAATACCTGTCAAAATATTGTGCGAAATGAGCCCGTTCTTTCCAAACTGGGGAAAAATACCATACACTCCGGCGTCAATGATCCAATTGTGTTTCAAGACAAAATTATTTCCCGCCTGCCCCATAATGCCATTGCCCTTGTAATTGATGATTTTAAAATTCTCAATCTGTATGCCGTTACCCGAATACAAAAAAGCATCATTCAATTCTTTTGAACCGTCCAGCACGGGCCATTTCCCGTCAACAATGATTCCCTGAAAACTGATATCATCTTTGTCTACGTATACTGTTTCCTTGTAAGTTCCCGGAAAAACCCTTATCAAATCACCCGGTTTGGCCTTTTTAACTGCTTTCTGTATACTGCTGCCATTTTTGACTTCATGAATGTCTCCATTAAAAACCATGGCCCTTTCCAGGCTTGTTCCGACGAGTGTATCGGAGTTTCTGTAGAGCTTGTTAGGGCTCGGTAGTGCTGTGTGCTGAGACGGACTGAAAATAAGTTTTCCGATAAAAATCCCGGCGGCCATTATAATTAATATAAAAATGACTTTTTTTAGCATGTTCGTTTCAATTTAAGATGATTCAATTTCTTGATTATAAATTTCGGAAGGCAACTTTTCCGGAATTTTAGGAATGAAGGACTCGTCTGTAAGGGTTTTTAAAAAGTCCACAAGACGATCCAGTTCATAGTCGGTTAAATTGGGTTCCCAAATGTGCCAATGCAGGTATAATTTTTCATTTTCAGGCACGGCATGGCCCCTTCCCTTTGTATAGAATTCTACTGTTTCTCTCAAAGTATTAAATTTTCCGGAATGCATATAAGGCGCTGTTTTTTCAATGTTCCTCAAACTGGGCACTTTAAAACCTCCTCTTCTTGTGGGGTCATCAAAGGTGATTTCTGCTCCCGGGTCAAAAGTTGACCCTTCCGGTTCTGGAGATCCGATAACGGCCACCTGTTGGTTGGTGAACAATGGCGGGGTATGACACTCAGCACATCTTGCCACAAAGGACCTGAAAATATTCAAACCCTCGATTTCATTTTGATTCAAAGCCCCGTGAAAGCCATGTGCGTATTGGTCATATTTTGAATTCAGAGAGATCAGAGAGGCCTCGAAGGCAGCAATGGAAATGTATATTTCACTGAGCGCAATACTGTCACTCGGCAAACGTTCAGGAAATGCATCTGCAAAGAGCCTTTGATAAGTGGGTATCTCATTGAGCGTGGAAAGCAATTTAACAGGGCTGGTGCCCATTTCATTTTCTGAAAATAAGGGACCTTTCATCTGTTCTTCCAGGGAAGTGGCCCGTGCATCCCAATAATAACTTTTCAAATAGCCCGCGTTCCACAAACTTGGAGTTGATCTTTTTAAAGGGATTCCTTCAATTCCCTTTGCCCTTGACAGACCATCACTGAACCCTTTTTCAGGATCATGACAAGTGGCGCATGACATCTTTCCGTTTCGTGAAAGCACAGGATCAAAAAAAAGATAGCGCCCCAGGTCAATTTGCTGTGGTGTAAAGCCATCTCTTATCTCAGGCAGGGCCGTTTTTAAACCACCCACCCCAACATCCTGCAATGACTCGTATTGCTGATACAAATTCTTAGCAATACATTGGTTCTCATCATTCAACAAAAATCCTGGTGGACAGGTCACACATAGTTCAATGAGGCCTTCATTTTTAGATGCTAGGCCATACCCAGGTAAAGAATCATCAAAAAGTCCGGAATAAGCGTGGTAGAGCAATAGAAACAACAATCCCGACAAAAATAAAAAAGCAGATTTTTTCATAAAATAACCTGGGGTGCCTTCCATCAAATTAATAATTTTTCATAAAAAAAAGATCTGCCAGCGTCAGATCTTTTTTTTTAATCTATCTGAATATTTTTTTACTGCAACGCCGGTGAATAAATAACCGGATAATCTCCCAGATCATTCAATACTCCTGCTTTCTCAAAATTAGATTCATAGGTTGCGTCAATGGCTTTCATTATCTCATTGGCAACAATGGCCTGACCCCTGGCGGTTAAATGAATGCCGTCAAGTGAAAACAAGCCTCCAAAGATCAGATCAGTAGTCACATTGTATCCGTCACCGGAATAACCGCTTTCGGCAATTCTGTCAAACAGTTCAGCAGCGTCAAACAAGGCCAGTCCCGCATTGGCAGCCAGTTGCGCAATGGTTTGATTGAAGCCGATAGTGGCATCCATAATTTCATCCTGTTCAGAAGGCAATAATACCCATTGATCTGCCAAAGGAAAAGTTAAACCATTGACCGACAATTGACCTGCAAATTCGGGCGGAACACCCCCGGCAACCAACTGTTGAAAGTAAGCTTCATTTAATTCTCCTATGACCGTTTGACTCGTCAGCAACAACAAATCCTCTTCTGTAGCCTGTCTTGACTGTCCGTACTGCGTAGCGAGTAATCCTGCTGTCTGCTGATCAAGACCGCCTAAAACCAGCACCTGAAACAAGGCTGCCGTAATATTAGGGATCGATTCATCGTGGATCACAACCGGGCTTGCCGCAGTTTCAGAAAAATTAACAGAACGGTCAGGAACTGCCGGTATTTGGCCGGTACCCACCAAGTAGGCAAAAGCCTGGTTTAATTGCATGTAAGCACCATTAAGGAGCGGAATTTGGGCTGCATATTCCGGATTTGTAGGGTCAAGCGGGGCATGGGGGACTGCATTGAAAAACGCACTGTGTAATACATTGGGAACGTTGCCAATCACTCCCTTTGCTCCGGTGGACGTCAGGGCACCGACAATTCCTGACATGGAACCGTCAAATACCGGCTGGGGCGTAATTGCATCTGAACCATCCCCTCCGGTTACGGCATATTGCAGCACATCATTACCCCCGATCCATAGACTGAAAAAAGAAGGGCTGGCTGCCATCACGTCCTCCATAACACTAGCATTCGGGCTTGATGCCATTCTTACAAAATAAGGGTTGGCCAATCCTAATTGAAGGTTTCCTAAATTTCCATAACCGTTGGCCAGCAGATGAAAACTTTTAGCGCCTACAACCCCCATATTGTTGTATGGGCCGGGTTGAATATTGGTCACATCTGTTGTGGGGGTTCCTGGCAGTACTGCCAATCCCGCTCCATCAAAATACAATCTTGGTCCATATAGTCCGGGAATCGGGTTCCCGCCCGCCAATAAACCACCTATATTGTCATTCATATAGGGTTGGGTGAATTCACCACCTCCTGCCAAAGCCATTTTCTCGGCTAAAAGGTTAGGATAAGAATTGGTCTGGCTCGCGATGAAAAGCGCTCCGTCTGACATGCCTGCTGCCAGTGAACTTCCTACGGCTACGTAATTTGAAAAATCAGCTGCTCCTGAGACAACTTCAATCGGGGGCTCGATTTCCCTGTCATACTTTCCTTCATCACAGGAAGCAAAAACAACAACTGCTAACAAAGCCCATATAAATTTTATTTTAAACATTGTATTCTTTTTTAAATTGATTATTGATTGAACACCCATGAAAAGAAGAATTGAGACCCGATAAATGGTGCTCCAACCGCACTTTGATATTCCTTGCCTCCAATATTGGCAGCACCCACTTTAAACATGGATTTCATTTTTGGCACAAAATAATTGATCTGTGCATCTCCAACCGTTCTCGCCGGGATCACCGCATTGGCGATTGTGGCCTGCCATAAATACTCATCGCTCCATCTCACATTCACATTGAATCCGAGATTACCAATGATATTCGGGCTACCCAATGACACTTTGAACTTATGCTCAGGTGTGTTGAATCCTGCAGAAAAGTCGGGATCAGATTCCTGATCAAATTCGAATTTTGCCAAAGTATAGTTGACTCCGAAATCCAACTTATTGAAAACTCTGGTTGTGACACCAATGGTTCCCCCGTAAGAAGAAATATCTGCCTGTGAATTGGTATAGGTTTGAAAGGCATCAACATTTCCTGTGGCAAGGTCCTGAACTCCGGAAGGGGCTCCTGCCTCCCCTAAAATAGGTGTTACTACAAAGGTATTGCTTATAAAATCTTTATAAATACTGTAATAAGTAGACACATCTACAAATAATTTTCCAAAAATTCCGCGATACCCTAAATCAAAGGACTGGATTTTCTCGGGTTTCACCACTTCCGTTTTTACGGTTTCCAGTACATTAGGATCAAGCGTGGCTTGGAAGGCATTGACCGATGAAAGCGTATATGAATTATCATATACTTTTCTTCCGGTTAAGGTTGTGTTCGGCAGATCCCTGTCAAGATTGTCTGGAGAGGAACCTACCAGTATGGCCCGTCCTCCGTCAAGACCTATGAATAAATCCTGGGTAGTCGGGTTTCTGAAGCCCCTCTGGTATGATCCCCTGAAATTATGATCTCTTGATTCACCTGCAGCGTAGGTCACAGAAGCTCTTGGTGAAAAGTTGCCATCAAAAAATTCATTCTTGTCATATCTGACAGAAGCCTGAAGCTTTAGCCTTTCATCCATCAATTTTTTAATGGCCTGCACATAGGCGCCGACCTCACCATAGTCAATAGACCCGTCATAGTCGGTAAAGATGGTTCCCTGAGAATTCAATGAATATTGTCGGTAAGTAGCACCCACCTGTAAATCCCATTTATCATCCAGCAGTCTTGAAAAATTATAATTACCTTCTCCGACATACATTTTGGTCTTGTCAATGAATCTTGAACCTGTGGAAAGGTCTCCGTCAGCAGTGATCTGGTCAAAAAGCTCCTTGAATTTTGGGGAACCCGGTTTTGGAGTGGTCGTCTCATCAGAATCAGCAAATAATCGTGCTGTGGCATGAGCCTCATCATTATTGGATCCTCCGAGAACGGCACCTAAATAACCTTCAAGATAGGCACCAAACCATTCTTGGGCTTTGTATTTGGCTATATTGATACCCGTAAAACGCATGTCATAGGAATCACCGGCGTCTTCTGTGGTCATGTAACCCCGAACAAAAAAGTCTTTGTTCCTGATCTCCAGTTTGTGCTGTTGCAAGAGGAAATTCTTGATCTGGTACCTGTTGGTCCCCTGATAGATAGTGGATCCGTAACCCCCTCTGGTATTGAATATGATCTCAAGGTCGTCTCCTTTTGGCCGGTAATGAAAAGAAGCGTCATATTTGAGGCTTTCGGCATTGTAATCTGTAAAAGCCTGTTCCAGATAACCTGTCCGGGCAACGTTATCATCCGGGACCAAAGCACTTGCTCCAGGTGGCAATGCGCCCGCTGCTTCACCCAGTTGGGCCAGTTTCTTCAAATCCAAACCCAAAGCGCTCAATGAGACTTCATCTCCGTAAATATTGATCCCATCATGATCAGGACTCGATCTGTAAGGCAGTATTTCATCCGGTTCTCCTACTGATGTATTTGCATTGCTGTATGCATTTTCATCATTAGCATACCAATCGGTTCCTTTCAGGTAGGAGAATGAAACCTTGGCCGCAAATTTATCACTGAATCTGTGGGCCAGACGCACTCCAATATCATAAAATGCATTGTCTCCTGCTGCTTTCTGCATCGTTAAACCGGATTTGGCATAAAAACTTACGCCTTCGTCGTCAAAAGGGCTTCTAGTTGACATGAACAAGATCCCGTTAAATGCATTGGCTCCGTAAAGGGCGGAGGCTGCTCCCGGAATAATTTCCACACTTTTAAGATCAAGTTCATTGACCCCAACCAGGTTCCCCATCACAAAGTTAAGTGCCGGGGAGGCATTGTCCATGCCATCTACCAATTGGACAAATCTTTCATTTGCAAAAGTCGCAAAACCTCTGGTATTCACTGAGTTAAAAGTTAAACTACCCCGGTTTACGTCAATCCCTTTTAAATTTTCCAATCCGTCATAAAAACTGGCAGAAGTTGAACTTTTCAATTCACGAATTCCTATTCGTTCTATCGTTACCGGTGATTCACGAATGGTCTCTGGCGTTCTGGAAGCGGAAACAACCACCTCGTCCAGGGAAGTGGCATCCTGAGCTATCACTATTTCAAGATATTGACCATTTTCTGTAATTTCGACGCTTTTACTCTGATATCCGACCGAGGTAAATTCAATGCTGAAAGGCACGTCCCTATTAACATTTAAACTAAATTTTCCATCAAAATCAGTTGAAGTTCCAATTGATTCTCCAACTACCCTGATATTTACACCGGGTATTGGATCTGCTGTGTCTGAATCAGTCACCAATCCTGAAACGGAGGTCTGTGCAAACACGATCGGCCCTAATATAAGCGCGATCACCAATAAAATCTTGTTCATATAATTAAATTTGTGTAAGTTACGAATGGCGAAAAATACAATTTTTTTCGAATTTCACTGAAAATTTACCGCTTAAATATGAATAAACCAATAAAAAGGGGTGAAATTTCCAAATTCACATTACTTGATCCTGATTTTATGTGAAGACATTTTGTTTGCCCTTTTGACGCTTAAAATATAAATTCCTCCTGTAACCTGACTCAAATCCAGGTTTTCATCGAAAATATTTTCCTGGCTTTTAAAGACCTTGTGGGAAATTTTTCTTCCCAGAAGATCATAGATCATGATATCCACGTCACCGGTCTCTTCAGAATTGAATTTCACTTTGAAAATACCGTCTGAAGGGTTTGGGTATACTTTAAAATTGTCAAAAACATAATTGTTGACCCCTAAAACAGGTTCGGAAGAACAGATTTCAAGGCTCCATGCCTCAAGGACTCCGGTATCGACGGGCGCATCGTCTACAATGGTAAGTGTCCAGTTCCCCTGTGCATTTTCCCCGTTAAAAATTGAAAGCTCCTGCCTTGGTTTTTTGACACCTGAAATTGCAGGACTCGAAAAGTTACAACTTAAGGGGTCTCCAGCATCTGAAAAAATGACCTGAACATCTTCCCCGTCATCACAATCACTATTCAATAGCTCAACAATTGTCCCTTCAGGACTTTCAAGGGTTACCGTCAAGTCACTCAAATAAGTATGGGTCAGACCCGGCGTATTCACAGAAGGATTGGTTTCATTGATCAAATGAACCTTTATATTTTCCACATTGATATTCTCTGCAATGTTGATGACAGATGATACCCCGGTATTATCATTGTCAGGAATCGCCAATGGTGTGTCTTCTGAGGCACTGATGTTACAGATCTCATTGAATTCACCAATAGAAAAACTTGTTTTGTTCATGGAAAAGAAATAGTGGCCGTCTGCCTCAACCATCAAGAAACATTGTGGACCAGACAATTCCGGAACGGTGATGACGTGGTTCCCGTCATTGGGCACATTGGCTGCAAGGGTCGTTGAAAATGTCTTGCCCCCGTCAACAGACAACAAAATATTCACCCGTGAAACGTTGATGCCATTGGCATTTGTTCCCGCTACATCCCAGGTGATTGTTTCACTTGAACCGGCCGTCCAGACCAGGTCTTCTGTATTCTGAGAAGTAACTACAAAAGGTCCGGCAGCATTAGTCACCGTCACCTTAAGATCATCTGAGACCACCTGGCCCGCTTCTGAATTATTGTCACGGACAGTCAGTCTGAAATTCATATCCCTGGACACTTCAGGGATAACTTCCCAGGTGGAAGAAATAACGCCATTGATCAAGGTTTTGTATTGAGGAAAAAAACGTTCTTTTGATGCCGTTGGGTTTTGAGACCGGAAAAGGGCCCCGGTTGTGGCAGTTCCACTGGGAGGAACAATCGTAACCCCATTATCTGTTTGCTCCCAGCAGAAGGTGATGGGATCGCCGTCAGCATCGCTGCCATCACCAATCAATTTAAAGGGCGTACCAATAGGGAGCGTTAAATCCTGGCCTGCATCAGCCACAGGAATATTATTGTTTGATACAAGATTTGTTATAATGGGACAATTGCTCCCACTGCCTGCAGTAACATAAGTTCTGATCTCTTCAATACTGATAATGTGAAAGTAAAGGTCACTATGGGCCTGTACATTTTGAGACAAACAATAACCGGCATAAGCCATAATGGTACTTCCACTGCCCGGCTCAACCGCAGTTTCAGGATTTCTTTGTCCATTCATGCCACAACTACCCTCGTCTCCGTTAAAAGTATGGCTGGCACCAAATTGATGTCCCATTTCATGTGCCACCACATCAAAATAGAAATTATCGCCATCCGGTATAGGAGATCCTGTAACCCCGCCGGCTTTTGAACCATCGCGACATACCACTGATTTATACGCGACTGCATCTCCTGATGTACCAAAAACGTGCCCGATATCATAATTGCCCGCTTGGATCACATTGTCAAGGTTCGACTGATTCTCATCCAGCATCAGACTGACATCAAAATTTGAATAAGGATCTGTATCCGGATCCAGATAAATAATATCATCATTGTTGGCTACCAGTTGCATACTGATGGCCAGGTCATTTTCATAGAGGGCATTTATCCTGGTCATGGCAGTGGTCATGGCCGCCAATACAACCGCTTTCTTTTGAGCATCGGTTCCATTGGTAATTCCCTCTTTTTCAATATGGTATAAAGAATATTCACCCGTGGATGCCAGGGCCAGGCGGTAAGTCCTCAGAACACCATCATCGGTGTTTTTCTGCGCCTGCGCCTTCTGATAAGCGGTTTTCAAATTTTCAGTCAGACACTGAAATTCCTTTTGGCCCTCCAGATCACTTCGGTCATACACCTTATAATTCTTTTTATCTTTGGTAAGCGGCTCAATATACTGGATTCCACCGTGGCCATCTGTGATCATGGCATGCAGCCCAATCTCATTTAAACTGAAACGGATCTTTTTGCTTTTATCCTTTTCTCCAACTCCCAGGTAAGATTTATTATTTGGGAAGGCCTTTGCAAGGTCAGGATGCATCACCGGAGCTTCCTTGACCAAAAAGGTGACCCACTGACCATTCTTATCCGGAAAGGTCATTTTAAATGAAGATTCTCCCGGATACCTCTTCTTTAAAGGTGCCGATTTCAATTCTTTGACCATCGCTTCAAGTTTCAATTCAAAGCTTTGGTATTTTTTCAGCTTTATCTTTCTTTGAAGCTGTGAATTACTTATTTTTGACTCATCGATTTTTGACCATAAATTTCGTTGCTGAGCAAACATAAAATTGGTAAAAATCAATAATAAAACAGTAAAGAATTTGATGTGATTTTTGTGCATTCTTAAACCGGTTTATGATCGGAGTTTACAAAAATATGAATTTTTGAATTAGCAAATCAATATTAATTCCATAGCATTTAAAATAATTGAGATGAGACATCTTGCCATCCTAATTTTGTATCTTTTTGTCGCATCCTGCGCAGCAAACAAGGGTTCTCAAAATGAAGAAAAAGAAGTATTGCCCCCGCCTCTGATCAATTGCCCTGAAGGCGGGGACTGTACCTTCCAGGTCCTGAAAAATTCCAGTTTAAAGCTTGCTACCGATAATAGTGGTAAGTTGTATCCCGAAATTACAGCGGGAAATAAGATCGTTGTAAAATATGAATTCAAAAAGGACGAGGTCAAAGGGGTTATGGATGCCGGGCTTTCAGAATATGTCTATCTTGAAATTGACCCTCGGGAGGAGCAGGTGGTACTAAAAGACAAAGAGCTTCAAAAGGTCAAAATGCTTTACGGGAAAGTGTGTTTTTGTTCAGATATGGGTTATTACAGGGTGAAACAAGGTAGTTTGTTTCTTTTCAACCGGAACGGAAACCTTCAGATCAGGTCCAGTTTCAAAGTAAATAAAGTGCGTCAGGTGATCAATGAAATTGACGAAAATATCAACTATTAATCCAAACATTAGTGAAAGTTCACCAGTCTATTGAAAATTACGATCATAAAGAACAGTCGACCGTTCTGACCATTGGCACTTTTGACGGGGTACATATTGGTCATCAAAAAATTATTGAAAGGCTCAATGAAATAAAAGATGATTCTCATGAAAAATCAATGATCCTGACCTTTTTCCCCCATCCCAGAATGGTTCTTGATCACAGCAATGATATCAGAATGCTGACGACCATGGAGGAGAAAATTCAACTGCTTGAAAAATTTGGGTTGAATGAGTTGATTATCGAACCTTTTACTGAAGAATTCTCCAACCTGACCGCTTTGGAGTTTGTCAGAAACATCCTGGTCAACCGGCTCCATCTTAAAAAACTTGTCATCGGGTATGACCATCATTTTGGAAAGAACAGGGAAGGAAATTTTGAACAGCTCATGGAATACGGAGAATTATACGATTTCAGGGTCGAAAAGATCTCTGCCCAGGAAATTGAAAAAGTGTCTGTAAGTTCTACGAAGATCAGACGAGCCATTGAAACGGGTGACATGGAAACAGCCAATAAGTACCTGGGCTATAATTACCTACTCACAGGTAAGGTCATAACAGGTCAAGGCTTTGGAAGAAAAATCAATTTTCCCACTGTGAATCTTGATATTCAAGAAGATTATAAACTCATTCCAAAAAAAGGGGTTTACATTGTCAAAGCCAACTTTGATTCAAAAACAAGCTTTGGTATCATGAACATAGGTTACAGACCTACCGTTGGAGGAACCGGTCAAACCATAGAAATCCATCTGCTTGATTTTAAAGGAGACCTGTATGGTAAAAAAATGCAGGTTGAGGTCTTGAAAAGGATCAGGGAAGAGCATAAATTTAAATCAGTTGAGGACCTGGCACAACAGATCTCAAAAGACGAAAAAAAGGCAAGGGAATGGCTGATGAAATTAAAATAAGAATGCATGCTTTCAATCAGCATTACCTATATTTGCCAGTCAAAATAAGAGCATATGTTATCATTACCCTACATCCGTGAAAATAAAGACCTGGTGATCAAAGGTCTTGCCATCAGGAATTTCCCGAATGCCGAAAAGCTCATCGCTGAAGTACTTGATACAGATATCAAAAGAAGGGCCCTTCAGGCCGAACTGGATAATACACTGGCCGAAAGCAATAAGCTTTCAAAAGAAATCGGGAACTTTTTCAAGGCTGGAGAAGTACAAAAGGCGACCATCGCTAAAGAGAAAACAGGAAAACTGAAAGAGAAGTCAAAATCTTTGAATGAAGAATTAAACAACTTTGAAAAAGAACTGACAGAACTTTTATACCAGATTCCCAATATTCCCAATGCTCTTGTTCCTCCGGGTAGTTCTGAAGAAGATAATGAAGTGGTTTTTCAGGAAGGTGAGGTCCCGAAGCTTCACCAGGGTGCGATGCCACACTGGGACCTGGCCAAAAAATATGATATCATTGATTTTGAGCTCGGAAACAAGATCACAGGTGCCGGATTTCCTGTCTATAAAGGTAAAGGAGCTAAGCTACAGCGCGCCTTGATTGCTTATTTTTTAGACAAGAACGCAGCAGCAGGATATACCGAAGTTCAGCCACCACTGATGATTAATGAAGCTTCAGGACTGGGCACCGGTCAATTGCCGGATAAAGAAGGTCAGATGTATCATGTAGGTATTGACAATTTATACCTGATTCCAACAGCAGAAGTACCTGTAACTAATTTTTACCGCGACGTACTCCTCAAAGAAAGTGATTTTCCGATTTGCAACACGGCCTATACTCCATGTTTCAGAAGAGAAGCCGGTTCATATGGTGCTCATGTAAGAGGTCTAAACAGGTTGCACCAGTTCGATAAAGTGGAAATCGTCAGGATAGAACATCCTGACAAATCATATCAGGCATTGGATGGCATGGTAGCACATGTCAAAAACATCTTGCAGGAACTCAAATTGCCTTACAGGATATTGCGTCTGTGTGGCGGTGACCTGGGTTTTACCTCGGCCCTTACCTATGACTTTGAAGTATTTTCAACGGCACAGGACAGATGGCTTGAAATTAGTTCTGTATCCAATTTCGAGACCTTTCAGGCCAATCGGTTAAAATTGCGTTTTAAAAATAAGGATGGGAAAAGTCAGTTGGCGCATACCTTAAACGGTAGCTCCCTCGCTTTGCCAAGGGTTTTAGCCGGACTTTTGGAAAATTGTCAAACTGAAAGCGGCATTAAAATACCTGAAGTATTGCGTAAATATACCGGTTTTGATTTGATCAACTAGTATGGAGTGATCAGTTCAGTTGAAGAACAAATATTAAGCGGCATCCATTAATTTCTTGTAATGATTCATAATCAATAAATCATTCAAGTAATCATTGATCTGACCATTCTTCATATGGTTCTTTGCACTTTGCTTAGCTCTCTCGTAGAATTTTTTAACTTCGTTCATAACTTTAAGATTTTTGTTATTGTTGACTTATATTATTAAGACAGTTATTTTCAGATAACGTTACATTTTATAATTTATTTTATAATTACTTTAACATTATTTTGAATTCCCTATAAAACTGGATTAACTTTTATGGGTATTTTAAAAATTTCTTGATTTATTGCGAAATAAATAACGGACTTGTTTCAACACGAATATAAATTTTTAGTATTTTACCGCATGCGATTTTATCTGAGCCTAATATTCCTGTTTTTTTTCCTGAGTCTCTCTTCTCAAAATGTAGAACTGGCACAGTCGTACTTTAGAAAAGGAGACTATGAAAAAGCAATTCATCTGTACAAACCCCTGTTTGAAAATAATCCTATCAGGCAAGACTATTTCAAATCGCTTTTAACGTGCTATCAGCAAATTGAATCGTACAAAGAGGCTCAATTATTATTGGAAGAACAATTGCTGAGGTTTCCGAATCAAATAAATCTTTATGTAGAATTAGGATACAACTATCAATTGCAGGGAGAAAATGATCTCGCTACTCAAAATTTCCAGAAGGCCATTGATTTTGTCCGGAAAAACCCGAGTTATTGCTTTATGATTGGCAGGTCCTTCAGCCAAAATCACTTACTCGATGAAGCTTTGGAAGTTTACCGGCTTGCCAAGGGGATCAATCCCAAATTGAATACAGAGATCAGTGAAGCCAGAATCTATGGTGAAAAAGGTGACTTGGAAAAAATGTTCAGCCTGTATCTTGAGCTGATCGAAAAAAATGAAAATTATTATTCAACCGTTCAGAGGTATGTAGCGGCTTTTATTACGGAAGACAAGAATGATCCCAAAAATTTACTCTTTAAAAAACTGTTATTAAAAAAAGCCCAAAACGAACCCAAAGATTCCTGGAATATTTTACTGAGCTGGATGTTCATGCAACAACATGATTATGACAAAGCTTTCATTCAGGAAAAATCCTTGTTCAACAGAAACCCTGGAAATCTGGAAAGGATCAATCAAATCGCAATTCTGTCGTTCAGCAACAGAGATTACGATACCGCGAAAGAAGCATTTCGTTTCATTGCTCAGGACAAAAATAATATGCTCGCGGATTCCAACACCAAATTACAGGCAGAAATTTATTTGCTGAAAATTGAACAGGAATTGTCTGATGCCGGAATCGGCCCGGAAAAAATAAATAAGAAATACCTTGAATTGCTCGACCAATACGGTCCTGGCTCATCATCTCCGGAACTTCAACTGGCCTATGCACAATTTCTGACCTATGGCTTTGACCAACCTGAGCTTGCCATCTCCAGGCTTGAAAAAATCCTCCCCCGGGCTCAATCTGCCTTTGAGAAAGGAATGATTCAAATGGAAATAGCTGATATCCTTGTCTACACCAGTCAGTTTAACCAGGCATTGGTACTCTACACGCAAATTCAATATGATCTGAAAAACAGTACCCTGGCGCAGGAAGCACGCTTCAAAGTAGCCAGAACTTCCTATTTTAAAGGAGATTTCCAATGGGCACAGAACCAGCTGAAAGTATTGAAATCATCAACCTCACAGCTTATTGCCAATGACGCCCTTGAGCTAAGCCTGAAGATCAGCAACAATTCAGACAAGGATAGTTTAAATGAAGGACTGAAGAAATATGCCAAGGCTGATTTATTGGGTTTTCAGAAAAAATACAAAGAGGCAATCGATACCCTTGAGACCGTTCTATATCAGTTTAAGGGGCAAAACATTGAGGATGATGCTCTTTTTAAACAGTCCCTGTTGTATCGGAAAATTGGAAATTACAACGCTGCAGAAAATAATTTGCTGGCCATTCTGGACCATCATCCCGAAAGCCTGTTCACTGATGATGCCCTTTTTAACCTGGCACTCTTGTATGAGGAGCATCTCAGTAACCCGGCTCGTGCGAAAGAAATGTATGAAAAGATAATCTTTGATTTTCCTTCCAGTATTTACCTTGTTCCGGCACGAAAAGCCTATAGAAAATTAAGGGGTGACGATTTATGAACCGAATCTGATAAGTCCTTTAAAAACTGAATCTGCAGCCCTTTTATTTATTGGAAAAACCTACCTTTATCAATTAATTACATAAAAAAATGATCATTTACAACGTTACGATTAATGTAGACGACAGCATTCATGATGAATGGATTTCCTGGATGCAGCAAACCCATATTCCTGAAGTGCTTGCCACCGGTAAATTTTTAAAAGCCCTGATGAGTCAGGTCATGGTCAAAGAAGACCTTGGGGGTACTACTTATTCTGTGCAATACACTTGTGAATCAAAAGACATCCTATTACAATATTATGAGGAACATGCGCCTCGGTTGAGAGAAGATGTGTACAAGCGTTTCGGAAACAAATTTGGGGCCTTCAGGACAGAAATGGAGATTGTAAAAGAATTTTTTATTTAGAAGCGAAACAACACCTTTCTCATGAGAGTCAGACCTAAAAAACACCTCGGGCAACATTTTCTCAAAGATGAGAATATTGCAAAAAAGATTGCTGATTCTCTCACTTTGAAAGGATACAGGCATATTTTAGAAATCGGACCAGGCATGGGAGTCCTTACCAAATATTTACTGGAAAAGGATAAAACCATTTGGGTTGTTGAAATAGACCGGGAATCCATATCTTATTTAAAAACCCATTTTTCACACTTGTCAGATCGTATCATTAATGAGGATTTTTTAAAAATGGACCTGAGTTCCTACTTTAAGGACGAACCTTTGGCCATCATTGGTAATTTTCCCTATAATATTTCATCACAAATTGTTTTCAAAGCCATTGAAATGAGAGACCAGATCCCCGAATTCAGCGGAATGTTTCAGAAGGAAGTTGCGCAAAGGATCACCGCAATCCCTGGTAATAAAACATACGGAATCCTTTCTGTGCTTACCCAGGCATTTTATGATGCTGAATATTTATTCACGGTTCCTCCCTCTGTTTTTGATCCTCCCCCAAAAGTGGACTCCGGAGTCATCAGGCTGACGCGAAAAAAAAATTACATCCTCCCGGTAGATCCGGCGTATTTCTTCAGGGTGGTAAAAACAGCCTTCAACCAGAGAAGAAAAACCCTGCGAAACAGTTTAAAAACCTTTAACATCTCGGATAAATTAAAGGAAGATGTTATATTTGCGCTGAGACCCGAACAGTTGACCGTTCAAGAATTTATAGAATTAACCAAAAGCCTGGACCAAGATGGCAACCGAAATCGATAAGAGATTTTTAGAGAAAATAGAGTTGCTCGTTCATTCGAAAGATGACAAGGCCCTGCTTTCTTTATTGTCTGAAGAACATCCTGCAGATATTGCTGAGATCATCGACGAACTTGGCCTGGACGATGCCACCTATATTTTCAAATTACTCAATAGTGAAATTTCTGCCGAGGCGCTGATCCTGATCGATGAAGACGATCGTGAAAAAATTCTGCAAAATCTATCCGCTCAGGAAATAGCAGGAGAAATTGACGAACTTGACACAGATGATGCAGCTGATATCCTTTCCGAATTGCCCCAGGAAAGAGTAACCAAAGTCATTTCTAAGATTGAGGATGATGAGCATGCCAAAGACATTGTGGATCTCTTGCGTTATGAAGAAGGCACCGCGGGAAGTTTGATGGCCAAAGAACTTGTAAAAGTAAAGGAAAACTGGATGGTACCAACTTGTGTCAGAAAAATGAGAACTCAGGCTCAGGAAGTCAGTCGCGTTCATTCCATTTATGTTGTGGACAAAGACGATGTGCTTATCGGACGCTTATCATTAAAAGACCTTTTGGTGGCTTCGGCAAAATCCAAAATTTCTGACATTTATATTCCAAAAGTAGATTCGGTCAATGTCAATGACGATGCTGAAGACGTTGCCCGGGTGATGCAAAAATATGACCTTGAAGCGATTCCTGTGGTCGATGACAATAATGTTCTGCTGGGCCGGATCACCATTGATGATATCGTGGACCTTATTGTTGAAGAAGCTGAAAAAGACTATCAGATGGCGGCAGGTATCACTGAGGACATTGATGCGGACGACAGTATTTTTGACAAGACCAAAGCCAGGTTGCCCTGGCTGATACTGGGTCTGGTTGGGGGAATGGCAGCAGCCTCCATCATGGGAGGTTTTGATGAGGCACTCAATCTTTTTCCTGAACTTTTCTATTTTACACCTTTGATTGCCGCCATGGCGGGAAATGTTGGTGTTCAGTCATCAGCGATCATTGTTCAAGGACTCGCCGGGGATAATTTAAAAGGCAGCAAATTAAACCGGCTGCTCAAAGAGCTAGGGCTAAGCATTGTGAACGGAATTATCCTGGCGGGCCTCATTTTTTTATTTGGCAGTTTTCTCGACTACCCGCTAAACGTGCTCATTACCATATCAATTTCTCTTGTGATCGTTATCATCTTTGCCTCCCTGGTAGGCACATTTGTTCCTCTGATACTTGACAAGAACGGTATTGATCCGGCGGTTGCAACAGGCCCCTTTTTTACGACAAGCAATGATATTTTTGGGGTATTTTTTTTTTT
>CBDUAP010000037.1:0-18479 GCA_965365165.1 uncultured Flavobacteriaceae bacterium
GGGAAAGTTTCTACATTACCCCTGACAACACAAAATTAAAAGCCCTTGGAGAAGCTATGTCCAAGCACAACAAGAAATACCACAAAGAAGGAGCGCACAGAGCTGTTGTTTACAATGTGGTTTCAGGACCGAACATTGGCAAAATGGTTTGGCAAATGGGGCCTTTGGGCTTCTCAGATCTGGATACACGGCCGGCAGAAGGAGGTCATGATGAAGACTGGAGAGACAATGTAATGCCCAATGTCAAAAAAATGCAATCAGGAGAATACTGGAGGCAAAACAATGAAGTATCCAATACTGAAATGTTACAAGGAGATGAGATGGTTTATAAAATTCTACACGTCAGATTTTTTGAAGTGGAAGACGGAAGTGGATATCAGATAAAACATTTGATGGATCAAATTAGTAAATCAGTAAAAGACATGGAAGGTGAAAATCCATGGGGGATGTATGAAAACATGTTCCGTCAGGGAAACCATGGCAGGCACCTTGCTACAGTTATGTTTCACAAAAACTGGGCCTCATATGATCAGGAAAGAAATTTCAAGGACTCTTTCTTAAAAATCAATGGAAAAGATTCCTGGGATGCATTTACAAAGGGAATGTCATCAGCATTTTCAAACAGCTGGGATGAAATATGGCAATACAATGATGCTTTGAGCGGTTACTAAACCCGGCACTAAAATAGCTTATTTAAAAACGGAGAGGCCTTGATGCCTCTCCGTTTTTTTTGTTAAAGTTCCTTTAACTTGTTCCAGACCTTGACCTCATCGTCCTTAGAGAGGCCCTCCATCACTTCTACATTAAGCCCGTCACTTATTCCCAATGTAATTTCCCTTCTTTCAAATTCCTTTTCTCCCTTTTTCACTTCTACAAAAGGTTTTTTCGTTTTTTCGTCAAACTGGACGAGACCTTCCTTAATAGATAGCACGCTGTCGGCCTTGGCCAAAATGATGGAAGCATTGGCACTTAAACCAGCCCTGATAAAGGTTGTGTCAGTCTTATGCAAAGTGCCCTTGATCTCGAACTGGATAGCACCGTTTTCCAACTTTCCTTTTGGAGCAATATAATCCAAAACGGCATTGAAAGTTATATTTTCCATGGCTCCAACAGTAACTTCCAACGGAAATCCTTCTTTTATTTTTCCAACTTCGGACTCATCGACTTTACCATCAAAGATCATTCGGTTTACATCTGCCAAAGCGGCTATGGTTGTACCCTCATTAAAATTATTACTTTGAATTACCTGATTACCAACTTCGACGGGTATATCCAGCACCATGCCTGAAATAGTTGACCTGATTAAAGTGTTGGCTGCCGTACCCAGCCCTTTTGTAGAACCCGTTTTAACGATATCGTAGTTTTGTTTTGCAGCGTTAAATGACTGTTCAGCTTGTTTATAGCTTACTTCTGCCCTTTCCATTTCCTCTTTCGATATCACTCCTTTTTGAAATAACCCGCGTTGACGTTCATACCTTCTTTTTTCATCAGACATGGCTATTTGGGCTGTTTCAATTGCATTTTTTGCCTGATTCAGGGATGCCAGGTTCGGGATCACCTTAATTTTGGCAATAAGGTCATTTGCCTCCAGCAAATCGCCACCTTCCACATAAATTTCTTCTATCACACCTGATATATTGGGTTTGATAAGGACTTCCTCTAATGGCAGTATGCTTCCTGTTGCCACGGTTTTGTTCACGATATTCTGAACCGACGGCTTTTCGGTGTCATAAACCACAGGATCTTCCTTATTCTTTGAGTACAAATAATACATTGCTGTACCAAAGGTTGCAACGATAAATACTAAAATAAAAATGGTCACCGACTTTTTCATTGTTCTATTTTTTCTTGTTTTAATTATTCAATTTTTAAAGCATCAACGGGCTTTAGTTTAATGGCATTCTGTGCCGGTATCAGCCCCGCCAGTAAACCTGACAAGATGAGGATGGCCAGGGCAGTGATCACAACGCCCAGATTGACACTGGGGCTAGCAAACATATCTATGGGATCAGTTAGGGAAAGTGCATAATTCAAAACATAGATCAGTAAAGCACCAAATGCAATTCCGGCCATTCCTGATATAATTGTCAGAAATACTGATTCTGTAAGAATCTGTGCCCTTATTTTACCTGGTGAAGCCCCTACCGCCCTCCTAATTCCAATTTCCTTGGTGCGCTCTTTGACCACGATCAACATGATATTACTTACCCCGATGACCCCTGACAACAAGACCAGAATACCAACAAAATAGGCAATTACCTTTAATGCCATGAATAGATTCTCGACCCTGTTAAATTGTGCAAAGAGATCAAAATGGCCTACTGCCCTGTTGTCATCCGGATGAATTTTATGGTTCTTTTTAACGATATCAAATATTTTTTCCTTGATATCCGTAATGGGCGTACCATTTTTTGCGGTTATTGCCATCCAGCCTACTTTATCTCCCCGGTTAAATGCCTGAGAAAAAGCAGTAAAAGGGACGAAGATCTGTTTTTGCTGCCTTTCATTGTCACCACCGCTGCTTTTTTTAGTATAGATTCCTATGACCATAAAATTAACGCCGTTAATTTTGATGTAGCTTCCCAGGACTTCCTCATCACTTTTGTACAAACTGCTTTTCACCCCCATCCCAATGATGGCTACTTTCCTTTTTGTTTCAATATCATTGTAATTGATAAAACGTCCCTGAATAATATTCATGGGTTCTTGTTTTATAATTTCTGGATAGTCTCCAAAAACATCAAAGGCCCCAGAGTTCAATCCTCTAATCACGTTGCTTCCTGCATTGAATCCTCCAATCTGATTTCTCGGAGAAATAAAACGAAGATCTTCTACATTGTTTTTGATGTCCCTGACATCTTTAAGGTCATAACTAAACCTCCTGCCCTTGGCCATTCCCTGATAAGACTTGCTCACGGTTTGTGTCCACATAAACATGGTATTGGTAGCAATATCTCCAAAATCCTGACGAATGCCATTTTCAAGACCCTTCCCCGCAGCAAGCAAAAGAATTAAAATGAAAATACCCCAAAAAACGCCAAAAGCAGTCAAGAGGGTTCTTCCCCAATTGCTGGTCAGGACTTCTATTATTTCATTCCATTTATCTCTGTTGAACATAGCACGCTACTTTATTCGTCTTTTAAGGCTTCGATTGGTTTTATATTGGCAGCTCTCCATGCGGGGATAAATCCGGCCAGAGCACCAGCAATGATCAAAAGAATCACCATGGTCATGGCGATTGAAAAATTGACCGAAGGGTTCAAAACATAATCAACCTGAATGTTGGGTCCGACAATTTCAAGCAATGCCATACTAAAAATCAATCCCCCAAAACCTGAAACAGCTGTTACAAAAACAGATTCCTGCAAGATCATTCCAATAATGGACCATGGCCTGGCACCAAGTGCTTTCCTGATCCCTATTTCTCTCGTTCTGTCTTTCACGATGATCATCATGATATTGCTGACCCCAACCACACCGGCTATGATCGTACAAATTCCGACAAACCAAAAGAACAAAGCTATATTATTTGTGAGGGTATAAAATCGCTTGGCATCATCAAGGGCATTATTGACATGTATGGCGCCTTCATCATCAGGAGCCACCTTATGCGTTTCTTTTAGATACTGCTTAATCTCATCAGAGAACTGATTCGCTGCCTTAACGGCTTTCTCAAAATTCTTTTCCGGTTTCATGGTGAAGGCCAAATTTTGCAAATGATCTGCTCCGTTGAATACACTTTGACCCGTTGTAAAAGGAACAAATACCTTGTCTTCATCTCTTCCACCGGCAGGATCGCTATAAATGCCAATGACTTTAAAATTGATTCCCGAAATCTGTATGTATTCATTCATTGGATCTTCAACACCCTTTAAAAGTTCATTTTTAATTTTATAACTGATCACAGCCACCTTACTTTTTGAGTCCACATCCATTTGGTCAATATACCTGCCTGAAACCATGCTCTGATTTTCTATTTGCTGATAATTCGGATGAACACCCCAGACCCCGTATGCAATTGATTCCTTTTTATAGTTAACAGTGGTTCCAAACGGCACCCTGTATACCCCGGACCTGAATTCAATTTGACCCTCATTAGATGAGATGATATGATCATAATTGTCATTCTTTAAGCTGATCCGCCTTCCAGGATTCATGCCTTTATACTCCTTGGTAGTCCTTTGCGCCCAAACAAAGATCAAATTGGTTGCGTCTCCTTCAAACTCCTTTCGGATACCATTCTCCATTCCACGACCAAAACCAAGCAAAATCACCAGAATAAATATTCCGGAAGCCACAGACAAACCCGTAAGAAAGGTTCTTAGCTTATTTTTAGCAATGGTATCGAATATCTCCTGCCAGCGATCAATGTCAAACATGAATCCATTTTTAAGGTTTCCTGAATGTTTTTCAGTTTTACTTAATAGACGCTAAAAAAAGTGTTTTTGTTACAGTTTTCCCCATTTAAAATGGGCAGAATCCAAGTGGGGATATCTGATTAAGAATTTAGGATAAATTGGAACATTTGAAATTTTTATCAGACATCTCAGAGGACAAAATCCATCTGATCTAATTTGCCTTTAAATTTCAAATAATGAGATCATAAATTTTTAAACATATGACAGATCCAGTGACTTTACAAACTCGATTTCATGAAAATAAATGAATAATATATTATAAAACAGTTCTAAAATATGAATGTAACAAAAATAACATACAATTAATGTGAAAGTGATAATTGTCATGTATTTAAAATTGTAATGGCTGTAACTTTAAAATACATAAATCCGTACCGCCATGTTAGCTAAAAAAACAGAAAAAGCAGAAATTGGGGCCTACAGTAAAATTTTCTTTCAATTAGGGTTACTATTGTCATTAATCCTCATCTATACTGCTGTTGAATGGAAAAGCTTTGACAGAACTGTTAGTGAATTAGGAAGTATCAACATACATGAAGAAGAGGTTCTAGATATACCGGTCACGGAGAGAATCCTGGAAGTAAAACCGCCACCACCCCCGCCCCCGGCACCTGAAGTCATTGAAATTGTGGCTGATGAAAAAGAAATAGAAGAGACCATACTTGAGACCACTGAAACTGATGAATCAGAATTTATTGAAGTGGTTCAAATGGACGATATTGAAGAGGTTATAGAAGAAGAGCATATCGAACAAGACATTCCTTTTGCAATCATAGAAGATCCACCGGTATATCCCGGCTGTAAGGGCACAAAAGAGCAAAAGAAAAAATGCATGCAGGAAAAAATAACAGACCATATCAGTAAAAATTACAATACAGGTCTTTCCAAGGACCTTGGTCTGTCTCCTGGCAAGAAAAAGGTCTATGTGATATTTAAAATAGATAAAACAGGTAAAATAGCCGATGCCAGGGCAAGAGGCCCTCACGCAAGATTGGAAAAAGAGGCCTTAAGGGTAGTAAACATGTTGCCGAGGTTGACGCCCGGGAAACAGAGAGGAGTACCGGTTGGAGTCTCCTATACCTTGCCCATTACTTTGCATGTTCAAATCTGAAATAAACTAAAAGAACAGGTGAAAGCAGAAAATATTCATAAAAAAAGAGGTGTATCAGATCACCTCTTTTTTTATTTGAACAAGTGATGTCGACTTTTAAAAAATTATGTTCAATGTAAATTAGACAGCCAATGTCGTTATACTTAAGATAAAATACTTTAAATTTGCACCCTGAAAAAATATGAAGAATCTAATTTACATCATAGTCATCGGATTGGGTACAGCAGTTCACGGATACGGCCAGGAAATTAACCCCTTTCCTGACCTGGCGATCCATCAGGACTATGTCACTTCTGAAACCATAGATGATCAGAATTATGCCTTGTACACCCAGGATTACCAAAAGGCACTGATAAGACTCGATGAGCAAATCGAATTGACCAGACAAGAGATGGAGCGAGCATCAAATCAAGCCTCTTCTACATCATTAAAAAAGAAAAAAGACGATCTTATCAAGAAAAGGGCGGCCCTCTTAGAGGAAGCTGAACTCTTAGAAGACCTGAATAAATTTTATTAAAAAGGGATCAGCCCATCTTTCACCCTGTTTTACTTTACTTTAAACTTACATTTCAACTTATACGGCATTTTCTGTCGTTTTGAAGATCGTTGCTTCCTGTTACTTTTGTATCCAAATTAATGCGCTGATCATGGATAAAACATTAGAACTCATCACCCAGGTAAAATTTGCTGAATTAAAAAAGGCCAGAAAATCGAAAACCCTGGAAACCCAAACGGAAAAAAAAAACAATCACAATGACAGGGATTGACACAAACAATCAATAGGTTAAAATTTGAAGGGGCCGGAATCTAAGGACCTTTTTTGAAAGACCCCTGCAAAATGCAATGCTCAAGCACATCCATCCTGAATTTTGCAATCGACCTCATTTGCCATTCCTTTTCTGACATGATCTTCAAAGCTTGAATTGCAACTCATACCAAAACAAGTTCATGGCGAGACTTCCTAATTATGGATGACAAAAGTTTTAAACAAATTCTTTTTCACTGAACCAGGAACTTCTGAAACAAACGCATAATTGCCAGGATCAAGTTCTGCCTCAAAATAACCCGTAGAACCCGCCGGCATATCGTTAACCCCGCCCAGAAAAGTAAATCCTTCAGGTGCCGGCGAAATCAAACCCTTCGGATCAGCCCAATTCAACCATGACTCAAGAACTTCCAGATTCGCACTTTCATCATATTTTACCAGATTGACATCATGCCCTACAAAATTTTCATGTGCGATCTGATCCTTAAAATAAACTGAAAAAACCTGCTTTCCTGAACTTATTGAATCTGAGAAAACAATCCCCTCTGAACTTGAAATATTAATCTTTACCTGAGCCAAAGGAGGTTGTAAACCACTGTTTTCTTCAGAAACGATGATCTCCTTGGTCATGCCCATGGTTCCGTGAAAGGTACCGTCAGGCATCTTCACGTAACATTCCAAGACATAATAGCCCGGATCAAGTTTGATGGTCGTCAAACTGGAGCTACGAGGAGATACAAGACCGGATCCACCCACAAAGACCACCTTAAAAAACCATTCAGGAAGCATGTTGAATGCCTCAAAGCCATCTTCAGAATTTCCCTGAGTGATCAGATTCATTCCTTTTTGGAAAACAGGAAGTATATCCTTTTCGGTATCCAAAATGGTTTTGCCTTCAGGATACTGGTCAAATAAAAAGAAATGTGTCTCGTTGGAGCGGTTGTCATACATAAAAGTGTTCCAGCCCGAAGGAATGGTGTCAGGGCATTGAAAATCCATGCTGTTCGTCACTATCGTGATCATAAGGTCTTCATTTGACAAATCATCATTCTTAGGTTCAGTGCCTTTTTTAGATTCGCAAGCGATATTTAAGATGAGCAATACTGTAAAAAAAATTCCAAAGGCAAAATCCTTCTTGCCACGGATTATAAAATTGGTAAGTATGTACATGAGATAAAATATTTTAAAAATAATTATGGAATTAAGGACATTACATTTTAAAAATCCATTCATCTTGGACGAATCTCATCATTTTTTTTTCAAACCCCCATTTTTATTTATCGAATATTTTGTTTAACTTTTTTCTTTATTAGTTAAACATTTTGTATCTTTACGCTTTAAATG
The DNA here is from genome assembly GCA_965365165.1 of uncultured Flavobacteriaceae bacterium. Classification (GTDB taxonomy): domain Bacteria; phylum Bacteroidota; class Bacteroidia; order Flavobacteriales; family Flavobacteriaceae; genus Lutimonas. Next base: position 7,640 of record CBDUAP010000037.1, read on the forward strand.
AAGCTGTCATGGTCTTAAATACAACATATACCGATAAAGACAATGATGTCCTGATCAACGATCTTGTGGGAAAACCCTTTTCGTTATGGAGAAAATTCAAAATGAAGGGTATAGGCTCAGGACGAATGATCATTGATAAAGTCAGCCCGAATCTTCAGACTACCTTATACAATGGTGCGGATCTTAATTATGCGAACCTTGAATTGAGGCCTAAGGGGGTACTGGTGAGAATCACAAGGAGGCTTGATAATTTTACGTGGATCATTCCCTATTATCAGCTGTACACTTATCGAACCAACGGATTCAGCATTCATGGCCAGGGAGAATTCCTTCATTTCAGAAATGATAAATTTTTAAAGGACAACAAGAATTTTATAAAAAAAATGAATCACCTAAAAATGATTTTTACCAAAGATTATTACATATAAATATAAAATTATGAAAACATACAGCAGTATTGTCATCGGACTCACCCTGGGATTATTTTATTTTTTGGCCGTTCATGACCAGAAAGTTGCAGAAAACAAAACGAAGACGGCAGTTGCCGTTATCCACTCCAAAAGCGGTAGCAAAGTAACCGGGAAAGCTGTTTTCAAAGAACAGAACGGGAAAGTCATGATGAAGGCAAATATTTCTAATGCCACTCCCGGTGAGCATGCCATCCATATTCACCTCGTTGGAGATTGCAGCTCGGCTGATGGAAAATCAGCAGGAGGGCATTGGAACCCGACAGGGGCTGCACATGGCAAATGGGATTCAGCGTCATATCATCGTGGTGATATCGGTAATATAACCATCGGAAAAGATGGATCAGGGAGTATTAGCAGAACAACCGATCTATGGTGCATAGGATGTGAAGACGAAACGAAAGATATCCTGGGCAAAGCGGTAATCATACATGCCGGACCAGATGACTTCTCTACGCAACCAGCCGGAGCCGCAGGACCCAGAATAGGTTGTGGCGAGATCTCCAATTAATTGATAAGGTCTTATGATATCATGTCCAGTGACTGAGGGGGCATTGGCGTGTTGCAAATGATGTCGAAACATCATATTATAAGGCCTTTTATGTCTCATCGGCTCCATAAAGCCTGTCAAACAATTAAAACAAAGGAATTATTCGATTGCCTGCTCCTTCATTGTTCGCGCAGCACGAGTGATCAGGATAAATTTAACAATGAAAATAATTTTTAAAGCAAGTCCCGATACAATCAATATGAGCGGAAAGATTCCTTTAAATTCATCTCTTGTGTTCAGGCCAGTCATAAATAATGCAAGTCCAATAAATAAAAACAACATCTCCCTGCCTGGTTTGTAGTCACCACTTCTGATTTTAGCAACAATATAAATCGTTTTAAGGGTAACTCCACTAAGAATTAGAATCAAACCAGTTAAAGGAAAATCAAAAACCTTTCTTAGGAGAATCCCAATAACCAGTAAAAAAATTCCGACGAATAACAATCCTTTTGATTTCATCTGATCACAATTTGAATCAAAGATACTGGTCTCTTCTCAAATCAATGATGACATTAATCATAAAGAAAGTTTTCTGAAATGAATCCCATTCTTTATTTAAATCAAAGAGCTACGATCTTGGTGAACAGACAGGGTGATTTGGTTAAGAAACACAGGTGAGCTCGCCTTCAGCGTTTATTTGAATTCAAGTTCGTAACCAAACAAAGGGATTTCAAGACCAACCACAAACCGCCACCGGGTAGCTGTGATGTGAGAATTGTCTTCATTTACCGGTAATCCATCTCCAGGAAATCTTATGGGCTCACCAAACTCTGTGGAACCAGTTGAATAAGTGGCACCAACAACTAATTCTACTTTTTTTAATTTAAAATCCATGCCAAAAGCATAATGAAAATAATCCGCATCAAAATTAGCATCTGATTCGGTGTCTATCAGATCAAAGATGCTTGCACTTGATTTGATTGGAGAAAAATCTGTCGAAATACTCCCATAAAAATGCATATGATCATTTACGTATAATTCAATTCCTGCACCGAAATTGATAACGGATCTTAATTCCTCCTTTATAAAAAAGTTTTCCCCATTTTCTTCCTGCGCCGGAATGACCAAACGATCATATTCTGATACCTTACCATGCCAATCTACCTTGACATGAATTTTATGCTTTTTCACGGGTATTCCCGCACCCACTGAAATACCCAGCGGTTCTTTTCGTCTGGCTTTTAAATCTTTAAGGTTATAGTACTTAAATTCATCCTGGTCCTCTGTTCCTGATAAAAACCGTTGATATTCAAATTTGCCGTTATTGACAATATCGAGGAAGGGGGCATCTATATTCAATCCGAGCTCTATATCATTCAATTGCCATGCCAGTCCACCTTTTAAAAACAAACCATAAGAAGTTTGACCAAACTTAACTTTACTGCTAAACAAGTCTACACCACTTTGATCCCCAATGGTGGCCAGCCCAAGGTCATAGACTGCCTTATCATTATAAATAGATGCAAAAGCTGAAACCCCGACACTAAAATTATCTTTTATTTTCATTCCCCATGTCATCCCAAACCATTCATCGGTCCTACTGTTATCCAATTTAAAATCACCCACAAACCGGTCGATATCGTCATTTTCATCGATCAAATCTCCTTCCTCCAGATCCCTTGATACATTTATGCCAATTTTTGATCGCTTCCTCGAAAGAAAGGCATAGGCAAAATGATGCTTGGGCCATTTCTCAATTTTAAAAGTACCTGATACCAAACTGGGCACACCCTCAAATCTTGAATCGCTCAATTTATTTTCACGTCCAAACGGGTTCTTCAAAGTAACTGAACTGAATTGATAAGCCTTGGCATTAATCGAGAAAACAGGGTTTTCAACTAGGGCAATCCTTGCCGGGTTATAATAGGTCAAACCCAGGTCCTGGACACTTCCGGTAACATTACCGCCAAGCAGCAAAGATCGGTTCCCGAAATTTTCCTGGTTATAATGCCCTTGCCCAAAAACAAAAACAGGAAGGAATACTAGAAATATGAGTCTGGTGTAACCTTGCATCAATATAAATATCTTATTTGACAAAACTCTGCAGTACTAAAGTTACTAAAACTTGAATTTCCAAAGCAAGTTTTTGTCCATTATTTTTAGTCCACTATAAATCATGCTATGAATAAAAACATAACCGAAAGATTAGATCCTGTGTGTAAAGTTTAAAATGCCGTAAAAGAAAAGTAAGTCAAAGAAAATCCCAGATCATTTTAACATCATTGTTTTGCCTTCTCAACCCATTCTTTCAATTCAGCAATTCGCTTTTCCTTTATGGGCTGACGGTTTTTTACCGCAAATTCTGTATGGTACTGATGGGCTTCAAGAAAGCCTATTTGAAGTTTATTCCATTCCATTTTACTCTTGATATTGCCATATACCTCAAGCTCTTTCCCCAGAAGATCACTGATCTGGTAAAAATCATTTCTTCCCAAATAATCAAGATCTGCATCACAAATGATTTTTTCTAAAAAATTTGCAGGGCTCTGAGGAATTCGTGTAGCAAGAATCAAGCCCTGAACTTTCTTTATATCTTCAGACGAAAAACCATATTCCGGCATCATCTGGGCGGCTATTTTCGCTCCGTTTTTTTCATGTTCCTGCATCGATTCAATAAATCCGATGTCATGAAACAAAGCTGCTAAACGAAGTAACATGGAATCATGCTGTCCTAATTTTTCCCTTCGAATATATTGATTACAAACGTGCAATACATCCATTGTATGATGTATACCGTGATAATATAAATCTTCAGGTAATTTCTCATTTAACAATGAAATAATCTTTTTTCTAAGCTTTATATATCCCGTCATATTATATTCTTCGGCTTCATTAATGCAGATTAATAAGTACTTGATTCTAACAAATATAAAACTTATTATGACATTGTTTATTGTGAATCGTTAGATATCCTTGGGCCACAAGATAAAAGCAGATTTCTTTTTATTGGAAGTTCATTAGATAATCCTATTGAACTAATTTTAATTTAATTATAAATAATTACCTTTACATTATATTTCATATTAACCTTAAACCCCTAAAAAATGAAACTAAAATTAACTTTGTTCACATTGATGCTCATATGTTTGACTATGAGTAGTTTTGCACAAAAAAATGTTGAAAGCAAATCGGCCGAGGCTATCGCTGAATTCAAGAAAACAAATGACAAAATCAACAAATACTTCAATACAGCCTATGGCTATGCCGTTTTCCCATCTATTGGGAAAGGTGGATTAGGCGTTGGCGGTGCTGCAGGCAACGGGACCATTTACAGAGGAGGAGCCACCGTAGGTGACTGTAAAATGACTCAGGTAACCATTGGATTTCAGGCCGGAGGCCAAGCCTATTCTGAAATAATTTTCTTTAAAGACAAGGCTGCCTTTGATCGTTTTACAGGAGATAAATTTGAATTTGCAGCACAGGCAACTGCCGTGGCTGTAACTGCCGGGGCCTCATTCGATGTGGATTACAGAGACGGAATATTAATTTTCACTCATGCAAAAGGAGGATTGATGTATGAGGCATCTGTGGGCGGACAAAAATTTAAAACAGAAATGAGATAAAATAATTATCAGAATTCTTAAAAAAACCTGCCTGTTGAATAATCGGCAGGTTTTTTTTGACCATTATACAGTCCTTTAAGGTATTATTTCAGGCTCAAAATGTTTAATTAGACCTGTTAAACAAAATACCTACACTAAAAAACACTCTAATTTTATTGACATCATTTACATAGGAAATATCAAAATTTAAAGGTCCTAAAAAAGAGTGGTATCCAACTTTTATTCCTGCTGAAACCACACTGCTTGGTTCAACCCCATCAGACCAGTCTCCAACAGGTGAAAAAGCATTTTCAATATACCTGTTGAATCCTCTGAAACCGACAGTTGCTAGATTTACATGAGGTGAAAAATAAAACTTTGAAAACGGATTGAGCTGTACCGCCAAATTTAACCTCATCATTTGATTTACAAAAAGTTCATCCTCATGCAGACCCGGAAAAACATATGAACCTTTTCTTGGAGCTGTTACTATTCCCCCCAATGAATATTTTGCGGCATATCCGTAATCACTGAACCAATAATCATCTGATTCCAATTTATCCTCAAAAATAAAAGCTGCATTGGCTCCTAAGATTCCTGTAATCTTATCAGAAAAAGCCCATCTTTGTTCAAAGTCAAGCATTGCTTTAGTAAAACCATTTGTAGATCCGTTTACATCAATTGTATTGTCGTCTGAAAAATCCATACTTACATCATGAATCAAAGAGCGGGCCACTCCAACTCTTAAAAAAGTCCCTTTGCCCGGGTAATATACCTGATCCATTTTGCTAAATAAATAGTGCACATCAATTTCCAAATTGTTAAACAAGTATTTTTCAACAAGATTTTCATTTAATTCGGTACTCGTTTTTGGCGTCATACCATTCATCTCATAACTCAGTCCAATTCCTGCATAACTATGGAGGGAGTTTAGATTCTTATTAAATTGATTGTCAAATTGAAAATAATTTGAATTCCATGAATCTGCCACCTCACCCCTATAATAAAACTTTTGTTCTAAAAACTCTGCCAGGGCTTCAGATCTCCACCACCAGGTTTTGTCAGACCCGAATTGTTTCTGGTACTGTAACCTAAACCTTGGTTGTTCCGCAATATCCACTGTAACCAGTATTCGAGATGATTTACCCACAAGGTTTCGACCTGTATAATTTACCATCAGTCCAACCCCCCTGTAAGTATCATAATGAAGAGATCCTTTTATAATATTCATAGATCGTTCATGCCCGGTAAGATGTAACTCCTTCTTCCCATTAACGATACCTCCATCATAAGTGATCTGATTAAATAGATTTGTCCCCATTGCCTTATCAATACCATTTATGATCTCCTTTGTTGAATATTTTTTACCAACTTGTATATTGGCCCTTGCTTTTACCAAGTCGAGATTTGCCTCACTTATATCATGGTAAAATACTGAATCAAGAACAAATTCATCCTTAACATCGGGAAGCTCATGGGCTCTTTGCTTGTGCTTTTTCAATTTAGAGGCCAAATCGATCAAGGCTTGTAATTGCAGGTTTGTTCCTATTTTTCCTTCTTTAAATATCTCAGCAGCTTTCGTGAAATCCCCTGTAGAATAGGTTAAAAATGGCATATGATCAATCAGGATATTACAGGCTTCCCTGTTTGAAGGGTTTTTCAAATTACTGGTTAACATTGCCGCCTGAAATAATTGCGCCGTTATGCTCGTAAGCTTTTCCTTCTCTTGCAAACCACCTCCTACATCACTTCCGATAATAAAATCGTACCCCATCTTTTTGGCAACATCTACCGGAAAATTATTCATCACACCTCCATCAACCAATAGCGTATTTTCATAAGGAATAGGTTGAAATACAGCAGGAATAGACATGGTTGCTCTCATCGCAAGGCTTAAAGAACCACGCTCAAGTAACATTTCTTTTCCATTAACGATATCAGTTGTCATCGCCCTGTATGGAATTGGCAGTTCATCAAAATCATCCACATTAAACACAGGATATGTATAAGAAGAAATAAATTCCCGTAGCTTTTGATCTTTTAACAAGCCGGAATTGACCTTGGGCTTTCCTTCAATGATATCAAAATCCACCAAATGTCTTTTGAATTCACTCTTTTCTTCCATGCTTACATCATCCAAAGAAATATCTCCACCTAACAACTCAGACCAATTGGCACTTAGAGCGATTTTCGCTATACTGTCTCCTGAATAACCAACAGCATAAAAGCCCCCTACAACACCCCCCATACTTGTTCCAATAATGATGTCAGGAACAATACCCAAGGAATCAAGGGTCTGTAATAAAGGTATGTGGGCAATCCCCTTGGCCCCGCCTCCACTTAAAACCAGGGCAACTTTTGGCTTCTCTTCCTGAGCATTCAGAATCTGGTTCCCTCCGACGGACAAAAGGAATATCAACAGTACCAGAATTTTTTTCATAATCAAAAAATTAAAACCATCAGTTCTTATTAAAGATAAGTATTGCATAAAAAATAAATTCAATTATTTGTTATTCGTTTAAGATTCTTTCTCTCCTGTAATTATCCTTTTCCTTGATGAGAATATCAATGACCTCCATCAGTCTGCCCTCAACATAAAGATCCAAAATGTTCTTTTTCTGACAATAACGAATAAAGGGTTCAATATGAACTTTTGGTATCGCCATTTGATAGACGAAAACATCATCTCCCAATTCCTTCCTTAAATTTGCCGGTGCCTGCCTTTTTCTTTGAATAATATTTTCTTCTTCCTTTTTCTCCTTTCTTTTCTTTTTACCGATCATGGTTACCAAATTTACCAGACTCACGGCTGGAACGACATAATTACTGCTCGATGGATCATCATATCCCTGGTTTGAAAAATCAACCGCCCTGTCACTCACCAAAGGTAAAGAATCTCCTAGCCTCTTGGTATCAATATAAAACAGCCCGTCCAAATCATGACCCTGCAATTCAATCTCATTTAACTCTTCTATTTTGGGTTTCAATTCAATTTTAACTTTTCTTTGCCTGATTATATTTTCATCTACTATCAAACCCAGGGTATGAAATTGTATTCCCGAAAATATCAGGGTATCCCTCACTGAAGCCGTTATGCGGAACTCTCCGTACTCATTGGTAATGGTGCCTTGAAGGGTACTCAGATTCAACACATGAATATCCTGTAATTGAATCGAATCGCTCTCAATCAATCCGGCTATTAAAGTACCATCCTGAGCCGTCAAATTAAAGTTAACCGCCAGAAACATCATCATACAGATGGTTTTAAAGCCTTTCATTGAGAATGAATAAATTATTGATTGCAACTAACTGTTGAAAAAGAGAAGTTTGCACAATTAATATTTCTAACAATAATACCAAAATCAATCGACATTATATATGTCAGAATCGTCTAATTCTTGAACTGCAAATCATTAGACACCATTCTGTCTATCAAAAAATAATGCATACATCAATAAACAATGTTATTATTTTTAAATAATGATTATTTTTAACCTTATTTTATTTTCTATGAAAAGTTTTATCTCTTGCACCCTGATGTTAATTCTATGTGCCATTCCTTCATTTTCTCAGAAAAAAGAAAAAATGTCACCTGCAGAATTGATGTTCGAATATTATGATGAAGAATTCGAGCCATATCAAAAAGGCAAATGGTTTACGGCACTTAGCTTTAGTTTGGAGGATGTGAATTTAAAAAGTGATAATAAATACATAGGATTTGACCGAATTATTGAAGGGAGTGAATTTAATTATGAGATTAAAATAAAGGGTGGATACAGTATCGGAAACTACAGCTTTGCAGGTCTCGGAATTACCCATGGCAGAGATAAGTCAGAAGGCAGGGGGACGATTCTCCTTGACACAATTCAAAGTGAATCAGTTACCAACCGCAACGTCATCTCCCCATTTATAAGAACCTATTATCCACTATCTAAAAACAAGCGGCTCAGTTTTTTTAATGAGATCAAAATGGATTTCGGTTTTGAAAATACAGAGATAAAAAGATTTGAAAACAGTGAACCAACAGAATTGGAAAAAGAAAATGGTTTTGTTTTTGGAATTGGTATAAGTCCCGGAGTTACTTTTTTTGCAATTGAAAGCTTTGCCTTTGAAATACAATTGGATGTGTTGGGTTATGAATATGAACGAAACCGAACAACTGACAACGAAGGGAATGAGTTTACGTCAGACTCACATAATGTAAATTTCAAACTGGATCTATTATCCCTGAATTTTGGATTGGCCTATTATTTTGGCGCAAAAAATTAAAACCAATTTACCTCAATTTACTGCGCTCTTATCTTTAAAAATTAATCAGTATATTTAAGAGACTGTTTATTTTTTCAACAAATTACAGTAGATCGGAGATATGAGACTCATCATTTGTTTTTTATGCTTAGGTGCAAGTTACTACCTGGGTCACACTCAGCAGACTGATCAAAACGAAAATTTACGTCAAATTTCACCCCTGTTCAGGGATGAAAAACCCTTAAAAATCAGCCTTCATTATTCTAAAACGAATCTTCTAGCGGTTACAAATGATTCCACTTATTTAAAATCAAAACTGGTATATCAGTTCAAAGAAGAAGATCCTTACACTTTAGCGATTGAACTCCGGGCCCGGGGCAACTATCGAAAAAAGAATTGCTATTACCTTCCATTAAAACTTAAAATTGATAAAGATCTTTCCGCAGGAACCCCTTTTGAAGAGGATAAAAAGTTAAAATTGGTATTGCCCTGTCTCAAATCCAGCAAAGCTAATGATCACGTCATCAAAGAACTGCTTGCCTATAAAATTTATGAGCTCCTTTCCCCTTATTATTTTAAGACAAGACTGGTATCAGTTGATTTGGAAGAAGAAACAGGCAAGAAAAAAGTTGATCATGACCTTGTGGGCATACTGATCCAGGATGATAAAAGTCTTGCCCATGATTACCAGGGTAAAATCATCAAAAGGCGAATCCACCCTAAAAATCAGGACGCTTTGAGCAGCGTGAGAAATGACTTGTTCCAGTACATGATTGGCAACACAGATTATTCTACGGCTTATCAACACAATGAGAAATTATTTTACCTGGATGATAAAATCGTACCTGTGCCTTATGATTTCGATATGGCAGGACTCGTCAATACAAGTTATGCAGTTGTTTCAGCAATCAAAAACAAACCCCTGCCCATTCAAAAGGTCACTGATCGTTTATTTATTGGTTTTGAGAGAGATGAAACTGTTTTTCAAAAGGTCAGAAAAGAATTTCTAGCAAAGGAAACTCATGTTTTCGAAATGATGGACCGTCATAAAGAATTCTTTAAGGACCCCAGAGAACTTGAGGAAGCGAAAAAGTTCCTGGCAGGTTTTTACAAATTGCTGCTGGATGATAAAAAATTCGAGAACAGAATTGTTAAAAAAGCAAAAACAAAACTGGACTGACCTATTTCAGTTTTTTCTTAAAAATTCCTGCGCAACCTTTTTAAAAACACTAAAGTTTTTCTTGTAGAACAGCCCACACGTTTGCAGCCAGAATCTTATGCCCCTCTTCTGTTGGGTGAATCCCGTCCTGTTGGTTTAGCTCAGGGATACCGGCAACGTCTTCCAATAAAAAGGGAATGAGGGAAATTTTATTTTCCCTGGCAAGTTCCGGGAATATGGCCTTGAATTCGGTCGTGTATTCAGTTCCCATATTGGGGGGTATCTGCATCCCGGCGAGAACAATGACAACCTCAGGGTTCTTGGACCTGACCTGATCTATGATCGCCTGCAAATTGACCCTGGTTTCTTCCAGCGATATTCCTCTTAATCCGTCATTTGCCCCCAGTTCTAAAACAAAAATGTCTATGGGCTGTTTTAATACCCACCCCAGGCGATTCTTGCCACTGGCCGTGGTTTCTCCACTAAGTCCTGAATTAATCACCTGATAACCCAATTCCAAAGAATCCAGTTTTTCCTGGATCAGTGACGGAAAAGATGCCTGAGGATCAAGTCCCATTCCCGCGGTCAGGCTATTCCCGAAAAACAAAATGGTTTTACTCTCAGAAGAAGTGGCTTCGCTCACAGGCTTGAACGAGGTACTGTTCTCTTTCGGTTTTGTCACCGCGTTTGACTTGTCTGCGCAAGAGGCCCAGAAAAGCAAGGCATACAAAAAAGGAATTTTTAATATTAACACTACTGATGTTGATATAGATAAGATACAAAACACTAAGGTTCATCAAAGCTTTTTTGAACAGATGTTAAATATTGGAACATTAAACATTGACACTAGTGGCAGTGAGGGTTTTGAAGTTGT
>CBDUAP010000038.1:0-18122 GCA_965365165.1 uncultured Flavobacteriaceae bacterium
CATAAAATAAATAGACATGAAAAAATTAATTGTAATTGTAATATTTCTGTTTGCCAATGTTGTCTCGGCCCAGATGAAAAAAGAGGACTTTCAAGACAATTATATCAATGTGAAATCGGTTTTCATCTATTCTAATGGCATTAAAACCACGCATCAGAAGGATATTCTGCAAATAAAGGAGGTAAATATAATTTATAAAGAGAATGGTATAGCGATTGGAACTAATAGTGGACGACAATATTTTATCCCTTATATGAGTATCAAGTGGGTAGAATTTTTTGGAGATGAGGATCGGTTAAGACTGTATCTCAAAGATTAGGTTAAATGCCGGAGATGATATCAAATCAATTTGTCTTCTATTGATTTTTCGTGGACATTCTTCGCCCCAATTGTCTTTCAAAACGGGTTGCTTTTCATTTGTAAATTGTGAATCTCTGATATGAATTGCAGGAGATTTTATCCAATTAATAGCCCCAGTAAAAGATTTTGGCCCGATAGTTGACTGTTAAAATCTATAAATCCTATACATTATGATAAGAATTACTACTTTGTTTGTGTTTATGGCCGTTTTTTTAACTTCTTGTGAAGGCAGTATGGGAGTGCCTGGTCCTCCCGGCTTACCAGGACCTCCAGGGCAAGACGGAATTGATGGTATCCTGGGGCAGGTCGTTGAAGTCGTGGTAGATTTTAATGAACTTAACGGATATCAGGAACTTATTGAAATCCCCGGCGATATTGAGGTTTACGAAAGCGATATAATAATGGCGTATATCCTGGTTTCAACAGAGAATGGTCTTGACATCTGGGAGCCGCTGCCTCAAACCCTATTCTTTGGAAATGATATCCTGTTGTATGGTTTTGATTACAGCCTTTTTGATATCAGATTCTTTTTGGATGGTACTTTTGATCCGGGCCTACTTGATCCGGTTTTCACAGAGGGGGTTATTTTCAGGTTCGCCATTATACCTGCAGATTTTGCGGCATCTTTTGACGTCAGTGAAATGGAGACCCTAATGTCGGCTTTAAAATTGGATAGCGTGAAGCGCATCAATTGAGTTGTTGCCAAATAATGGCTTTTGACGGTCTTGCTTTAAAAAGGGAATTTTTGGAAAATTCCCTTTTATTTGAAAAAAAACCAGGTGCATCTCGGCAACTGGTTCTCGGGGGGAAAGTATATTAATAAATCCGGATCAGTGTCTTCCGGACACTGCAGATTTGTTTTTTTAAATGCAGTCTTTAACCTGATCTAAAGTCTTGATTCGTATTTTTTAGAGGTTCTCACGGAACGCTCGTTTCTGCGAATGCGACTTTCAATTTTTTTAAGAAAATTCTTAATTTCTTCTCTGCTGGGGGAATGTATTTGGATCATAGCTATCTGTTTAAGCGTTGATGATTTAATTTTAATAAAGTAAACATGATTTTTAAAGAAAAATCAATTTATTTTAATCACACTTTAAAAGAAAGATAATCAAAGACTTAAAAAAATAATACTGTCATTTTAGATTTCATCCGGTCTCTTTTTACTTTTTATTTCCAATTTTGAAAGATTATATTCCAACTCAAGCAGGAATATTTTTAGCTCTAAGGAATGGATGAGCAAGTCCTTATATCTTACTTTTTTCATATATAGCAAAATTCTTTTTCGTTCAATTATCTCATCGATAATAAGCATAGCAATTAGATATATCATAACGATTGTTTTGATAAATTAGTATGGTTTATGTTAAGAAAATAATTGAGCCTGCCTTGGAATTTTTTTTCAATTCAGCAAATTTTACTTTGTTTTGAAAGCCTCCCCGATATTCAAATTGGTGATTTGTAAGTAAAAACGATGCTGATTTATTTGTAAATCGTAGAAAGTTGTATAATTTTTTAATGAATTTGGATTATACGTTACGAACAATACAATTAAAAATTGTTTACCTTTCGCCTTGATTAGAGATTGACAAAGCCTTAGTAACAGTAAAATTTAATTATGATTAGGATGCGACTCTTGATTTTGTTTTTGACATGTTCGGTGATGAACTACGCCCAGAATCTAAATCTGGTAACAACTTTGGACAATTCAGTGGACGAAACTTCAGGGTTGATATTTTTTGACAGCAGATTAATCACACATAATGATTCCGGTGGGGATGCTGCCCTCTATGAGATCAATACCAATAGCGGAGCGGTTAGCCGAACCGTTACAATTAAAGATGCCAGCAATACAGACTGGGAAGATATTTGTGAAGATGAGAATTATATCTATATAGGTGATTTTGGCAATAATAATGGGAACAGAACCAACCTGCGGATTTATAAAATATTAAAAACAGACTATTTGAACAATGCTGAGGTGACACCAGAACTGATTCGATTTTCTTATGCTGATCAGACCGATTTTACGGCTGCCCCACAAAACACGAATTATGATGCAGAGGCCCTGATTTCATTTGGCGAAAATCTTTTTATATTCACCAAGAACTGGAAAGACGGACAAACCAACATTTACAAAATACCCAAGGCCCCGGGGACTTATAGCGCAGATAGAGTAGACAGTTTTGATGCACAGGGTCTGGTTACTGCGGGATCCTATAATAAATTGTCAGAAAAAGTCGTGTTGACAGGGTATGCAGGTATTACTCCGTTTATCATTGAATTGGCAGGTTTTTCAAATGGAAAATTTTCAAATGGAGTCATTGACAGGTATAACGTAAGTACCCCAACCTCTTATTCCTTCCAAATAGAAGCAGTAACCTATTTTAATGAAAATGAATATTATATAAGTGCTGAACAAAACGCGCTTGGCAAGACGAGTTTGTATAGCATAAGTGCCAAAACACTCAGTGTGGGAATACATCAATTGAATCCGGAGCACCTTTTCCCAAACCCTGTAAAAGATTTATTAACCATTGATTCTGACGCAGACATCGAGAAAACGGAGATCTATGATTACCTAGGAAAGAAAGTTTTCGAGGATCGTTCCAATAAAAAGACCCTTGCTGTTAAAAACCTTGCCAAGGGAATTTATGTACTGAAACTCTATTCACAGAGCGGTTCTGTAAGCATGAAATTTATCAAAGAGTAGCATTTGTTTTGTCAGGATTATATGAATACTATGTGGCTGACATCTTTTGAATCAGTTTTTTGCCAAAACCATAAAACAGAAGCTTTAAAAAAGATTTTGTAAATTTAATCCTGTAAATTCCTGAAAATGATCATTTTTCAGGTGCTATTGAAAAAGGAGATTCGATCCATAGAAATAATCGGGATCGTTTTTTTGAAAACAATGTTTATTTAAGACTATGAAAAGTAAGGCGCCCCTCATCCTGTCTTTTTTGCTATGTGCTATTTTGAATGCACAGCAGCATATCAGTGAGTTTACTTCACTTGAAAAAGGCGCCCAGGACTCACATTTTTACCTACCGCCTTCACATCGATTTCAGGTGCTTCTTGATGAAGATGAATTCCTGGCCAGCGAGGGAATAATACAGGTATTTTGGTCAACGATAAATTTTGATTTTGCGGGATATGTCCCTATCCAGTCAAGCAGTAAATCAGGGTATTTGTCTGTTAATTCTGAAACTGCCCCGGGAGGAGTGGTTGTTTTGGACATAGAATTTGATGACAGTATAGGAAAGTGGCAGGTAGATCGGTCCAAAAGTGTTGATTTCATAATAAATCCTTTATTTGAAAGTCAGACATTTGCAACCATTTCAAATTGTTCAGGTACAGTCACACCTTGGGGAACGGTAATCACATGTGAAGAGACGACGAGTATTGAAACTGAAGCATTTTGCCAAGACTCGAATAATGCGACTAACTTCAGGTGTATTTATTTTGGAGAAAGGGATAACAATGGTGATGGGTATGACGATTTTGGCTGGGCCATTGAAATAGATCCTGTTACAAAGACCATTGTTAATCAGCCCGGAGGCAGAGATGACAAAGACAAACTTTGGGCCATGGGAAATTTTAAGCATGAAAACGCAGTCGTGCACAGTAACAGTAGGACGGTATATCAAGGAGCAGATGCAACTAATGGAGATGGTTATCTTTTTAAATTTGTTGCCGAAGAAGCCGAAAATCTGTCTTCAGGCAAACTTTACGTATACCGAACTATAACTTCCGAAACCGGAGAATGGGTACTGTTGAACAACAGCAGCAAGGCAGAACAAAATTCAACCATAGCACAGTGTAAGGCAGTAAATGCGACCAGTTTTCTGGGGATAGAAGATGTTGAGATCAGCCCGATTGACGGGATGGTCTATTTTGCCGTCAAAGGAGACGGAGCAGTATATAGATTTCAGGACAGCGATGCCATTTCAGGTACAACGGTTTCAGGATTTGAAACTTTTGTGGGCGATAAATCAACAATATATCCTATTTCTGCTACATCTTCAGAAACCTGGGGTAGTGGAAATGACAACCTGGTTTTCGATGACCTGGGTAATTTATGGGTGGCTCAGGACGGAGACAATAATTATATCTGGGTGGTTGAAAATGGTCATACCCAGGCCAACCCAAAAGTAAAAATATTTGCAAGAACACCAGGAAGGAGTGAACCCACGGGGCTAACTTTTTCACCAGATTACAGGTATATTTTTATGTCTATCCAACATCCCAGGGATAATAATTCTTCTCAGACAGACGCTTTCGGAAGCGCTGTAAATTTCAATAGTGACGTGGTATTGGTCCTGGCAAGAAATGAACATTTAAATAATAACCTTACGACTGCAGACCAGGACATCATCATTTCTCAGTATTATCATGACGAGGCCACCAACAGTAAATGGATAGAGGTCAAAAATATTTCAGGAAAGGTTATTCCAGCCGGCAGCTATTTTTTAGACTTGTATGACAGTGCTGCCCTGGAAGACATTGCAGCAACTGAGCCAAAGGCATCACAGGCTATTCCGGCCATGGAGGATGGTCAAGTATTGTTGTTTAAAAATAGTGAAAGCCCGGCTTCTCCTCAGGTTGAATACTTGGGTGATGCCGATCAAATAATGAGTGCCGTCAGTGATTTTGATGGAGATGATGTTATCCTTATTACTACAACTCCGGGAAGCAGAAAGTATATCAATCGAAAAGACATCCTCGGAAATACCCCGGCCAGTGCATGGGGGCAAAATACTTCACTGATCAGGGGTGGGAATTCAAATGAACTGCCGCAAAGGGATTTTGACCCTTCCGGTTGGATCGAGCTCGATTCTCTTGAAGAAGTAAATCAGGCGGTTAAGACCAGGAATATTGCCCTGGGGACGCAAAAAAAGGGACCAAGCCTGTGGGATGGATCAAAATGGATTAACCTGGAGCCTGACAGGACAAGAAACACGATCATTGACGGAACTTATAATGCCGGTCAGACAAATATTCAGGTCCATGACCTTTCGATCAATTCCGGGGCATCTTTAAATTTCATGGACAATAACGAAGGGAGTAATAAAAACTTGATCATTCACGGAGATTTGGACGTTGCCGATGACGGGTCCCTTTTGATAGGAGACACTGAATCACTGATCATTAAAAACCCTGCAGCAGAAGTTACTGGCAAAATTGAAAAGATTGAGATATCCACGCCGAGAAACCATGCGAATGACATTACTTATTGGTCATCTCCGGTTAGGGAAGAACAAATAGAAAATGTATTTTTTGAAGTAAACCCTGAAAGAATATTTGAATATGACCAGTCAAAATATGTTGATGAAAATACATACTGGGACGTTTGGGTAAAAGCTGAAGGGCTCATGACGCCGGGAAAGGGGTTTGCAGCTGAAGGACCATCGGGTGAGACCGGGAATCATGAATTAAGCTTTAAGGGAACTCCTAATTTTGGAATTATAGCAACGGAAGCCATGTATTTTGACAATGACGACGGAAATAATGAAAATGCTGACAATGATTTTAACCTCATCGGTAATCCTTATCCGGCAGCGATAGATATTGAAGCTTTTCTTGAGACTAATAGCGAAACCAGAGAGGTCATAGACGGTACCGTTTATTTATGGACGCATGCTAAGGCGATTGAAAATAATGAATATTCACCAAGTGATTATGTGACCTATAATTATACCGGCGGGGTTGCCATTGAAGAAGATACAGAAGTGAGTCAAAATATTGGATCCGGGCAAGGGTTTTTTGTCAGGGCACTGAAATCTGAACCTGTGGTTTTTGATCCTAGCATGATCCTGCCGGGTCAGAATGACCAGTTTTTCAAAAGCTCAAATGAAAAAAATCCTAATGAAAAAGACAGGTTATGGCTTAATGTAAAAGGAGATGAAGGATCCTTCAAGCAAATTTTGATTGGGTTTTCGGAATCCTCTACTGACGATTTCGATCCTGGTTACGATGCTTATTACCTTGACAATAGAGGATCTCTTTCTTTTTATTCCTTGCTGGACAATAAAAAATTGGCAATACAAGGACTTGGGCCCTTTGAACCATCATTTAAAATTGACCTGGGTATAGATCTTTTAAATGAAGAGCTTAATTTAAAAGTTGAAATAGAAAGGGCAGAAGGAGCGTTGCAGGATTCTGAAGTCTTTTTAATGGATCATGAACTGGGGCTCCTGCACGATTTGAAACAAGGGGCATATCATTTTAACTTTAATGCTGCAGGTTCTTTTACCAATCGTTTCAGTTTGGTTTTCAATAGTACAATCCTGTCTGATGAGGATCTTTCTTTTGAAGAAGGGCTCAATGTATACATGCAAGAGGGAAGACTCATTGTTGATGCTGTTCAAGAAATAACCGAGGTTCGTCTCTATGATATTTTAGGGAGGCAGGTGATGTCGGATCAGCCAAAAAAGAATTCCTTTCAATTAGGCATAGAAAATATACAGGCAGGAAGTTTTTTCATCATTGAGCTTCAGGGAAAAGAAGGTGCCATCACCACAAAAAAAATGGTGAAATATTGAATCTTGGTTTTCTGTATGGATAAAATAATTTATTCGAGCGGAACAAGAAGAACCGGGATCTTGGTTTTTTTGACCACTCCTTTTGCCACACTTCCAAAAAAGGCTTTGTAAACGAAGTTATGTTCATGATGCCCTGTAATGATCATGTCAATTCCCAGTTTCTCGGCTTTTTCAAGGATCATATCCACCGTAGCCCCCTCGATTACCAATCCTTGGGTATCAACGCCTTCTTGTTGCATTTGTTCAGCGAATTCACTCATTAAGCGACGTTCTTTTTTTAATTCGGCAGCGCGGGTGTCTCTTACATATTGAGGCCCAACCCCAAAACCGATGAATTCAGGTTCAGGCGGAGCCACGTGCAACAGCCATAATTTTCCACCAAATGCCTTAGCCAAGTCAAGGGCCATATCCATCACCGGCTTTTCATTATAACTGAAGTCAATTGTTGCTAATAAATTTTTCATAATTCATGTTTTTGAAAATTCATTCATCATTAAATTCATCCGGATGGATGTAGTAGCAAGGTAAATTAAAGCATATCCGGCAATTTTAAAATGACAACCGTCAATCAATATCTTGACCGTGGTCAAAACTTTCATGCCATGCTTTAATTGAATCTGTTCTTTAATGCTGGAAACAGGTGTTGATCATATGAAATTCAATAGGAGGTCTATTTTCTGTGAATGGTCGTGGCATCACTCTGAGCTGCCGGAAAAATAGTCATATCGGCTATTTGAACATGCGAAGGCGCATTGATGCAGTAATAAATACTGTCTGCGATATCCCGGGCGGTTAGGGGTGTATAATTTTGATATACGGCTTTGGCTTTTTCTTTGTTGCCCTTGAACCTGACCACTGAAAACTCTGTTTCAACAGCCCCCGGAGCAATATTGCTTACCCGGATACCGTGGGGAACAAGCTCGAGTCTCATTCCTTTGCTGATGGCTTCAACTGCTGCTTTGCTCGCGCAGTAAACCATTCCTTTACTGTAAGTTTGTTTTCCGGCAATAGAGCTGATATTGATGATATGACCCGATTTTTGTTCGATCATCCAGTCAACTATAACTTTTGACACATACAAAAGGCCCTTGACATTGAAGTCGATCATTTTTTCCCAGTCCTGGATATCTCCATCGAAGAACATTTCAAGTCCGTGCGCCCCGCCTGCATTGTTGATCAGGATGTCAATTTTTCTCCATTCAGGATCAAGGGTATAAAGGCTCCGGTTTACTTCATCCCTGTTGCCTATATCAAAAGTCAGGGATTGAACCCCAACGAATTGGCTCAGTTCCTTTTCAAGAAGGTCCAGCTTTGCCTTTCTCCTCCCGCAAAGTATCAGATTAATATTGTTTTTTGCAAATAATTTGGCGGTCGCTTCACCAATTCCGGATGTGGCTCCGGTGATAAGGGCTATTTTGTTCATCCTAAATGAAATTTTACAAAACAAATTTAGACTAAAATCTTTTTAAACCACCCTTTTTTAATCCGTATCACATTCATGCGATCAAAACATCGTCCAGTTTTTTTTGATTATCGAAAATTATATTTTTGAATTCTAATTGACTGATCAGGCCATTTTTGAAATTGTTCATGGCATTTTCAACCTCATTCTTAATTTTTCCTGCTTCAATCTTACAAAGAAAGGAGTCATTGATATCTGTGAATTTTAATATACCGATAGCGAGTATCGTTTGAAGAACTGAATTTTTCATATTGCTTTTGATTATAATTATGAATCAAATTTACACGTTGATTCAATGCTGATTGACGACATAACATGTCACAAAACAATCATTTGCGTTAAACTATTGTTAAGGGATGAAAGCTTTGAAAATATTTCTGTAGGATGGATTTGGAGAAAACCTCTCTTCCAGGTACATTGATTTAGGAATCTTGACAAATTAAGATGCTATAAAACAAGGTATTAAATTATTGTCTAACTTTTTTAACAAAACTTTAAACAAAAATATTAATTTAATAGGCATTACCCCTCTATCTTTGTTGAAACAAAAAACCACAATAACATGAAAATTTCAAAAACTTTAATGAGCTGGACACTTGGAGTGTTCTTCGTCGCAACAACTATCGCAACAGCAAACAACAACGACCCTGTTAAGAATAGCAGCGAAAAATCTTCTGAAACCGAAAGGTTGAAAGAAAAACAAACGATTGTAGGCGTTGCCGCATCCAATGATAATTTTTCAACCCTGGTGGCTGCAGTCAAGGCGGCAGATTTGGTAGCAACCTTGAATTCAGAAGGTCCTTTTACCGTTTTCGCTCCTACTAATGAGGCGTTTGCAAAGCTTCCTGAAGGAACGGTTGAAAGTTTACTCAAGGCCGAAAACAAAGGAACTTTAACATCCATTTTGACCTATCATGTCGTCGCTGGCAAATTCATGGCAGCAGATGTATTGAAAGCTATAAAGGATAACAATGGAAAGTTCAGTATTACTACCGTAAACGGCGAAAAGTTAACGGCCTATGTGAAAGATGGGAAAGTGATGTTGAAAGATGCCAAAGGAAACAAATCAACTATAATTTTAACAGACGTAGATGCAAGTAATGGTGTGATTCACGCGATTGATCAAGTAGTTATGCCTTAAATTTTTCCCCCGAAATAAATTAGATTAGACTGAAAAAGCCCCGATTCATCGGGGCTTTTTTTATGTTTGTGCATCTTTATGAGGCAGCTCAACAAAAGGATAATGGCTTCAATGAGCCTACAGCGTCGTTTCGAGGTTTCTTTTTCTGTCAGAATGATGCCTCTTGCTTTTTTCCACCCTGTTTTCAATGACGCTCAACAGTCTTTTTACCATTTCAGTTGTTGTGATGTGCTTACGAATCATTTCAGTCAAATTTAATATATAATTTCAAGGCTCAATTTACCCATAAAATCTGAAGAAAAATCGAAGTTTAAGCGAGCTGAGCAGGATTTAACTTTTATTTAATACAAGATCACAATTTTTTCCTTTGGCTTTCCTCAGCTCCTGCATTTCAGAATCAGATCCTGCTTTGGTAGGTGTGCAACTGGTAATATCTCCCTTTTTTATCCAGAAGCTCCTGGTGCTTGCCTCTTTCGATTATTTTGCCTTCTTCTATCACCAGAATCTGATGCGCTTTTTGAATCGTACTTAAACGATGGGCAATCACAAAAGTGGTTCTGTCTTTCATCAAGGCCTCTAAACTTTTTTGGATAAAAGTTTCACTTTCACTATCCAGATTTGAAGTGGCTTCGTCAAGGATAATGATTCTGGGATTGGCTAAAAGCGCTCTCGCAATAGATATTCTTTGTCTTTGTCCGCCAGATAATTTGACTCCTCTTTCACCAATGACAGTGTCAAGACCTTCATCAAACCGATCCGTAAACTCGTTTACATAGGCGCCTTCAACGGCATCGAGCAATTCTTCCTCGGTAGCATCGGGTCTGGGAAACAGAATGTTTTCACGAATTGTTCCCTCATAAAGAAAATCATCCTGGAGCACCACCCCCAGATTTGATCTGTAGCTGTTTAAATTTGTTTTTGAAAGATCTATTCCATCAAGGGTGACCGTACCCTTGTTCGGATTTAGAAAGCTTGCGGCCAATCCTGCAATGGTCGACTTTCCTGATCCTGATGAACCGACAAGTGCCGTTACACTTCCTGCAGGAGAAGCGAAAGAAATGTCATGAAGTACTTCCTTTCCCTTTTCATAACTAAAAGAGACATTATCAAACAAGATGTCACCTTTTACCTGATCAATTTTTATTGTTCGTATCTCAGGATCATCCTCTTCTTTCATATTCATGAGTTCCTGGGTTCGGTCCAATCCGGCCATAGCCTCAGTCAACTGGCTGCCAATATTGCTCATCTGAACAATCGGAGCAATCATAAAACCAAGGAATAGGGTATAGGAAACGAACTCCCCGTAGGTCATCGTCCCGCTCATGATATAGTATCCTCCCATACCCATGATAGCGGCAGAGGCCAGACCTAAAAGCAGTGCAGATGAACTGGTCATCATCGCAGTAGCCGTAAGACTTTTTTTAACGTTGAGAAATAGCCTTTCAACACCTTGCTCGAAGGTTTTTCGTTCATGTGCTTCAGCATTAAAGCCTTTGATGACCCTGATCCCGTTCAGGGTTTCAGTCAGGCGGCCCGTGACTTCGGCATTGATCTTGCCTCGCGCCCTGAAAATAGGTCTGATATAGCCAAAGGCCTTCATGGCAATAAAAGCAAAAAGCGCTACAGGCAGTAGAACGAATAAAGTCATCATTGCATTGATTTTAATCAAAATGACCAGAGAGATGATTGAAGTCAAAGAACCTCCTATCAACTGGACGAGTCCGGTACCAACTAAATTTCTGACCCCTTCAACATCAGTCATTACCCTAGAAACTAGAGCGCCTGACTTATTGTTATCAAAGAAACTGATAGGGAGCGTGAGCAGTTTTTTTTGCACCTTGGCCCTTAGCAGGGAGATCAGGTGCTGCGCTTCGACGCTGAGCAATCTCGTTAGTGAAAAAGAACTTAAAGCCTGAATGATGATTGAAACAACTACGACAACCAGGAGCAGGCCGAGGGCCTTCATGTCTTGGGAAGGAATGATTTCATCAATTAGATTCTTAGTTGCATAAGGCAGAACAAGGCCCGATAAACTTTTTAATATGATCAGGATTAACCCGATAAATACAATTTTTTTTCGGGGCCAGATAAATTCTTTAAAGGCCCAGGTGAAGGAAACATTTTTATTTGTCATAAATATTTATTTGTCGAATATCAAGCCAAAGACGTCACAAATGACAATAAGTCAGTTTTTTATATGTGTATTTTATTATTTCTGGTGCAATTTAAGAGCAAACATTTCGTTTGATAGGAAATTCAAATTAAATCAAACAAATATTATGAAAGCAATTATGTTAAAATTTAAGGCTCTGGGCTTATTCGCAATGATGGCTATGGCCCTAATTTCCTGTAGTGATGATGATGATAATGATGCATCGAAATCTTTTTTAGAAAAGCATGGAGGTACCGTCTGGAAATTTGAGGAGCCAGTTAGTGGTGCGGCTATTTACGCGCAAATCAACAACACAGAGTCCAACCCTTTTGAAATTTGGATTTCTTTTGATGGAAACTGTTTTATTTATGAAAGTATAACTGATGCCGGTAATGTTGAGGTTCTTGAGAATACGGAAAATAAAGTGGTCATTAGAATTGATGAAGGTCCTTCAGAATATTCTATACTGCAGTTAACGGTTACAGGGGATGTCCTGGCAGTCAATAGTAAATTCTATGAGGACGGTCAATTGGAAGACGATGAGACCTTTGTTTTGCAAAAGACAAATGACAATCCGGATGATTTGGTTGAATGCGGATTTTAAGAAAGAAAAAAGAATCATAAATTTAAAAAAAGGGGGCTTTAGCCCCCTTTTTTTTGCCTGAGATTTTAATTCTGCCCCACCTGTAAACTTTACTCGATTTTGAAAATTAAAGAATGGAGCATTATTTGGCATTGCTGAGTTAAACCTTAACAAAATTTAAAGAAGTAATTCAAATAATTTCCATAATTTCAAGGGTTCAATTCGCGGATTTGTATTCTTGATTAAAAAATATGCACAGCCGGTGAAAAATGGTTGATAAATTTTTATTTGGTTTCTAGAAAAAGCGCCGCAAAATTGGTAATTTTGTATCTGACTTCGGAAAAGACGGATCTATGATGAAAAAATACGCACTGCTTTTATTCTTTTTTCTTTGTGTAGCTATGGCAAGTACATACGCACAGGTAGGTGTCAACGATTCGGTTGTCAAAAATGATGCTGCGGTTGACAATTTTATGTTGAACGATGCGATTAAGATGTATCCAAATCCGGTGCAGAATTATTTGTCTATTCAATCGAGCCTGCCCATAACAGGTGTTCAGGTATATAGTTTGCTGGGAGAACTTATTAAGGATGTTCCAGGTAATTTTTCCAGGATCGATTTGAGAAATCTTAATTCCGGCATTTATATGATCAAAATCCATTCAGATCAATACGCCGTTACCAAAAAGCTGATTAAAAAGTAGTCATATCAATTTATCACCTTTAATTGAATCAGTTCTGGAATAATCCCATTGATGACTTAAAATTTTAAAATCAGTATTTTCCTTTAAAATTAATACCTATTTTTAAGCTTGCAAATGAGCGGTCTTAAGATTAATATAATTTGATCTTTTTTCAGGAGTGACTCCTTAATAAGATGCCAGATATCCATATTGATGAATAAAACGAACAAAAAGGGTTTTCTCTTACCCCCGGCAGTAGGATATTCATTCAAGGTTTTGTTTTTTCTTTTAGGGCGACACAGGATTTCTGTTAAGTATCTTCCAAGACTCATTTTGACCCTAATTGTAAACCTGATCAATTTTCCATTTCGTTGGTATGAAAAAGTTTTTATCGACAAGAAATTTAGAGCGGTTGAGATTAAAAATGACCCTGTATTTATAATCGGTCACTGGAGAAGCGGAACGACGCATTTGCATAACATTTTGTGCCAGGATCCTCAAATGGCATATACGAGCACGTACCAAAGTGTATTCCCGGACACTTTGTTCAATAAGGCCGGAAGGTTTTTGTTTGAAGGTTTTGCAAGGCTGTTGATACCGGGCACAAGAAAAGGAGACAATGTTACCCTTGGGATGGAATTGCCACAGGAGGAAGAATTTGCCCTGGGAGCCAAAACACCCTTAAGTTTTTATTATTTCTGGATGTTTCCTAAAAAAATAAAACAATTCTATCAAAGGTGTGTTCGCTTTGAGAATGCTGAAAAGGATTTACAAGAATCCTGGAAACAGGATTATGAACTGCTGATCAAAAAGGCAATTAAAAATACCGGCAGGAAAAGGTTTTTGTCTAAAAACCCACCAAATACTGGCAGGGTGGAACAGCTGTTAAGGATTTTCCCGAATGCCCGTTTTATTCATATCCACAGGAATCCCATTGAAGTTTATTTGTCTACCTATAATTTTTTTCATAAAATGTTACCGCATTTGCAGCTTCAAAAAATTGAAGACAAAGATCTTGATCACCACATTTTTGAATTGTACAAGATCATGATGCATGATTATTCCGTTCAAAAAAAAATGATCCCCGTAGGGCAACTCACAGAGATTTCCTTTGATGAACTTGAAAGGGATCCCTTATCTTGCATCCAAAAGGTTTATCTTGAGGTCAACCTGCCGGGTTATGAAGCGGCAAAGGCACCCATAACCAAGTACATCGAAAAGATGAAAAGCTATAAAAAAAACCGTCATGTGATGACACACGGATTGATTTCAAAAATAGCTGCTGAATGGGGATTTGCCATGGAACAATGGCAATATAAGGTGCCTGATCATATTGAAATTTCCAATGATGTTTAAAAAAGGAATACATATTTTAATGTTCACCGTGTTTTTATATTTCCACGGACCTTGCCTGGCCCAGCAGGAATGGGACCTTATCAAAAGTAAAGAGGGCATTGAGGTTTTTACGAGAACCAATAATGTCATGTCGTTTAAAGAATTCAAAGGGAAAATGATTATGGATTCCAGCGTTAGTGATTTTATGTCTGTCTTATATGATGTTGAGGGTTTGGTTTCTTGGGGATACAACCTTACAACGGCAAGGTTATTGGAACGCCCGGCAGATTCGCTGCAAATTTATTATGCGGTAGCCAAGTCGCCCTGGCCATATAAGGACCGTGATGGGGTTTATCTCAATAAATTTTCCTGGAACAAACAAACGAAAACTTTATGGGTTGCCATTGAATTGTTAGACGATCCGATAGAAGCGGAGGGAAACTTTGTGAGGATTGACGGATACGGTTCCTGGAAGGTCAGAGAATTGTCTTCCGAAGAAATTGAAATTATTTTTCAGATGCAGATTGATCCAGGAGGATCGATCAAGTCATGGATGGCCAATATGTTTGCCAGTGACACACCTTTTTATACTTTAAAAGGCCTTAAAGAAGCCCTGAAAATGGAAAAATATCAAGGCAAAACCCATCTGATGCTTCAAAATTAATCTTATTGATTCACTGGCTTAAGGTTTTCGACAGTGAATTCTTCGTCGCTTATGCCCTGATCAAACTCTATTTCAGTGATAATGATCTCGGTTGAATGCTCTTTTTTCAGGTTCATCATAGTGACTTCTTCCGCATACCAGTAGTTTCCTTTTTTCTTGTATTTATAGGTTGCATATTTGAAATAGGCCTCATCCTGGTCGAAATATTCCATTTTTACCGGATAGAAATGTTTTTTATCAAGATAGACAATGATTTTGGAATAAGATGATTTCATTGATTTGGGCATCAATTCGAGTTGGTATAAACTTGCATCTGGATTGTCTATTAGTGAAGGGGTGAATCTTTCACCATAAGAACTACCGCTCATGTCTTCATATGAAAAATCTGTTCCCGTAAATGCCTGGCTTTTGCTTAATAAGGTTACTTTAATTGCTTTTTTTAAAGCGGGCATATACAACCAAATGATATCATCCGGCAGAGACAAAGTAGCCATGCCAACCTGTTTCTCAGGTTTCGTGTAGCGGTATAATTTCTTATAGCGGCCCTTTTGTTTCATTATGGCTTCACGCACTTTTTCTTTGCCTGATTTGTCTTTCAGTACCATTTTTACAATGGCCTGCTTGTCTTTAGGAGCCGCCATGAGATCGTCCATTGATTTCAATATGGAAGCCGCGCTTTGAGCCTGGATTTCAGATATGGCCATGAAGATCATCAATAGTGCCATAGCCGCTTTGAATTTACTGATCATTATCGTTTTGTTTTTTTGTTTCTTCTTTATGAATTGTGATTAATATGGCTGGCAACAGGGTCATTGCTCCCAAACTTGAACTCACCATACTCAGCGCAATTAGAATGCCAAAATACTGTAAGGGAACCATCTCTGAAAAAACCAGTACCAGGAATCCGGCTGAAACCGATATCACATTAATAATAATGGCTTTCCCGCTAATAAGGATCGCATCTTCAATTGCCTTTTCCGTATTGCCGCACTTTTGATATGTAGCATTAAAATGGGATATAATGTGAATGGAATAATCTATTCCTATACCAAGTGCCACGCTGGCTACCAGAACCGTAGCAATATTAAGTGAAATACCGGTGAGGCCCATGACACCAAACAGGATCATGATGGCGGCAATGATTGGGAGTGAGGCATAAAAGCCATTTCTTACCGACTTCAGCATCAACCCTACCACAATGATCACAAAAATGATTGCGATCGTGATGCTTCCCAACTGACTGTTGATAAGACTTCTGTCCATGGTGATATCTACGAAGGGCATTCCAGTGATCTGAATATTGCAGCTTTCAGAAGAATTATTTTGGATAAACTCGTTCATATAGGCTGCAAAGACTTTTTTAGACTGGTTGTCAGGTGATTTGAATTTTGAAATGATGATCCCCTGGCTCAGGTCCTCACTCACCAGCCGCTGCATCACTTCGTTCCCTTCAAGGAGGAACCACAGCTGTTCGATCATTTCCTGATCCTCGGGAACTTCCCTGATGCCAGTAATGGCAAGGTTGATCTCTGAAATGAGCTTGGCTACAGACATAGAGGTGTAGATATCAGGACTTTTTTCCATATATGCACTTGCTGCCATCATGGTTTGTAAGACCTCAGGATCCTGCATATTTCCTTCAAAAAGAACAAATACGGGTTTGGTTCCTCCAAATTTTTCAATCATGATCTTTTCCGCTTCCCTTGTGGGGTTTCCTTTTTTGAAATATTCCTGTATGTCGACGCTTCGTTCAATAAAAAACAGGCCCGCAATACTTAATGCAATAAGCAATATCCAAATACCAAGGGTTAATTTGGCATGATGAAATAATATATTTTTAAGTGGTAACAACACCCGGCGCATTAAAAAGGTGCTTTTTGACTTTTCTTCACTTTTTCCTTTATGACGCCGGGGAAGGATCTCCATTACAGCCGGGACAAAAAAGACAGAGAGTAAACAGGCTGTAAAGGTACCCAAGGCAGTAAAGATTCCAAATTCGACGATCATCTCCAGATAAGCGCCAAAAACAAATGAAATAAAACCAATGGCCGTTGTCAGGGCGGCAAGAGTAACGGGAACCATAACATAATTCAGTGCCCGGCTCACTACACTGGCTTCATCAGAGCTCTCTAAAACCAGGATTCGATTAATTACATGGATGGTATAGGCGCTGCCGATGGCCAGCAAGATAATCGGTATGTTATTTGATATCATTGACATGGAATATCCTGTCAACGACATCGTGCCCAAGGTCCAGACAATGGCAATTATTGCAGTGATCAATGGCAGCAAAACCCCGCTGATCGACCTGAAACTGAAGAATAAAATGATTGCAATCAGTAAAAAAGCAATGGGTAATAATCTGGTCAGGTCATTTTTCATCAGCTCTGCGATATACGTAATGAGCATGGGAGAGCCTATGTAATACAATTTTTCTGGCAGCTGGATTGACTGTGTTTTGTCTATCACATTTCTTGCCACCTCATTCACATTGGCATTGTCATCTAAGGTAAAAATAACAAGTGCGGAGGTTTCGTCATCAGAAACAATGGACCCCTTGTACATTTCATTGGCCCTGATATTTTTTCTTAATATTTTAAAATCCTCTTCGGTTTCAGGCAATGCATAGGGATCTATGAGTCCGCCAATTTCAAGCCCTCCGTCCTCACCTTTGATGTTAATGATATTGGTCAGGCTGGATACTGATAAAATCCCATCAATCTTTCCCACCGTGTCTGTCAGTGTACGAATGTGCCTTATGACCTCGGTCTGATAGATATTGTCAGTTTCCAAAATGACGATTCCCATTCTGTTGCCGCCAAATTTCTCACCTATTTTTTTCAGTAAAAGGGCGTTTTCGTCATCGTCAGGAAGTGAACTCAATACATCAGCGTCAATCGTAAGTTTACTGAGCTGGTTGCCCATGAAAATAGTGATAAGCACCACAAACAGGACGATAAGCCATCTAAAGCTTATTATTTTTTTTGAAAATTTATTTGCGCTCACAAGCTTTTGTAAAAGGATTGTACTGCTAATTTAAGGTTTTTAAGCATGCGGTGAAATCACAAATTAGAATTGTCAATTTCCTTGATGACTTTTGCAGGATTTCCACCCACCACAACATTTTCAGGAACAGATTTTGTGACCACTGAACCTGCCGCGATAACGGCTCCGTTTCCTATGCTTACCCCCGGGCAGAT
>CBDUAP010000039.1:0-17784 GCA_965365165.1 uncultured Flavobacteriaceae bacterium
TCACTCATTCACTCATTCATGCATTGCAACATTGCAGCATTGACTAATTGCCAATCAAAAACAATTAATCGTTGATTTCAAGCTCCAATAGGGTTATGATCCGATGAATACGGCTAAGCGCCTTTTTATAGATTTCTTCTTTTTCTGTGCACAGGTCAATCGAAAGGATGAAATGGTTTTGAATGGGGTAACCGAATAGGGCCTTCTGATCTATCGTTTTTACGGGATGGAACAAAATGACATTATAGAGGTCCTGATAAATTAATTTTATGACATCAAAATGTGCTTCTTCAAGTTTGTTGATATAAACATAAGTCTCATCAAGATGTTGAAGGCTCGATAGAACATCGTCGTTGGTGATCAACTGATCATCTCCGCTGCTAACTAGGGTAGAATAGAGGTTCCGCTGTTGGTGGAAATCTGAGAATTCCATCAGATTTTTTGATATGCGGGCAATGGTGTCTTCTTTAACTTTATCACCCTGTTGCAGTTTTTCCAAAGCATATTGATATTGCTCAAGAAAGCGCCTGTTAAAGGATACATTACTTTCTATAATCAATGAATCCTCCTGAAGTTGCCTTTTAAGATTTCTGTAAACCTGCTTTTCGGCTTCAACAAAGTGGCGTTTTTCGTTCCAATTATTGATCTGAAGTGCAATGAGTATCCCTATGACCACCAACGCTATCTCACCCACGGCATATTTGGAATATTTTAAAAACTGCTTGTTTTGAGTTAATCTAAAACGAATTTTTCGGAAGAAGCGGGTCATACGGCTGGTAAATTGTCCTTTAAATATAGTAAAAATGATGGTATTTTTAAAGGGTCCAATAGATATAAATGCTGGGGTTTCAAAACTTTTCGGACTGATCCTCATATGTAATACAATAGCCCGTGAATGGGTCAAATTTTGTATCTTCAGCCTTAAAATATATCTTAAACTGAATTAACCCCCTTTCCTGTAACTTAATCATATCAGTGACGTCTGATAAGAAAACAAAAAACAATTATGATGAAAACTAACCAAAAGAACTGGATAAAAATTATGGTTATCGGCTTTGCTGTTCTGGTAACTTCTGTACACATAACGTTTGGACAATCCAAAGAGGAACAAGTTGATAAATTGCTGAATTTATATCATGAATATGGCAAGTTTAACGGTTCGGCCCTCGTTGTTGACAAAGGGGAGGTGGTGTATAAAAAGGGCGTTGGAATGGCAAATATGGAATGGCAAATTCCGAATCAACCTGACACCAAACACAGGTTGGGCTCTATTACCAAGCAGTTTACGGCCATGTTGATTTTGCAACTTGCTGCTGAGGGAAAACTGGATCTTCAAGCACCGATTTCTGATTACCTTACAGAATATCCCAACAGGCATGATCCTCAAATAACCACTCATCATTTATTGACGCATACTTCGGGAATACCCAATTATACGGCTTTCCCCGGATTTTTTAAAGACGAAAGCCGTAATCCCTATACACCGGATGAGTTCTTAAAGAAATTTGAAGACAAAGAATTGGATTTCGCACCTGGTGAAAAATTCAGTTACAGCAATTCGGGGTATTTCCTGTTGGGTGTGATCATTGAAAAGGTATCGGGAAAATCATATGAGACAATGCTGCATGAAAAAATATTTACACCTTTAAACATGAATGATTCGGGATATGACCATCATGAAGAAATTTTAAAAAACAGAGCGACCGGTTATGAAAAACAAGGGAATACCTATGTCAATTCCCGTTAGTTGGACATGTCAATCCCATATGCCGCAGGGTCCTTGTATTCAACAGTAGAAGATTTGCATTTGTGGGACCAGGCATTGTACACCAATAAATTGCTTCCGAAGGAATATATGGAACTTTATTTCAAACCCTACGTAAAGGCCTTTGGTAACAACCATTATGCTTACGGATGGGGCGTTGGAAAAGACGTGATCGGAAATTCATCTGACAGCATTTACACTATTTCTCATGGCGGTGGTATTAATGGCTTTAATACCTTGATTTCCAGATCTCCTTCTGATAAATCTTTGGTTGTCCTTTTAAATAATACAGGAGGGGCCCCGTTAAATCAGATGACGCGCTCCATAAGGGGGATCTTAAATGACAAGGATTACGATCTTCCGAAAAAATCAGTGGCCTATGATGTTCTTGGTGTGATACAAAGTGAAGGTCTTGAGGCAGGAACAGCGCATTACAACAAGATCAAAGCAGCTGATCAATATGACCTGAATGAAAATGAGATGAACCAGATTGGTTACCAGCTCATGGGTGAAGATAAGAATGAGGAGGCTCTGCAGGTATTTAAATGGAACGTAGAGGCATTTCCTAAATCTGCCAATGTGTACGACAGTTATGGAGAGGCTTTTATGAAATTGGGTCAAAATGAGCAAGCGATCGAGAATTATAAAAAATCTATAGAGTTGAACCCTGGCAATCAAAACGGGATCGACATGCTTAAAAAATTGGGTGTTGACACAGCAAAGCTATCTGAGGAGGTTGTTGTGCCTAATGAAATTTTGGAAAGCTATGTCGGAAAATATGAACTTCAGCCTGGTTTTGTCCTTACTATTTCAAAAGAAGGAAACCAGATGAAAGGCCAGGCAACGGGTCAGGCTATGGTAGATATTTTTCCTAAATCGAACAATGTTTTCTATCTCAAAGTAGTCAATGCTCAAATTACTTTTAATACGGATGAGAATGGAAGTGTCGAAAGTTTGACCTTGCTGCAAGGGGGACAGGAAATGAACGGTAAAAAACTAAAAGAATAAAGATTGACGAATGGAGAATGGACCTGCCTGCATACCTTAGCCCTCTAAGGCAGGCAGGTGCGATTTTACGCATTGTAGCATTGCATCATTGTAGCATTCCCAGGATGTAGCATTTTCAATTCATATTTTCTGTCCTTTTATCTTGATATAAAAGGACCAAAAAATCAAGGCTGCAAAAAAATATTCGGCGTTTCCTTCGTACATGCAAAGTGCGGTCGGGTGATTTCCTCTCACGGGTCGGAACTTCCCGATCTTACTAGGCATGTAATTTGAAATCCACCGTACATTTTTTTAAGGCCAAAACGGTTGATTCAATGAATACCTAGTTCACTCATTAGCTCCTATGAATCCCTTTCTTGCCGGCAGGCAGGTACGATTTTACGCCTTCATGCATTCATTTAATCATTGTAGCATTGAAGCACGCCCGAAAAATGTATCTTAGACTTGAAATAACACCTACTCAAAATTATAAGCTATGCGTTCAGTTTTGATTGTTTTTTTCATGCTTTTGATGTGCACTGGCCTTGCTCAAACCAAGGTGGATGTTTTGATTGTTGGAGGAGGTACCGGGGGTACTGCAGCGGGTATCCAGGCCGCACGTAGCGGCGCTCAGGTTCAGATTATCGAAGCCACACCCTGGTTGGGTGGAATGCTCACTTCTGCCGGTGTATCTGCCATAGATGGCAATCATGAACTGCCTTCCGGCATATGGGGAGAGTTCAGGCAGAAACTCCGGGATCACTATGGAGGTGCCGAGGCACTGGCAACAGGTTGGGTGAGCCACACCTTGTTTGAACCCTCGATTGGCCAGAAAATCCTAAGGGGAATGGCAAACCTCGAAAATCTGGACATTGTATACAATTCCGAATTCCAATCAGTGAAGAAAGAAGGAGAACATTGGAAGGTCAGTTATAAAAAAGACGGGAAGACGTTTTCCTCAACGACAAAAATCCTTATTGATGCCACTGATACAGGAGAACTTTTACCCTTGGTCGGAGCCGATTTTCGATTGGGTATGGATGCCCGATCCGACACCGGAGAAAAGGAGGCACCGGAAAGGGCGAACGACATCATTCAGGATTTGACTTATGCAGCCATATTGGAAGATGTTTCAAAAAATCTGTCAAAACGAGAAGGTCAAAAAGGGTTGGTGCATAAACCTAAAGGCTACAACCCGGAACACTATGAATGCGCCTGCAGGAGGGAAGAAGGTGAAATGTTCGGCAAGATTTCCGATTGTCAGCAAATGCTCAATTATGCCAAACTTCCGAATAACAAATATTTGATCAATTGGCCCAATTGTGGCAATGATTACTATATCGACTGGGCTTCACTATCGAAAAATGAGTTTCAGAAGGAACTTGAAAAGGCCAAGGCATTTACTCTTGGGTTTGTTTATTTCATTCAAAACGAGTTAGGCTATAATCATTTAAGACTCGCAAATGAGTTTTCCAGCAAAGACAAGTTGCCTCTGATTCCCTATCACAGGGAAGGGCGAAGAGTAAAAGGAAAAGCTTTTCTGACGGTCAATCACCTGGAGCGCCCCTATGATTTTAATCTTTACAGAACAGGTATCACAGTTGGTGACTATCCTATAGACCATCACCATGATAAAAATAAGGAAGCTCCTCAAATTGAGTTTATCAATATCAAAATTCCAAGTTATAATGTTCCTTTGGGGGTATTGATTCCAGAAGGGATTGAAAACTTTTTGGTGGCCGATAAAAACATCAGTGTATCCAATATCGTAAACGGGACAACAAGATTGCAGCCGGTGGTTCTGGGAATAGGTCAGGCAGCCGGGGCCCTGGCCGCGACGGCTATTATGGAAGGAAAAAATACAAGTGAAGTTTCAGTACGAACAGTACAGCAACTGTTATTGGAACATGGGGCTTACCTGATGCCCTTTATCGATGTGTCTTCCGAAGATCCAGCGTTTTTATCAGTTCAGCGCATTGGCGCCTCAGGTATATTGAAGGGCCATGGGATTCCCTATAAATGGGCCAATCAAACCTTCTTTTATCCCGGGCGCATTGTTTCGGAGTATGAGTTGAAGCAGGGTCTTTTAGCCTATTATTCTTCTGTTGAAAATATGCCTGCATCGGGGAGAGGGGTAAGCCCGGTGTATCTATTGGAAGTCTTTAAGGCATTGGGAAGAGAAGTTACACTTGAATATATGAATTCAAATTGGCGTGATTGGAAGCTTGAACAATCGTATGCTGCCGATATTGAATTAAACAGAAGGTCGATAAGTATTTTAATCGATAAAATTCTCAATCCCTTTTCAATTCAAATTGATCTGGACGGGACGATTTTAAGATAAGGACTGTATGTCCTTTTATATATGTTTATCTTAAAAGTTGGTATTACCGAAACCTTCGGGCCTGAAACCTTCACTTCCGAAGGGGTGAGCATCAGATTTCAGATTTAAGAATGGACCTGCCTGACGGCAGGCAGGTGCGATTTCACTCATTCACTCATTCACTCATTCATGAATTAAATTATTGCCTCATTGCATGAGTCAAATTTTGCACCTTCAACATTAAAATAGATCCTAATTTGAAACAACCGGAAATAGATTAGAGGAATAGGATTACAGAGTGATTTTCCGTATCTTCAGGGTCCAATAAATCAACACCTTTATCATGAAAAAAATATATGTTACAGTTTTATTTCTGACCTTTATTTGCTTTTTGTCCAACCCGGAAATTATTGCTCAGGAAAGAGGCATTGAAGCCAATGAAAATACGTGGAAATCTCCTGATGCAGACATCCTCGAAATTCTTTATGCAAAGCAGCTGCCTTTAATTTCGTTATCACCTGTAAAAACGCATTTGTTGTTATCGGATCCGATAGTTTACCCAACCTTGTCAGAGCTTGCGGCACCGATGCTCAAACTTGCAGGGACTCGTGTAAACCCTAAAAATAACTATTACCACGGCAGGCATGGCGGCACTTCGCCACGTGTGCTTGTCATTAAAGATGGGACAACAATTGATTTGAATATTCCTGAGAATGCCGAGGTGCTGTCCACCTACTGGACTGCCGATGGTAAGCGCTTTGCTTTGTCCGTGGGTTTTGAAGATCGGATTGAATTATGGTTGGGTGATATAAGCGGTCATGTAGAAAGGATTCCTGATATGATTCTCAACCCTTTGATGGATCAACCGGTGAAATGGTTTCCAAATCAAGAAAAAATCTTGGTAAGAAGAATTAGTGATCGAGGTGAGGCTCCTCAAGAATCTGCTATGCCAAAAGGACCTAAGATTTTGGAAGATGCCGGTGCATCTGCAAGATCTACTTATGAAGCAAGAAACCTTCTCGAGACCTCATATGATGATGAATTGTTTAGTTACTATACACAATGTGAATTGGTCATTTATGATACCAAAACAAAACAAACTGAGCTTATAGGACCCGCAGCCTCTTATATGTATGCAGGTATTTCTCCTGATGGGAAATACATCTTGACAGAAAGATTGAAAAAACCCTGGTCGCATGAAGTTGCCTGGTGGAGATTTGCGAATGACATTGAAGTGTGGAATTTAAAAGGAGAATTGGTAAAAACGATCGCCAATCAACCTGTTGCCAATGAGGTTCCTGTACATGGTGTCATTACAGGTCCGCGATCTGTATCCTGGCAGGCAACAGCGCCTCATACTTTGTTTTGGAGAGAAGCATTAGATGGTGGAAACCCCGTGGCCGAGGTCGAATTCAGAGATAGACTGATGCGATTTGAAGCGCCTTTCAATGGCGAGCCGGAAGAAGTTTTTAAAGCTGAACATCGTATCCAGAGCACCATGTGGGGTGAGACTGACGGGATGCTTATGGTTTATCAGAGAGAACGAATGAAAAGGTGGCGCTATGTTTGGTTGCTTGATGTGAATAAGGGCACATCCAGACAATGGTTTGATCTTGATGAAGATGATCGCTATAATAATCCGGGATCTCCTTTGCTTAAGCAACTGGAAAACGGAAAATATGTAATAAAGGTGGAAGACGGGTCCATGTATTTCCGTGGGCAAGGAGGAACCAAAGAAGGAGATCGACCGTTTGTTGATCGACGAAATATTAAAACCGGAGAAATAGAAAGAATGTTCCGATGTGCTAAGGACAAATACGAATATTTTGTTGGTTTTGCAGAGGATACTGACAGTTTTATTATGAGTTCGGAGTCTGCTACAGATGTACCTAACTTTTACCTGGCTAAATTTGGAAAACCAATTAAAGCTGATTCAGGTGAAGGTGCCAGGGCAATTACAAAACGTCCCATCACTCAATTTCAAGATCCAAGCCCAGAGTTGCGACAGATCGAAAACAAGATTGTGCGTTACAAAAGGGATGATGGTGTAGAATTAAGTTTTCAATTATTGTTACCTCCAGGATATGAGGAAGGAACGCGACTGCCAACCGTAGTATATGCCTATCCATTGGAGTATTCAGGTGCGAAAACAGCTGGTCAGGTGAGAGGATCTTCTAATCGTTTTATGCGTATATGGGGGCCGTCACACAAATACTTTTTGATGCGCGGTTACGCCGTTCTTGATAATACCGCAATGCCTATGATTGGCGATCCTGAAACAGTGTATGATACATTTGTTCCTCAATTGGTTGCTGATGCCGAAGCTGCGGTTGCAAAGGCCGTTGAAATGGGTATCGCTGATCCTGACAGAATTGGTGTTATTGGTCATAGCCATGGAGGATTGATGGTGGCCAATTTACTGGCACATACCGATTTGTTCAGTGCAGGAATTGCACGAAGCGGTTCATACAATAAAACAAATCAGCCGTTTGGCTTTCAGGGAGAACGCCGTTCGCTTTTTCAGGCCACTCAATCGTATATCGATTGCTCTCCAACATTTTTTGCCGACAAGGTGAATGAACCTGTGCTGATTATACACGGAGATGATGACTCTAACCCGGGGACACTTACATTTCAATCAGAGGTATTTTACGAAGCGGTAAGGGGCTCCGGAGGTACTGCCAGATTGATTCTCTTGCCTTTTGAAGATCATGGCTACAGAGCAAAGGAATCTATTGAACATGTTTTATGGGAACAATTGAATTGGTTTGACAAGTACGTTAAAAACCGGGAGATCAGTGAGGAACCAAATAAGAAAGAAAGTCCGTAGAAGAGAGTTATTGAATTTAACACTTATCCTTTCAATTCACTCAGTCACTCACTCATGCATTGTAGCATTGCATCATTGCACTTAAATATACCCTCAACAAGTTATAGTATTATTGATGGTCAGGCCTTAACTTCACACATTGAAAAAGGAAGTTTCATATATTTGCCCCATAACTCAACCCAGGTTAAGTTATCAGTAATAAATTGCTTATGATAAGAAAATTACCAATGTTCCTTTTGTTTATAGGAATTCAACTTCAGGCTCAGAATGTTTTGATCAGTAAAAATGATGGTGAAAGATTTGGGCCGAATGAGCCTTCGATCATGATGGATCCTGAAAATACTGATGTTTTAGTTGCCGGAAGTATTCTTAACAATTATCACTTCAGTAATGACGGGGGCCGAACCTGGGAAATAGGCGAATTAACATCGCCTTACGGGGTCTGGGGAGATCCGGTTATTGATGTTGATAGCAAAGGGAATTTCTATTATTTTCATCTTTCAAATGTTGCAGGAGGGGATGGTTGGATAGATAGAATCGTTTGTCAAAAATCAACAGACAAAGGTGTTTCGTGGTCAGATGGCACGTTTACAGGACTCAACGGATCAAAAGATCAGGACAAACAGTGGAGTGTCATTGACAGAACCAATGACAATATTTATCTAACTTGGACCCAGTTTGATGAATATGGCAGTAAAGATCCGGCATGCACCAGCGTCATATTATTTTCAAAATCCTTGGATGGGGGGCAATCATGGTCAACCCCGGTTCAAATAAACCAATTTGAAGGAGATTGTCTGGATGGTGATGATGCTGTTGGAGGAGCGGTTCCCGCTGTCGGACCCAATGGTGAAATTTACGTTACCTGGGCCGGACCCAAAGGATTGCTTTTTAATCGATCACTGGATCAGGGAGAGACTTGGCTTCAGGAAGAAATATTAATTGATACCATGCCCGGTGGGTGGGATCAAAAAATTTCAGGAATTTCAAGGGCTAACGGGTTTCCCATTACAAAATGTGATCTTAGCGGAGGTCCGAACCACGGTACCATTTACGTAAACTGGTCAGACCAAAGAAATGGAGAGCACAACACCGATATTTGGCTGTCAAAATCAAGAGACGGGGGTAATACCTGGTCTTCCAGATCAAAAGTCAATAAAGATAAATCTAACAGGCAACAATTTTTCACCTGGATGGATATCGATCAGACAAATGGGAACCTCCATTTTGTTTTTTATGACCGTAGAAATTACAGTGGTGACCTGACCGATGTTTATTTGGCCTTTTCCAATAATGGAGGTCGATCTTTTAAAAATAAACGAGTTAGTGAAAGTCCGTTCCTTCCAAACAAAGGTGTTTTTTTTGGAGATTATACGAATATCACGGTGCATAACAATATTGTCAGGCCGATCTGGACGAGACTTCATGAAGGCGAATTAAGTATTTGGACAGATGTAACTCCTTTCAACGGAACTCCATCAACTTATAAAGATGTTCAGTCAGAGAAAATTGAAAATGTGAAACTCTATCCAAATCCTATGGTAGATAAAAAGAGTTATATTTCATTTAAATTGCGCGAGCTGTCCATTGTTAATCTCGAAGTATTTGACAGGCATGGAAATCTGATCCATAGCATAGTTGATCATATTGAGATGGGTTATGGTAAATACAGTATCCCTATAGAACTGAATGACTTGAATTTGCGCCCCGGATCCTATTATTGCAGGCTTTCCATTAATGGTGAATCTAAATCTTTGAAAACGATAATCATTAAATAAGAAAAGAATTTTAATCTTTTAACTCTTTTTCAATAAGACCTACAACATTGTTCATGTAATTTTCAACGCCTGAAGACTGGGCATTCAAATAAGAAATGTGACTGACCAAGGATGCCAGAAAGTTTTCAAATTCCTTTGAAGACAGCAGCAATTCCTAACTGGTGCTACTTTGGGAAATGCATATTTCGGAAGTGTTTTCGTATTTTTTATCAATAAGGGTCGAGGTAATGACCCCATTTTTGATCCTGTCATTGATGACATTTCTGTAACTTGAGTTATTGTAGAGAAAAGTTCTGAAGTCATTTCTTATCAAGGTTAGTTTTCCCACCTGAATGAGCTGACTCATGACGTCATAAAAAGGATCAAATGTATATACCGGAACGGCAAAAGCAGTAGACTATCCACTTTGGAATCTTGAGTGCCTGAATTTTTATGATCAATTAATTGGAGAAGTTCTTTCGTCGATGCAAGAGCTAAGTCTCTCAATTCAATTTTATCCAATAACTGCTTCTTGTTCTGAATAAATTCTTTTCTAATCTTACCCAAAAGTTTTTGCTCTTCTATGCCTTGCATTCTATTGGTGTTCCAATTATTGACCTGAAGGGCGATCAATATGCCAATGACTACGAGAACGATTTCTCCTACGGCGTATCGCGCATATATCACAGGCTTGTTATCATCAGCCATTCTTTCACGGATTTTTCTAAAGAAAGGGAACATAGGCTTGGTTGTTGCGATTTCACTTAATTATTCATTCATACATTCACGCATTCATGCATTGTAGCATTGTAGCATTGTAGCATTGCATCATTGTAGCATTGAAGAATTGCATCATTGATATCCCAATAAGGAGTTTCAGGACTTTTTGCTATATTTATGATTCGGGCGGAAAGATACTCACGTGCCGCTACCTAACAAAACCATGGCTTTACACTTTATCTGCTATACATTTAAAACACAAGTGAAGAAAGCAACCTATCAATAATAATCCGATTTAAAAACATGAAGAGACTATTTTATATATTGTTGACTGTGATTTGTATGACTGCCTTTGGTTGTTCTCAGGACAAGGAGCCTCTGGAGAATGATTTATTTAAAATCTCTTTAAGCAAAAAAGGAAAAATTACCGAGTTACTGGAAAAGGAAACCGGGAAGAATCTGCTGGTCCCCGGTTATCATATTTCACTGCTAACCATTCAGAGTAAAGGCCTAAATTATCCAATAACAAGCTGGAAGCGTTCTGACGATGTTTTGAAATTTAAATTCGACGGACCGGGAGCTGAAATTACCGCAAAGGTTGCCAGCAAGCCTAATTATCTTACCCTTGAAATTCTTAAAGTTGAAAGTAAGGAGTTCGTCGAAAAAGTTGTTTTAGGGCCATATCATGTGTTGCCTTCTCAGAAAATAGGACAATCAATCGGAATAGCATATGACGACAGTATAGCTGTTGGATTCATGGGACTCAATCTTAAAAGCCGGGGGGGATATGAAATTTCAGTCCGTGAGAGGTATGGAAATACAGCTAAGAAGATTGAAGGAGGAGCTAGTTTAACTGGTTTCGTACGTAACCGCTCTACCTATCAAACTGTGGATAACTGGGAACAAAAGCTGGGGCAGGCAGTGCCGGTTAGCGATAGTGATGCAGAAATTGCAGGTGCTAAATTTGCTTTCTATTGTGTCCCCGCTGCTAAGCTTAAAGGTGTTGTGGAGGAAATAATTCTGGAAGAAGATTTGCCTTATATAAAAACCAAAGGTGTATGGAATAAGAATTCAGGCTACTCAAGTTCGTCTAAATTTATTATGTCATACAATGTAAACAACATTGATACATGTATTGATATTGCAAAGAAAGCTGGTATTACCTGTATATATCATGGCGATATTTTTGAAACATGGGGAAATTTTAAAGTAAGGGAAAAGGACTTCCCTCAAGGATATCAGTCGGTACGGGAGTGTTCAGATAAGGCAGAAAAAAATGGAATCAACTTAGGGGCACATGTATTGACAAATTTTATTACAACAAACGATCCATGGGTCAGTCCTGAACCGCATCCAAATTTGGTTTTAGCCGGACTCACAAAATTGGATAAAAGTATTTCGATAAGTGATACCGAATTGCTGCTGCAAGACGAGACGGTACGACCAGCCTATCATGAACCCGATTTAGACAAGGTCGACCCGAAATGGCGTAAACACACTGCTGTTAGAATTGGCGATGAAATTATTACATATGCTTATGCAACTGCCAACGGACAGTTGATTTTAAAAGAATGCATAAGAGGCGCCTTCGGGACAAGGGCCGTAGAACACAAAAAAGGAGAGAAAGTTGGTCGCCTTATGTCGCACGGGTATAAAGTGTTTTTCCCTGATATCAAATTGCAGGACCAGATGGCAAAAAATGTTGCTAAATTCTTTAATGAGGCAAACCTCAAGAGAATTAGTTTTGACGGTATTGAAGGAGGCCTGGCTACGGGGCATGGACGCTATGGAAGCGATCGGTTTGTCAAGGTTTTCTTTGACAATTTGAACGACCCGAATATTTTGGCTAATTCTTCAGATGTAACCCATTTCGGTTGGCACTATCTGGCAAATGAGAGTTGGGGAGAACCCTGGACATCTCAGAATTTCAGAGAAGCGCATTTGGAACACAGATTAAATGTTCAAAAAGCATTGAAAGAAGATTTATTGCCCCGCAAAATGGGGCAGTTTAGTATCAATGAAAGAACAACTAAAAAAGATATTGAATGGGTTATGGGCTTGTGTGCGGGTTACGATGCTGGTGTAGATTTTTACATTGGCCCCGATTTTGAAGAGGTCAATAAAGAAGCCGGCTCCATTTTATCAGAAATTAAAAAGTGGGAGGAAGCCAGAATGAAAGGGATGTTTACAGACTTGCAAAAAGAGAAACTCCGCGACCCATATACATTTTACGGACTAGAGCAGAAAGATGGAGATATTGGGCTTGTATTCAGGGAATCATGGGCGCCGGAAGGAGAAAAGCCAGAGGAGGTAAAAGGTATTCAATAGGGATTTACGCCTTGCCTTGGAGATTTAAGAATGAAGATTTCAGATATGAGAAGGAGTGATCCAAGCATTACAGTATTGCCTCACTGTTACTCGAAACCGCTTTTGGTGTTTAAAAATATGATGCTCTTTCTGCTGAGGAGTTCAAGGAGTTCTAATTCATGGCCATAATTCAATAAGTCAAAATCAAACGTATCGTCTTCGACATATCGAATAAATTCTTCTACGCGATGCTCCGGAATGTTAAAATTTTCGACCAAGAAGTCAGACCCAAGATAATATTTAATATTTTCTGCCGGTACTTCTGGTACTCCGGCCGCTTTTTTGTTTTTCACTTCCGACCTAAAAAGCGGTATCAAAAGTTGATCTACAATGTTGACAACATTTAAACCGTTGACCATGCTTTTTCCTTGCTCATTCTTGTCTATGTGATTGATTTGACTTTGGTTATCATCATTTAAACTATAAATTTGATCGTAACTTACACCAAAATAAAAGGCGTCAAGTTTGAGGTTAAATGTTTCTAATCTTTTGGCGTCTGTTACCAGGTTTCCGCTAAGTTCTTTTTTAGGGACTACCACTTCGTCGAGTATGTTCATTTTTTCAATTAAATAAACACTCACTTTTTTTGATTTTAAAATGGCTTGATTCACCCTGACATCAATACTTTGATATTCTAAGGCTCGAATTTCTAAAACATCATTTAAGGCCACCGCAAGGATAAACTTCCCGTTTTCATCTGTCAAAGTACCTTTTTTAGATGAGGAGTTATAAATGGTAATGCCTTCAATATCACTGCCTTCAACAATGATTTTTCCGACAATATCTTCTCTTTTAATGTTTTGAGAAACAACGAGAAAGCTGGTGCATAGCATCCATAATGATAGTAGTAGTTTCATATTTGATAGTTATACTGTAAATATACGTTTGTGGTGTTCAATTTTGAGTTTAAAATTTATAATCTTTTGTTAAAAAAGCAGGGTTCTTCCAATCACTGAATTTTAACTTTTTTTGGGTTTCTGAACAGATCAGCATCCAAAATGTAAAAAGTACTCATAACGGTTTAAAAAAACTACAAATTATCTGTTTATCTGTCAAAGTCTGCAAATACCTTACTCCAATAAAGAGTTGAGACTGGTAGGTGTCGAGATTAAAAAATGAAGATTTCAGATTTTAGATTTTTCATTCCCAATTTCATTCATTGCAGCAATGTATCATTCCAAAGTTGTTTCACCAAAATCCTCACCTCCGAATGACGCAATTCCATACCCCTCAGTATCTAATTCAGCTGTCCTTTTATCTTGATATAAAAGGACCAAACCGAAGAATGAGGTTCACGAACACCTTAATGAACAATAATAAGGAACAGTGAGAAAAATCAAGGTTGAAAATAAATATATGGTGTTTCCTGCTTACATGCCAAGTGCGATTGGGTGGT
The DNA here is from genome assembly GCA_965365165.1 of uncultured Flavobacteriaceae bacterium. Taxonomy (GTDB): domain Bacteria; phylum Bacteroidota; class Bacteroidia; order Flavobacteriales; family Flavobacteriaceae; genus Lutimonas. The sequence continues at coordinate 14,146 of CBDUAP010000039.1, forward strand.
TTCCTCTCATTTTTTCGGAACCTGCCTTGCCGGTTTATATGCCGTAGGTATGCAGGCAGGTGCGATTTCACTCATTCACTCATTCATGCCTTCCTTCATTGTAGCATTGTAGCATTGTATCATTGAAGCATTGCCCCATTGAAACCTTGAAATCTGAGGTTTTTATTCGTTCCAAACCGATGAATAGCATACATCCTTCCAGCTGCCATCTATGTTTTTCATCAAGATGAACTGTCCGCTATATTCACCTTTGGAATAATAGATGGCATACTTGCCATCTTTGAATACTACAGGTAGTGAAATTACCAACCAGTCATGTCCCTGGAGTTTTTTTAGGGTATGATTTTTAGGTTTGCCAATTAGTTTGTTGATATTTGTGCTTTCCATAGTTGAAAATCGTTCAACGAGATAATTTCTCTCTTCTGGCCCCAGTGTCATGGAATCCATATTCACCAGCGAACTGCAAACGTCAAAATCACTTAAATAGAACAAATGCCTCGAAAGAGGTTGATTTAGATCAGAAATAGTCGTTTTATAATAAAAAATTGGAATCGAATCTGCCAGGACAATGTCTCTGAGAACTCCAAGCTCAGATTCATTGATAGATTTAGATTGAAAATTTATGGACTTATAGGAAGCCAGAAAAGCTATTCCAATAATTGTTGAAATAAGTAAAAATCGTTTTTTGAATTTTAATTCCATGGTGAGTTAAATATACAATATTTCAGAATCTTATGGAGGTCAAGGAATCAATTTCAAATTTTGAATGCTGAAACCCTCGCAAGTGAAACCCTCAATCCCGAAGGCTTCAACTCCGAAACCTTTAGCTTAGAGAATGAAGAGTTCAGATTGAGGGTTTTAGAATTCAAAGTTCACTCACCGAATCATTACATCAATATATCAGTGAAAAGCCTTTTATTCATTAACTTTGCAGACTATCTATCAAAATTGAGTTATATGACTAAAGAAATGCTAGAATTCGAAGGGCTTGAAAAAATCAAGGCTGATTTCCATTATTTAACATCTCTGTTCAATGAAATGCTAATTTCAATAGGTGAATCAGATCTGGCTCGGAACCTGCCCTTTGGCCACTATGAAATTTCTGAAAAAATTGATGTTGCTGATGAAAAGTTGACCCAGGCCATAGGTATTTGTTTTGAATTATTGAACCTGGCAGAAGAAAATGCCGCAACCCAATACAGGAGAAAGATCGAAACAGAATTTGGCTTAAATTCAACCCGTGGATCATGGGGAGAAACCCTGCATTCTTTAAAAAATCAAGGAATAGACGAGCAGGAAATAGCTCAAAAATTGCGCGAAGTAAAGGTTGTGCCAGTGCTAACGGCTCATCCAACAGAGGCCAAGCGCCTTACTGTATTAGACATCCACCGCGAATTATATTTGTTACTGGTTAAAAAAGAAAACCCTAATTGGTCAACCTCTGAACAAGCCGGGCTCAAGCAGGAAATCATCAGCTTAATGGAACGCTGGTGGCGTACAGGAGAGATTTATCTTCAAAAACCGCGTCTTGAAGATGAAAGAAATAACCTGATGTATTATTTTAAGAATGTTTTTCCCGAGGCCTTGCGTTTGACAGACCAACGTTTGCAGGATGCCTGGACAAGTATGGGTTTTTCTTCAGAACTGTTAGAATTACCTGAGCATTATCCCGTGATAGAATTTGGCAGCTGGGTAGGTGGAGATCGAGATGGACATCCTTTTGTTACACCCGAGTTTACGGCTTCTACCTTGCGTTTACAACGTCAGATTGCCCTCAAAATGATTCGTGATCAGGTTTTTGGCCTCGCAGGAAAACTGAGTTTTTCCATTTACCGTGTTTCTTTTCCCCAAGAATTTCTGGATGAAATTCAGGAGAAAGCCCAATATTTGGGAAAGGCCGGACAAATGGCACTGGACAGGAACCCTTCTGAGCCTTTGCGCCAATTTGTCAACCTGCTTTTGGTAAGATTGGATCACACCCTTGAAGGGGATTATTCCCTTGGGGAAAACAGTTACTTTCAATTGGCGGGTGAGCTGTCAGCTGAACTTAAGAAATTAAGGCAGCTTTTGTTTGACCTGGGTGCGGGACGTATTGCCAAACAATCACTGTTTGCAGTGGAACGTATTGTACAATGTTTTGGATTTCACCTGTCCAAGATCGATATAAGGCAGAATAGTGCCTATCATGAAAAGGCGATCAGTCAGATACTGGCAGCATCCGGATCAGAAAAATCAGAATATGGAAAATGGGATGAAGACGAACGATTGTCTTTTTTAAATAAGGAACTGAAAAGTAACAGACCCTTTTTGGTGGCAGGAACATCTTGCGGCCCGGAAGCAGATAATGTATTGGGCTATCTTCGCGAGGTCAAATCTTATGTTGATCAATTTGGAAAAGAAGGCATCGGTTCTGTCATTGTCAGTATGACACGAACTGTAAGTGACCTGCTTTTGGTTCACCTGCTTTTAAGAGAAGTTGGACTCCATGATGCAGATCTTCCAGTGGTCCCCTTGCTTGAGACTATTGATGATCTGATTGCAGGCCCCGAAATTTTATCAGCTTACCTGAACCATCCAATCGTCTGGAAGCAGCGCAAAACATCTGAATCTTTTACTCAGGAAGTTATGTTGGGCTATAGTGACAGCAACAAAGACGGGGGTATTATGACAAGCCGATGGAATATTTACAAAGCTGAAGAAAACCTTACGAGAGTTGGCAGGCAACTGGGCGTGAAATTATGTTTTTTTCATGGGCGTGGAGGGACGATCAGTCGTGGAGGAGGTAAAATCCACCGCTTTTTAGACAGCATGCCTCCAGGTTCAATGAGCGGCCAAATTAAAATGACCGTTCAGGGAGAAACCATTGCCAACCTTTTTGCCAATAGGCTTACAGCTACCTATAACCTGGAAATGTTTGTTGCAGGAACAGCAAGACAAGCCATGATCAATGATCTAAAGGCCAAAGATGAAAGACGCTACCAAATGATGGATCAATTGGTAACTCTCGCCAGGCATACCTATCGAAAATTACTCGACCACCCTAAATTCATTGAGTTCTATGGAATGGCTACGCCCATTGATGTCTTGTAGCAAAGTAAGATTGGTTCAAGACCTGCCCGAAGAACGGGCCAACGTTCTCTGGAGGATTTGCGTTCTATTCCATGGGTATTTAGCTGGAGCCAGTCCAGGTTCAATATCAGCGGATGGTTTGGCATGGGTACGGCTTTGGTTGAATTTCAAAAGCAGCACCCTGAAGATTTTGACTATTTGAAGTTATTGGCCGAAGACTGGCCCTTCTTGAAATACAGTCTTATCCAAATTGAGTCCAATTTATTGAATTCAGACAATGAGATCATGAATACTTTTGCTGATCTTTTCAGGGATTCGCAGGCTAGAAAGGAATTGATGAATTTGATCTTAACCGATTACAATACCTGTCACGGAAAAATTGAAGAGGTAATGGGAGCTTCTGCGGAGTCACGACGCTTTTCGAAACTTGAAAACAATAAATTAAGGCACAATGCCTTGAAAGTGCTTCATGAGATACAGATTAACTATCTTATAAAGTGGAGAGAGATTCGGGAACAAGACCCTGAACAGGGAGACCAACAAGATTAAATGCCAGCAGACGGCAGGTAA
>CBDUAP010000040.1:0-17378 GCA_965365165.1 uncultured Flavobacteriaceae bacterium
ATCCAGACCTTCCCAGCCGTCTGGAATGTTTTTGATATCGACAACCTGTGTATTCGCTGTATTGCTGAAATCATCAGCGGCAACGACGTCTATAGGCAAATGAATTTTAACACCTTTTTCTTCTGCTTGCTTTAAAATGCTCAGGGCAAGCTCTTGTTTGTCATCTTCACAAATGGAATTGCCAATTTTTCCGCCAAGGGCCTTAATAAATGTGAAACTCATACCACCACCAATGATCAGGTGATCTATTTTATCCAAGATATTTTCGATCACGGTAATCTTAGAAGATACTTTGGAACCCCCAAGTACGGCAGTAACAGGTTTTTCACTATTCCCTAAAACTTTTTCCAGGCTTTCTATTTCCTTGGCCAAAAGCAATCCAAAACATTTGTTGTTCGGAAAATGATCTGCGATAATAGCAGTTGATGCGTGCGCCCTGTGGGCCGTACCGAATGCATCATTGACATAAATGTCTCCGTTCTTCGCAAGCTGAGCAGCAAATTCCTTGTCCCCGGCCTTTTCTTCATTGTGGAATCTAAGATTTTCTAAAAGAAGGACTTCTCCGTTTTGAAGATCTGCCACGGCCTGGTCAACGGCTTCCCCAATGCAATTGTCAACGAATTTAACTTCCACACCTATAATATTGCTGACCGTATCAACAATATGCCTGAGCGAATATTTTTCTTCGGCTCCTTTGGGTCTCCCCAAATGAGACATCAGGACTGCGCTTCCACCGTCTTCAAGCACTTTCATTATGGTAGGTTTGGCTGCTTCAATTCTTGTTACATCCGTAACGTTTTGCGCTTCATCCAAGGGCACATTAAAATCTACTCTTATCAGGGCTTTTTTGTTTTCGAAATTAAAATCGTTTACTGTTTTCATCTGTTTATTTCAGTTGGTTTGCATAAGTCAGAGGAAACATTCAAATCATCTTGATACCTATCAATTGAATTTTGATCAGGAATGTTTCGCCTTCTTTTTAAAATGGATGACAAATATACTAAAAAGATGTGCTTTTCATTCGCCGAAAAGGCAATTATTAAGGGATTTATTTGAAGGATCCGAAACAGAATTATTAAAGATAAAGAGATGGGTCGCTCCTGCAAATTACAGAACAAACACAGGTCAATATAAAGTAAACCTGCCGGATCTTAAAAAAAATCCGGCAGGCTCATATTACTGCTTGACGGGAACGCCACCCTTTAGATAATTGTCCAGAAAGGTCAGGATTTGACCGTATCCTTTAATTTCATTTTCTTTTTTTCTAAAACCGTGGCCTTCATCCGGAAACAAGACATATTCCACAGGAATATTGTTTTGCCTCATCGCGGCAACGATCTCATCAGATTCTACCTGAAGCACCCGGGGATCATTTGCCCCCTGGAGCACCATCACAGGATTCTTTATGTTTTCAGCGTGAAAAAGTGGTGATATTTCGTACAACCTGGTTGAATCGGCAGTATTTGGGTCGCCCAATTCTTTGTACAAGGCCTCTCTAAACGATTCCCAGTAAGGCGGAACAGACTTTAAGGTTCGCAACCAGTTGGTAACCCCAAAGATGTTGACTCCGGTTTTAAATTCATCAGGGGTAAAGGTCATTGCCGCCATAGTCATGTAACCGCCATAGCTTCCTCCGATGATTCCTATTTTGTCGGCATCAATATAGTTTTGTTCCTGTAACCATTTTTTACCCCAGATACAATCTTTAAGGTCTTTGTCTCCATGGTTGAGGTCATCCATTTTGTAAAAGGTCTTTCCATAGCCACTGCTTCCCCGGTTGTTTACAGCCAGAATCGCATAGCCGTGATTCACAAGAAACTGGATGAGCCCGAAATACCCAACCCTCGATTGTCCGCCGGGACCTCCGTGAACCCATACCAGAGCCGGTACTTTATTGTCTTCACTGGCCGTAAGAGGTTTGTAATAAATGGCCGGAATTTCCAGGCCGTCGAATGATTTGTATCTGACGACCTGTGCTGAAACCAACTGATCGGCATCTAATTCGCTGCTCATCGTATTGGTTAGCCTATTTAATGTTTTTGATTCAAAATCGTACATATAAATATCATTGGAAGTTTTTGAGGTACCCACCACGAGACGCATCAGTTTTTCGCTTTCAGAAATACTGACACCTTTGATATCTGTGTCAGGAATCTCCGGGAAATCAACATTTTCACCCGTTTTATTGTTTATGATCTTCAAATTTGTTTTTCCATCCTCATTGATTCCAATGATCCTGTAGGTTTCATTCTCGCTTAAATAACTGTACATAACGTCCCATTTGTCCTCATAAATCACTTCGGAGTCACCTGATTCAATATCATATTTAACCAGATAGGAGAACTCTTTGTCAACATCCGTAGTATAAAAGAAAGATTTATCATCCTTACTAAATCCCGAACCGCTGTATGAACCAGGCTCTTTTGACAGTTCAATTTTTTCACCCGTTTCAAGATTCAATAAAAACAGCTGGTTCTCACTAGTGGTAATGGTTTTGGAAATACTGTATATTTTTTCGTTATGGGAAACATTGTTAATGTCCAATCCCTCATCATTTTGATAGACCATCTTGGATTCCCTGGTCTCAAGATTCATTTTGTACATATCAAAGAACCGCGGATCTCTGAGGTTGGAGAAATAAAGCATGTGTTTCTTGTCTTCTGTCCAGCCGTTAAAACTGGCTTTTACTTTGTCACCCGGGGTAAGGTCAGTTGAGTTTCCATCCTTGTCAAGAAGATAAAGATGGTTGTTTTCGTTACCTCCTTTGTCTGCAGTGTACATGATCAAATCAGAATTGGGAACCTCATCCAAAGCAAAAAAGGATTCTTTCTCAGAAAAAGTAAGTTGCTTCATTTCTCCTGTATTGATATCGATCTCGTAAACATTGAAGACACCGGTCTTGTTGCTGCTCAAAATCAATCTGCTTTCGTCATTGCTGAATGATCCCCCCGTCACGCTTTCATTTTTATAAAATTGCTCGATGCTGTATTGTGCAATTTCTTTAGGGGGTTCAGGAGTTTTTTCGGTTGAGGCATTTTGGCAAGACATTGCAAAAAGCAGCACAAAGGCAAACAGAATTTTTTTCATTTTTGAGGATTAAGAAGGTTAAATTTTAGAAATCAGTAACATAGAGCCCTGATTTCATACGAATTTAAGGATATATTTCTGTACCGGAAAGGATTTTGCTGTTTTGATTGTTCAATCCTTAATGACGTTGAGCCCTTCCCAACCGAGGTCGATGTCATTAAACACCTGTTCTCCCATGTCTTGATCTGACTCAAATCTTTTCTGTTCAGGAATCGGAGACGCCAGGGAATCTATTTCATTGATAAAGAATACCTGTCCAACATTGATGTTTGAATTTTCATTGGCGTCAAAGGTGTGTTTTTTAGTCAGCCTTATTTTGGCATCCCATCTAAAAAGCTGGGGATACCATTTTTCCCTGAATTTTTGATAGTTGATGACAGTACTGAAAGTAGGATTTTCAATTTTTAAACCAATTACAAAAAGAATCGGCTTTACGATAAACGGGATATTGAATTTCCCCTTCTGTTCAATAGAGACGATGGCATAATCTTCAGTATTGATCAGTATTTTCCCTGAATCTTTTTTGTGATCAATGCTTCTTTTTGCTTTGAAATGAATGGTGACAAGTCGTTCTCCGTTCAGGGAGGTTTCTTCTCCAAAGCTGTACTCATATTTCTTAAAATACTTTGGGTCAAGATAATTGTCTCTTTTCTTATTGATATCAAGATCGAGGACGGTTTCGGGCCCGCCGAAATCCATTTTCATGTCATCGCTGTATTCTTCTTCGTCAAATTCTTCCCCTTTTTTAATGGCTTTCTTTTTTCTTTTTTCCTGTTTCTTCTCAAACCATTCTCTCATGAATTGAAATTGCTGTGGGTTTGGTTCGGGTTCGTACAACAGCAGCTGGTGTTGATTGTCAGCCGAATCGGGCACTTTGGGGTAATAGGTTTTGAAGACCCCTTCTTCTTTGTTGATCACAGCATCGTTTTCAAGAAACTTTTCTCTGTAGTAGGCCAGGGTCTGGTAGTCATTTTGGGGATAATTTTCTGAAAGTCGTGACAAGGCTTTTTTGATATAGTCAAGCGGATCTTTTTCGGTTAGGATTACTTCATCTAAAACATTGACGCTTGGTGACAAGATGATTTCGAGGTTCGGGCCGGCATTCATTATGGGCAGCTCATAACTGTTGAAGCCTATAAAACTGACAGACAAGGTGTCATTTCGCTTTGATTTGGGGATATAGAAATCAAATTCACCACTTTCATTACTAACGGTACCTATGGGATGGTTTTTGAGCCTGATAGATGCAAAGGGAAGGGGCTCACTGTTCTCCCGGTTTAATACAGTCCCCGAAACTACGCTATTTTCCTGTGAGGTTAAGAGAAGCGTACCCGCGAAAAAGCAAATAAGCAAGCTTAAAAATGAGTTAAAATGCATAAATGAAATTTATAATTCGACGAATCAAGCCTTTGATTGTTACACGCGCTGTGCAATATACATTTTATGAATGGCTTTGCCTGATTTACTCCCTTTTTACAAGCAAAAAAAAGTCATTGTCCAGTTCAAGATAGCCCTGGTCGTAAACATAGTAATAAATATTGCCCGTTTTGGTGGTATAGACAGAGGTGAAAAGTGAAAAGTCAAAATTATGGGCGTTCAACTTGTTTCTGATTACTTTGGTCTTGCCTGTTGAGTTGAGTTCAGATAAGATGCGGTAATTTTTACGCAACCTGTTGTTGGTATTTCTGATCAGGTTCTTGCTGTCTGCATTTACTTTATTGTTATATGCATTTCTGCAATAATCGCCGCAGAATTTCTTGTCGCTTCGGCCCTGGATGCGTTCTCCACATTCCAAACAGGTTTTTTGATCGGTCATTTCAAATTCTTTTTTATGGGATTAATGTATAATGGCCATGTATGCAAAGCCACTTGTTATTTTCTCTGACAAAAATCCTCGTTGATTTGCCTCTTGTCTCAAACACCTCTCCTTCTGTTGTTCCATGGTCCTGCCAATAGTAAACAATCCAGGCAACGTCTCCTTTGACGGTAACCCTGGGTTCATGCATTTCTGTATGAATATCAGAAGCCTCTTCAAGCCAGGCCCTGATACCATTGATCTCGGCCTCTTTCCCTTCTCTCAAAACGGTGTCAGTTTCTCCAAACTGGGTAAAATCAGGATGGATATAACCGGCGTATCGTTCGAGGTCTTCTTTTTCGATAGCATCCCACATGGCGGTCAGGGTTCTTTTAATGGCTTCTTTTTGATCTTGTTGATTTAAAATTTGGCTGGTTTTTGACCTGTCTGTGCAACCAAGGATAATGCATAAGAGCAGGGCAAGAAAAAAGAGGAGCTGTGGATGTTTCATAAATTGAAAGTTTTAAACTGATAATGTTTTCATTTGGCATTTGTAAAGAAAGACGGCACATAAAAATTACGGTCTGTTTGCAAATCAATTTCATTGGTACCAAGTGACATTTTTTGCCACGTAGTTTTAGGATAAATCCATTTTTCAATACCATTGAGCTTTATTTTCAAGGGCATGTCAAATTCGTCAATGGCATTTGTCCATCGGTAAGACAAGGTTTGATCAAAGAAATGATATTCGAAGACCGGAATTTCATTGGTCCTCAAATACTGGTCCCAAAAAGCCTCTAAATTGAGGCCTGCTTCAGCGGCAATAAAATCTTCAATCATTTTGGAAGTTACGGTTTGATGGTAAAATTTTTGATTGAGCCCCCTTAAAATGGATCGCCATTTTTCGTCATTATTAACGATCTGTCTCAACATATGCAAAACGGCACTTCCTTTTGGATAATTGTCGCCCGTATAATGAATGTCATTTACACCGTAGTTTCCGATCATCGGGCGATCGTTATTGATCTTATTTCTTAGCGAGACCTGATAATCGTCACCGGCTTCTTTTCCATAGTGATATTCCACAAAGAGGCCTTCAGAATAGGTCGTAAAAGATTCATGGATCCAAATGTCTGCAATATCCTTAAAAGTAATATTGTTGGCAAACCACTCATGGCCAGACTCGTGTACGATGATGAAATCAAACTTGTCACCATATCCTGATTGGTGATGATCTTTTCCCTTCCAGCCGTTTTGATAGTTATTGCCGTAAGTAACTGCGCTCTGGTGTTCCATTCCCGGATAAGGGACCTCCACAAGTTTGTAACTGTCTTCATAAAACGGATAAGGGCCAAACCAGTATTCAAATGCCTCCAGCATCAACGGAACCTGCTTAAATTGTTTTTTGGCCTTATCAAGATTTTGTTCCAGCACATAATAACTGCAGTTCAAAGGCCCCTTTTCGCCTTGATAGGTTTCTGAAAAATCGGCATAGTTGGCAATATTGAAACTAATGCCATAATTGTTGATCGGGTTGGAGACATACCAGTGAAAGGTTTTAGTTTTGTTTTTATTCTTTTCAACTTTAATGAGCCTGCCGTTGCCGACAGCCACAAGATCTTTGGGCACATTGATGCTGAAGGCCAGGCTGTCGACTTCATCGTACATATGGTCTTTCAGGGGCCACCACTGACTGGAGCCTGCTCCCCAGCTTACGCTTGACACAAAAGGTTTTCCCATGTCGTCCTTTTTCCAGACCAAACCGGAATCCCAGGGCGGGTTTGGGGCAATTCTCGGTTTTCCGCCAAAATAAACCAACAGCTCATTGATGTCATTCGGTTGTTGCTCTTTGATCAAGTCAATATAGTAGACATTGCCGTCTCTGTAATAACTGAGTTCTTCACCTTCCTGTAAAACTTTTGAGATGCTCATAGGGGGTTGAAGGTCCAGTTGCATGCGCTGCCTGGACTCAAGTACTTTGTATTTGATCATGTTATTGCCTTCAAGGGATTGATTTTCGATGTCAACTGTAATGTTCAGGTGGTAAAAAGACAGGTCCCACCAAGCTCTTTCCGGAGATACAGAACCCCGCAGGGTGTCCTGCTTTGTGTAAGATTGGCTATTGACACTTAAAGAAATAATCAGAAAGCATAAAAAGGATGACAGGAATTTCATAGGAGTAATTTAGTGAAGTCACAATATAGTCATAATTATCCGAGTACAAACGACTACATTCATTTACATACGAAAGTAAGCATTTAACAGGGCAACTTTTTGGGTTTCTTGTCACAAATTTGCAGAAGCGGATCGGATCTGGTCTGACAAAAGTTTAACAGCTCAAATGAAATGAGCAAAAAATCTATTACCATGAATAAATTAAGAAACAGAGTACAATTGATCGGGCACCTTGGAATGAACCCTGAGGTCAAAACACTTGAATCAGGAACCAAACTGGCAAAGTTTTCACTGGCAACGAACGACAGCTATGTCAACACCAAAGGCGAAAAAGTAGAGGAAACGGAATGGCATAATGTGATCGCCTGGAACAAAACAGCGGAACTGGTGGAATCGTATTTGGAGAAGGGCAAAGAAGTGGCTCTTGAAGGCAAATTAACCAGCAGGTCCTGGGATGACGAGAACGGAAACAAGAGGTATATCACTGAAGTTGTATGCAATGAAATTTTGTTTTTGGGCGGAAAGGGTTAATACTACAATGCTACAATGATGCAATGCTACAATGAAAAAAAGTTCATTATAAATGTTAGATTAAAATGACTGAAAAGCAGGAATTTATTGAAAGAATGAAAGAGAAAACCAAAGACTTTGCTGTTAAAGTAATCTCATTTTGTGATTCACTTAAATCAAATAGGGCTTCCAGTGTTATTTCATATCAGATAATTAAATCTGCAACATCTACCGGGGCGAATTACAGAGCTGCTTGTAAAGCGCGTTCCAGGCGAGAATTTTTCAGCAAATTGAGTATAGTTGTGGAGGAGGTGGATGAAACTAAATATTGGTTGGAAGTTATTTTGGAAGCAAATTTGTCTAACAAAGAGAATTTTTTAAAAATTTTGTACGAAGAAGCAGATGAGATCACAAAAATTATGTCTTCGGCCAGAAATTCGGTATATCAAAGCGCAAATAAACTCATTTAGGTATTGTAGCATTGTAGCATTGTTGCATTGCATCATTGATTCTTTTCCCTAACTTTCCATTACGAAACCGGATAAGAAACACAACATGAAATCCTTTCAAAAAGAGATTACTTTAAAACCTTTTCCAAGGGGCTATCATTTGATCACGCGTCAGATTTTGGAACAAATGCCCGAAATCGAAGCAATAAAGACGGGCATGCTTCAGGTATTTATCAAGCATACATCGGCGAGTCTGACGATCAACGAAAATGCTGATCCTACTGTGAGGTCTGACTTTGAAAGCCATATGAATGAGCTTGTACCCGAGGATGCCCCTTATTTCGTTCATACTTATGAAGGATCAGATGACATGCCTGCCCACATCAAAGCTTCTCTGATGGGGGCTTCAGTTCAGATTCCCATCACAAACGGGCGACTTAATATCGGAATGTGGCAGGGAATATATCTTTGCGAGCACAGGAATTACGGAGGATCCAGAAAATTGGTTTGTACCGTACTTGGAAATTAAGCCTGAGGTTTATTCTAATTCGGTGGTTTAGGAGTTAGGTGCAAGTTTGGCATTTATCCTGGCCTGCCCCGGCAGGACTTTTAAGTTTTTTTCAGCCAGCTGCGCATCAATTTCTGCGACAAGCCTGTTGAGAGTGTCATTTTGCTCGGTCAGTTCTTTTTTAAACCTGCTGAGGGTGCTGTGACCGGGGACACTGTCTTCCAGGGTGAGTCCACAGAATTTAAGGGCAGAAATGCTGTCGTAAACCATGGCCTCGGTTTGGGTATCAGAGAGCTGATACCATTCTGATATCAGGTGCATTTTAAACAACAATAAGGGCGAATAGGCCTTGGCGCCTCTGTCGGTCAGGCCCTTGGTATACTTTTTTTTCAGTTTTTTCACGATAGGTCCCCAGTCAATAGCTTTATTGACCCGGGCAAAAAACTCATTTTTTCTGCTGTGCTTATCCACAAACGGGGCCACAAAACTTCTTTGGGGGTCGTTGACGTTTTTATAACTTTTCACCTTTCTAAGGTACGAAGTAAATGGTTGGTTTGCAAGAGTGTGAAACTAAATTATTAAATTCATGCAGGGAATTATATCATTTTTTAAAACTCAATATAATTCTTTAAGGTGTTTGAGTGTAGGAATTAACATAAGGATCCTGAGTGATAAAACTTAAAACTAGAAAGATTCTCATATTAATGATTATTTTAGCTTGCACATATTCAAATTTTCATCATGCAAAGTGTTAAAATCTATCTTTCGATCCTTATCGGATGTATTGTCCTATTGATGCCTCAGGAATCTGAAGCCCAAAAAAAGAAGAAAAAGCAAAATGAAGAGGCTCCGGTCCAATACAAAGAATCCCTTTATGAAGGTCTTGAGTACAGACTTATAGGTCCTTTCAGAGGTGGAAGGTCTGCAGCGGTCACGGGGGTTCCCGGAACTCCCAATCTCTTTTATTTTGGTTCCACAGGTGGTGGGATATGGAAAACACTTGATGGCGGAAGGTCATGGGACAACATTTCTGACGGCTATTTTGGAGGGAGCATAGGGGCCATTGCGGTTTCTGAAGCGGACAATAATGTATTGTATGCCGGTGGCGGAGAAAAAACAGTTAGGGGAAATGTTTCTTCCGGATACGGGGTCTGGAAAAGTGTTGATGCGGGTAAAACCTGGACCGCTTCCGGCCTGTCTTCTTCCAGGCATATTTCAAGACTTGCCATTCACCCTAAAGACCATCAAACAGCCTATGCCGCCGTGATGGGAAATATTTACAAACCAACCCCTGACAGAGGTGTTTTTAAAACCACAGACGGAGGACGTTCATGGAAGAAAATACTTTTTTCGAATGAGCATTCAGGGGCAGTTGATTTCAAGCTTGACCCGAATAATCCACGAATCATGTATGCATCAACCTGGAGAGTTCGGCGGACTCCTTACAGTTTGAGCAGCGGGGGAGAAGGATCGGCCCTATGGAAAAGTACGGACAGCGGTGAAACATGGAAAGAGATTTCAAAAAACAAGGGGTTTCCGACAGACACCTTGGGAATTATAGGGGTGACGGTTTCACCAAAAAATTCTGAAAAGGTTTGGGCTATGGTAGAGCACAAAGACAAGGGGGGACTTTATAGAAGCGATGACGGGGGAGATACCTGGACCAGGATAAATGAAGAACGAAAGTTAAGGCAGCGAGCCTGGTATTACACAAGAGTTTATGCAGATACCGAAGACGAGAACACTGTATATGTACTCAATGTCAGGTACCATAAATCAACTGACGGGGGGAAATCTTTCAGTACGCATGTTGCGCCACATGGTGATCACCACGACCTTTGGATAGATCCGGAGAATTCAAAACGGATGATAATAGGTGATGACGGAGGAGCTCAGGTCACATATGACGGAGGAGAAACCTGGAGTACTTATCACAACCAACCCACTTCTCAGTTTTACAGGGTGACGACAGATAATCATTTTCCTTTCAGGATCTATGCGGCTCAACAGGATAACTCTACAATCAGGATCAGCCACAGGAGCGAGGGATCAGGTATAACAGAAAATGACTGGGAATCAACGGCCGGTGGTGAATCGGCACATATAGCGGTTGACCCGAATGATGATGACATCATTTATGGTGGAAGCTATGATGGATTGCTGACCAGGATCAATCATAAATCCGGAACCATAAGGGCTATCAATGTGTGGCCCGACAACCCCATGGGGCATGGCGCAGAAGGTATGAAATACAGATTTCAATGGAATTTCCCGATCATTTTCAGCAAGCACGACCCGAAAAAATTATACACTTTTTCAAATCATGTCCATATGTCTGAAAACGAAGGTCAGAGCTGGAAGTTGCTCAGTGAGGACCTGACAAGAAACGATCCTGAAAAACTGGTTTCAAGTGGCCGACCCATTACCCAGGACAATACCAGCGTTGAATATTACTGTACCATCTTTGCGGCCAATGAAAGCCCGCTTAAAGAGGGTTTGCTCTGGATCGGGACAGATGATGGTCTGGTTCACCTCACAAAAGACGGCGGTCAAAATTGGGAGAACATCACCCCTGCAGGGATGCCCGAATGGATGATGATCAACAGCATTGAGCCTTCAAATTTTGATGAAGGGACCTGCTATATTGCCGGTACCCGATATAAATTAGGCGATTTTACCCCTTATTTGTATAAAACCACAGATTATGGAAAAACCTGGGTCAACATTACAAGCGGAATAGATCCTGAGCACTTTACCAGGGTACTCAGAGAAGATCCTTTTCAAAAAGGTTTGTTGTATGCGGGTACTGAAACCGGAATGTATGTCTCCTTTAATGATGGAGCATCATGGCAAAAATTTCAATTGAATTTGCCCGTTGTACCCATCACAGATCTTGTGATCAAAGAGAATAACCTCATCGTGGCAACCCAGGGCAGAAGCCTTTGGATTCTTGATGACCTCACCTTATTGCACCAATTGCCCAAAGCCAAGGCAGCGGGAGGTGATTTTCTATTTGCTCCAAAAGCAAGCTACAGAACAAGAGGGGGCGGAGGTAAAAAATCAAATAAAGCGGGTACAAATCTTGATAATGGGGTGATTACCTATTTTAATCTTAAGGACTATGATGAAAAATCGGATAGCATTCACCTGAGCTATATTTCATTAAAAGGAGATACGCTTGCCACTTTCTTCAATCATGCCAAAGAGAAAGAACATAAATTAGACCTTGAAAAAGGAGCGAACAAGTTTGTTTGGAACAGCAGAATCGAAGGTGCTGAAAAGTTGGATGGAATGATCCTTTGGTGGGCAAGCTTGCAGGGTCCCAAGGTAGTTCCGGGTGATTATAAGGTACGCCTAGAAATCAATGGCAAAGCCCAGGAACAAGGCTTCAAGATTTTTCCGGATCCCAATGCTGAGGTGAACATTGACCAGATGAATTCACAGTTTGAATTTATTTCCGAAGTCAATGCCACCATCGACAGGGCACACCAGTCAATTAAAAAAATACGAAAAATTAATAATCAATTAGATGTATTTATCGATCAGTATAAAAAGGATGACCTTGTGAAGGATTTGATTACCAAGGCAGAGCAATTAAAAAAATCTTTTGCGGCCATTGAAAAAGCCTTGTACCAGACCAAAAACAGGAGCAATCAGGACCCGCTGAATTTCCCTATAAAACTGACCAATAAGTTGGGTCACCTCAACAGTTTGGTAGGGATCGATGATTTTCCGCCAACGGATCAGGACATTGCTGTGAAAAATGAGCTCACAGCTCAAATTGAAGCAGAACTGAATCAATTTGATCAATTAATCGATAAGGAAATTCAGGATTTCAATGATGCCTTTAGTACGTTAAAATTAGATTATTTAATCCCTGAATAAAAAAATACTGATTAACTTTGATCAATGACCAGTATGAAAAGGATCATTTTTTGTTTGAATAAATGATTTCCAGAATTATCTAAACCGTGAGAAAACTAAAATATTTATTCGTTTATATCCTTCCTTTAGGAGTGTATTTTGCTTTTAACAGACAGGGTCTGAGAACTTTTTCTCCGGTTATCTTCACTTTTTTTCTTATTCCGTTGATGGAACTTTTTCTAAAACCTGACAACAGGAATTTTAATGAAGAGACAAGTATCATGGAGAAAAACAACAAATTATATGACTGGATCCTGTACATGGCTGTGCCTGTTCAATTGCTTATGCTGGTTTCATTTCTTTATGTCATTGATCTGACACCGGCCAATTCGCTTGGATTTTATGGAAAGATTTTCTCTATGGGTTTGTTGTGTGGTGTGCTCGGGATCAATATAGGGCATGAATTGGGTCATCGCTCTTCCAGGTGGGATCAATTTCTTGGAGAGATCCTTTTGCTGACCTCCCTCAATACCCATTTTTTGCCTTACCATAATGAAGGACATCACAGGGAAGTCGCCACGCCGGATGACCCGGCTACAGCAAAAAAAGATCAGTGGTTGTTTTCGTTCTGGATCACGTCTCATTTTGGTAGTTACGCCAAAGCCTGGAAAATTGAGAACAATCGCATGAGAAAAAAGGGAAGATCCGTTTTTTCTTTGTCAAACAGAATGGTGTCTTATACCATCGCAAATGCCGTTTTGCTCTCGGGCATTTATTACTTTTTTGGAATGAAGGTCTTTCTTGCTTTCATTATGGCTGCGGTTATTGGAATATTATTGCTGGAAACAGTTAATTATATTGAGCATTACGGCTTGAGAAGGGTGAAAAATGACAAGGGAAGGTATGAGAGGGTAAGGCACGTCCACTCCTGGAATTCTGACCATCAGATAGGTCGTTTGATGCTTTTTAATTTGTCAAGACATTCTGATCATCATTATAAGGCCAGTAAAAAATACCAGAACCTTGACTCCTTGCCTGAGAGTCCTCAAATGCCAACAGGATATCCGGGAATGATGATGCTCGCCTTTTTACCACCTTTGTGGTTCAGTATCATGAATAAAAAATTAAATCATATACATTAGTACTCTTTCCAAACCAATCACATGAAAAACCTTTACCTAGTTTTTATTGGCATTCTATTGTTTTGTGCCAGCACCAATGCACAAAAAAAGAAAAACAAAAAAAAGCAGACTGTCCCTGCTGCTGAATTGATAGATTCTACTTTCCATGGGCTGAAATGGAGAAATATAGGCCCCTTTCGTGGTGGAAGAAGCGTTGCTTCTACAGGGGTGGTCAGTCAACCGATGACCTATTATTTCGGGAGTACAGGTGGCGGTATTTTTAAAACCGTTGATGACGGGATTACCTGGAAAAATGTATCCGACAGATTTTTGAAAACGGGAACCGTTGGCGCAATAGCAGTTTCGGAATCCAATCCGAATATTGTGATCGCCGGAATGGGTGAACATGCAGCAAGGGGAGTCATGACATCTATGGGTGACGGGGTCTACAAATCAGACAATGCGGGCAAATCATGGAAACATATCGGTTTGGATCGTTCTAGGCATATTTCTGATGTAGTGATTCATCCCGAAAATCCTGATATTATTTTTATCTCAGCTCAGGGGGCTCAATACGGCCCATCAGCAGAAAGAGGAGTTTACAGATCCCTTGACGGAGGGGGTCACTGGGAAAAAGTATTGTTCATTGATGAGAACACTGGTGCCTCGTCTTTGGTGATGGACATGAAAAACCCTTTGATTCTGTATGCAGCCATGTGGGAACACAGAAGGTATCCCTGGACAATGGAATCGGGAGGGGAGAAATCGGGATTGTATAAATCAACAGATGGTGGCAGCAACTGGAGTAAAATGAATGAGGGTTTACCGGAAATGATCGGAAAATCAGGAATTTCTGTGTCAAGGGCAAATCCCGATCGGGTATTTGCCGTGATTGAGGCCGAAGGTGATAAATCTGGTGTGTACAGGTCTGATGACGCAGGAGAAAAATGGAAACAAGTCAATAAGGACCGTATCAACATTACCCGATCCTGGTATTATATGGAAATATATGCTGACCCGATCAATGAAAATGTAGTTTGGGTGATGAATGCGCCTGCCATGAAATCCATTGATGGAGGCAAAAGTTTTTTCAGGGTACCTACCCCGCACGGAGACAACCATCATTTATGGATCAACCCGAACGACAATTCAAAAATGATCAACTCAAATGATGGCGGGGCCAATGTTTCTAACAACGGTGGTAAGAGCTGGAGCAGTCAAAAATACCAGGCCACTTCACAGTTTTACAGGGTGATTACAGACAATCAGGTGCCTTATCATGTTTACGGGGGCCAACAGGATAATTCTGCCATAGCCATAGCAAGCAGGACCAATGGATTTGGCATTGGATGGAAAGACTGGTATTCTGTTGCAGGATGTGAAAGTGCATTTCTGGCTTTTGATCCGGATGATCCGGAAGTGGTTTTCGGAGGATGTTATCAGGGCATTATTGAAAGATGGTACAGGAATTCAGGTACGGGAAAGCAGATCAAGGAATATCCGGAACTGTCATTGGGAAATGCTCCTGAGGATTTTAAATACAGATACAATTGGAACGCCCCCATCATCAGTTCTCCTCATGACAGAAACACGATTTATCACGCTGGAAATGTCGTGTTTAAAACAACTGATCAGGGCAATACCTGGAGCGTTATCAGTCCTGATTTAACAAGAAATGAGGCAGACAAACACGGACCGGGAGGCAAACCCTTTACCAATGAGGCAGCCGGAGGAGAAAATTATAACACCTTGATGTCACTCGTTGAATCACCTCATGAAAAAGGGGTTCTATGGGCAGGTTCTGATGATGGTTTGATCCATATCACAAAAGATGATGGTGCAAACTGGGAAAATGTTACACCTGCAGGAATGCAGGAAGGCATTGTCAATTCTATAGAAGTTTCTCCCCATGATCCTGCTGTGGCTTATATAACGCTGATGCGCTACAAATCAATGGATTTACGGCCCTATATTTATAAAACCAGCGATTATGGTCAGACATGGGTTAAACGGGTCAATGGCTTTACAGATCAGCACACCTTTGTCAGGGTGGTTAGAGAGGATCCTGTAAAAAAAGGCCTGTTGTACGCGGGTACTGAAACAGGCTTGTACATATCCTTGGATGATGGACAAAACTGGCAGCCGTTTCAGTTGAATTTACCGGTGGTACCGATCAATGATCTTGTAATCCAGGACAATGATCTTGTGGCCGCAACGGCAGGAAGGTCATTTTGGGTCTTGGATGATTTAGGGGCATTACAGCAATGGTCTGAGGGCCGGGGCAAGTTACAGTTATTTAAACCCAAGGACACTTATTTGATTTTTGGAGGGAGTTCTGAAAAACCGGTTCCGGGATGGGGCCAAAACCCAAAGTCTGGGGTTACTTTTGATTTCTTTCTGGAAGAGGAATCAGATTCACTCGATTTGAAGCTCGAAGTATTGGAAAACAACGAGGTCATCAGGACCTATACGAACAAGAAGCCCGAAGATTTTAAATCCTGGCCCGGAGGACCTTCCAAACCGCAGGTTTTACCGGCTAAAAAAGGCTTTAACAGGTTCACATGGGACTTCAGAAGAGCTCCTTTACCTGCTGTGGACAATGTTTTTGTTTATGGCAATTACAATGGGTCAAGGGTGGCTCCGGGCAACTATACCCTGAGGTTACGGCTCGAACAAGACAGCGTTGAAACCGAGGTAAAAATTCTTCCTAACCCAAAAATAAAGACAGCAACAGTGAATTATGACGAGCAACAGCTGTTTTTGAAAGAAATTGAAGAAATGATTGCTGAAATGCATGAATCAGTCAATCAAATGAGATCGGCAAAAATGCAGCTCAAGGCCTATGCCAAGTTGCTTAAGAATGATTCCAAGACGGATACTTTGATCAGTACAGGAGAAAACCTGATCAATAGAATTGACACATGGGAGGCAAATCTGATTCAGCCCAAACAAAAAACCTTTCAGGATGTGATCAATTACAACAATCAATTAAATGCCGAACTGATGTATTTGAAGGATTTTACAGATACTGCAGACCCGATCATTACCGAAGGAGCAAGAGAACGGTTAAATGATTTGAAAAAAGATTGGAGTGTTTACCAAAAAGAAAGAGATGATATCATCACAACCGAAATGAGTGCTTATAATGATTTGTATCGTACCTTAAAAATTCCTGCACTCATCATTGACTAAGATTCCGAAAGTGCTCAAATGAGTTAAATAAATTAATCTCCTAAGTATTTTGGAATCCATTGAATTCTAATGGGTTTATCTATAAAATTAAGGCAATATCTTGATAGCATACGCAAGAAAATTTAATCCATAAGGAGAATTTTAAAAGGCGCTCGTAGTAGATGATGGGACGTATTTTTTGGTTGCAGGGATTATAATCTCAGTGCTTTGGACGAACCTAAGTGAACTGTAAAGTGGAACATCAGAGAGCCTGAGGGTTGGATCATTGCAACAGCAGTGGCGAATAAGGGTCCTATATTTAATGGCACTTCAGATGGATCCATATTCGCAGTTGATATGAATCATTAATCTACATTTCCCGGGTTTTCCTGAATGATTCTTCTCACAGGAGCCGGAGCCTGAATTCCTTCCTCTTTGAGCGCTTTAAAAATAAGAAGCGCAATTTGGCTATCTGTTTTTAAGGTATCAGAAAATGTTGTCCAGTACATCAATGCGAAATTCAAATTTCCATCCGGACCATAGCCATAAAAATAAGTCTTAGGAGCTGGTTCAGGGCTTGTATTAGGATGCTCAACGGCGATTTTATTAAACAATTCAATCACTATTTCCGGATCAGCATCAGGAGATGTTTTCATTGGAATTTTACTTCTTCGATTTCGGTTGGAAAGGGTCCAGTT
>CBDUAP010000041.1:0-16797 GCA_965365165.1 uncultured Flavobacteriaceae bacterium
CGTCAAGACAGGCACCTAAAATTTTTCCTTCTTTCATTCCCTTTACAAGATCTGCCGTAACCACAGCCGATCCGCGGGCTGTATTGATGAGGTATATGGGTTTGTCAAATTGATTTATAAAGTCCGTATTGACCATCCCGCTGGTTAGGGGAGTCTGAGGCGTGTGCAAGCTAAGGACATCGGTTCTTAAAAATAATTCTTCCAGGCCTACCTGTCTTGCATTGGCATCTTCAAGGTTGGCTTTGATGTCATAAAAGATAACATCACAGTCAAAACCCTTTAGTTTTTTGGCGAAGGCTTTTCCCATATTGCCATATCCTATGATCCCGATAGTTTTTCCTTCCAGTTCTGTACCCCTGTTCTCCTCCCTGCGCCAAAGGCCATTTCTAATCTCGATATCAGCTCTTTTCAAATGATTGAAAAGCGCTAGAATCATACCCAATGCGTGCTCTCCGACTGCATTTCTGTTTCCTTCAGGGGCTGCGAGCAAATGAATTCCCTGTTGTTGGGCATAAACCGTATCAATGTTTTCAAGACCTGCGCCAACCCTGCCGATAAACTTTAATTTCGATGCCTTTTCAAGAAATTGTCGGTCTATTGAAAACCTGCTCCTGATCACAATTCCGTCATAGTCGAAAATTTTAGCTTCAACCGCTTCTTTTGAAGAGGTATAATCTTCATCGCAGTGCATGTTCATTTTTCTAAGGCTTTCGATGAGATACGGGTGATTGGTATCCAAAAAAAGAATTTTGATCATGGATTTTAATTTTTTACAAAAATATGCGAACTGAATTATTAAAAGATCCTTAAATTGAAAAAAAAATTTTATAATGAACCAATTTTACAAGCGACTCATTTTACTTCTTTTGATGCTCGTACAAGTTTCTTTAAGCGCACAAGATTACTATTTTGAAGCCTATAAACCCTTTAACAGTGAGATTCCCAGCCCGGAAGAATTTCTGGGTTATCCAATTGGAGAATATCACACACGGCATGACCTTGTAGTTGCATACCTGTACAAGCTGGCTGAATTGTCTGATAAGGCTTCGGTTACCTTGTACGGCAGGACGCATGAAAACCGTAAACTGATCATTCTCAATATAGGAAGCCCCGAACACATTGAAAACCTTGAGGGCATTCGTCAAAATCACCTGAAAGTGGTGGAAGAGAATTCTGACGTCAACAATTTTGACCAGCTTCCCTTATTTATCAATCTGGCCTATGGAGTGCACGGCAATGAGCCTTCAAGTACCGAAGCTGCCCTTTTAACGGCGTATACCCTTGTTGCCTCCGAAAGCGCAGCAGTGAAGGACTATTTAGAGCAGGCCATTATCTTTTTGGATCCTACGATCAATCCGGATGGTAGAGACCGACACACAAATTGGGTGAACAACTTTAGAGGTGATCCTTTGATCGCTGACAGATTTGACATTGAACACAACGAAACCTGGCCAAGGGGAAGGACGAATCATTACTGGTTCGATTTAAACAGGGACCTGATCTTGGGAGTGCATCCTGAAACAAACGGAAGGCTAAAATGGTACCATGACTGGTATCCTAACGTCGTTACCGATTTTCACGAAATGGGGACGAACAGCACCTATTTTTTTGAACCCAAAAACAAATCCGCATCCCTGAACCCCATAACGCCCGCTGAGAACCGGGATGTGCTCAATAAGGTATTTGCAGCTCAGTACGCGGCAGATCTCGATAAAATAGGCTCTTTATACTTTACAGATGAGGTTTACGATTCGACCTATCCGGGTTATGGTTCGACATACATGGACCTTCAGGGTTCGCTTGCCTTGCTTTTTGAACAGGCCAGTTCAAGGGGGCATATGCAGGAAACCCCGACGGGACCCATTTCTTTTTCCTTTACCATAAGGAATCAATTTGTGTCGAGTTTCGCAACGATCAAGGTGGCAGTTGAGAACAAATCCCTGTTGTATAACTATCAGAACAAATTCTTCAATGAATCAATGAAAAAAGCAGCTGCCAGTGACTTGAAAGGATATGTTTTTGGTACCCCCAATGACAAAAACAGAAGCAAGGCCTTTATCGATATGCTGCTTAAGCACCAGATAAAAGTATATCCGTTAAAGGATGACCTGAATGCAGGAGGCAAGTCATTTTCGGCCGGTTCTTCTTACGTTGTCCCGACAAGGCAAAAGCAGTATTATATGGTTCAGTCTTTTTTTGAAACGTATGACAAATACAGAGACAGCGTATTTTACGATACATCAGCCTGGTCACTTGTGAATTTTTACAATATGAAGTATGCCGGACTGAATAAGTTGCCTGCTTTGTCTGAGCAGGTGGTTGCAGAGACCAATACGATTTCTGTAGCACCCGTACCTCTTAGTGATTATGCCTATATTATTCCTTATGACGATTATTATGCCCCGGCTCTTTTATATTATCTGCAGGATCACGGGGCCGTCCTGAAAACCTCGGTTAAAGAATTTTCGGCCAGGACAGGAAACGACACCCGGGAATTTAACAGGGGGACCCTACTTCTGGCTCTGGGGGATCAGAATGAACTGTCTAAGGAAGCCCTGCACGATTTGATTCAAAAAGGGCAGGAAATATTTAAGGTACAGACTTATGCGGTGGAATCAGGGGCTACTATCAAGGGAAATGGCTTAGGAAGCGGAAGTTTTCTTACTTTGGAAAAACCCAGGGCAATGATGGTGGTAGAAGGCAATGTTTCAAGTTATGAAGCAGGAGAGGTTTGGCATTTATTTGAAGAAAGAATGAACATGCCCCTGACGAAAGTGCCGGAGAGGCTTTTCTACAGAACAGACCTTGATCGGTACAATGTGATTATTATGGTTTCAGGTACTTACAGGTTGTTGAACAAAAAAGAAAAAGCCCGACTGACCTCCTGGATTTCAAAAGGCAATACCCTGATCACTACGTCAAGGGGAAGTGACTGGGCGGTTAAGCAAAAAATCGTGGATGAAACCTTGTTACCTGCCGGGAATGACACTACATCGACCGGACAAAGAATGAATTATGACGAGGCGCGAGGAAGTATTGGTAAACAAAACTTAGGAGGGGCCATATTCGGGGTTGACCTCGATATAACCCACCCTATAGGTTTTGGATACAGCAGCAGGGATCTTCCTGTGTATAAAAACAACAGGGTTTGGCTTGCACCGAGCAAGAATCGTTTTTCCACAGTGGCACGATACAGGTCATCACCTCATATAGATGGTTATATCACAAGAGAAAATCTTGATATTATGAAGCAGTCTGCTTCTGTTATTGTAAGTAAAAAGGGCAGTGGCAGGGTAGTTCTTTTTGCTGACAATCCAAATTTCAGAGGCGCCTGGTATGGTACAAACAAATTATTTATGAATGCCGTATTCTTCGGATCCCTGATCAAGGTGCCCCAGTAAGCTGAAGTTTATAAAATAAAAAACCCCGGATTTAAATCCGGGGTTTTAATCTTTATGGTGAAAATACCGTTTAGTTATTTAATGCCTCGGCACCTCCAACGATTTCAAGAATCTCATTTGTAATGGCTGCCTGACGCGCCTTGTTATAAGCCAATAGCAATTCATCCCTCAACTCTGTTGCATTATCGGTTGCCTTGTGCATAGCGGTCATTCGAGCTCCGTGCTCAGCGGCATAAGAATCTCTTAAAGCTTTGAATAATTGCATTTTCAAAGATTTAGGGATCAGCCCTTGAACGATCTCAGCTTTGTTTGGCTCAAAAATATAATCCGTATTGTTGTCGCTGACTTCATCAGGTGACACAATAGGCAGGAATTGCTCAGTGGTCATGATTTGAGTCGCAGCGTTCTTAAAACGGTTGTAAACAAGATCGATCTGATCATAGGATCCCTTTTCGAATTCGTCCATCAGGATTTGTGCAAAAGGGGCAGTATTTTCAAAGGTAAGATGGTCAAACAAAGCGCTTTCAAACTTGAAGATATCAAATTCCTTGCTCAACAAATCATTTCCTTTTTTCCCTATGCTGAAGATCGATACATCCTTTCCTGCATATTTGGTTTTGGAAAGGTGCGTCACTTCTTTGACCACGGCAGAATTGAATCCGCCACATAAACCCCTGTTGGAAGTTATGGCCACGATCAAAACCTTTTTCACATCTCTGACCTCGGTATAAACACCTCCGTCATCACTGTCAAGCGTAGCACTCAGGTTTTGTAATAACTCAGTTAATTTATTAGAATATGGACGCATTTGCACAATCGCGTCAGAGGCCTTTTTCAACTTGGCAGCAGATACCATTTTCATGGCACTGGTGATCTTCATGGTTGACCCGATAGACGAGATTCTGTTACGTATTTCTTTTAAATTTGCCATTCTTTATATAAAATTAGATTCGGAAAAGGCTTTGAACAAGTACTCCGAAACTTTTATTC
Organism: uncultured Flavobacteriaceae bacterium; assembly: GCA_965365165.1. Classification (GTDB taxonomy): domain Bacteria; phylum Bacteroidota; class Bacteroidia; order Flavobacteriales; family Flavobacteriaceae; genus Lutimonas. The sequence goes on from CBDUAP010000041.1 coordinate 4,392, forward strand.
AAATTTTGCTGCAACTTCTTTTGCTGCTTTTTCCAGCGTATCAGTAACCTGATCCGTCAATTTTCCTGCTTTTAAAGTTTCGAGTACATCTTCATGCTTCGCACGCAGGTATACCAAATAATCTTTTTCAAATTCCTTTACATTTTCAACGGGAACATTTCTCAAAAGGTCTTTGGAACCGGCATAAATGATCGCCACCTGATCTTCAACGGCAAGCGGGTCATTCTGAGCCTGTTTCAGAATTTCCACATTCCTTTTTCCCTTTTCAATTACATTCATTGTAGCCGCATCCAAATCGGAACCAAATTTTGAAAAGGCCTCCAATTCACGGAATTGAGCCTGGTCTAATTTCAATGTACCTGATACTTTTTTCATTGATTTGATCTGGGCATTACCCCCAACACGCGATACGGAGATACCCACGTTGATCGCAGGTCTTACACCTGAGTTGAAAAGATCCGATTCAAGGAAGATCTGACCATCAGTAATAGAAATTACGTTTGTTGGAATATAAGCTGATACGTCACCTGCCTGCGTTTCAATAATTGGCAAAGCAGTTAGTGATCCACCACCTTTAATTTTTCCTTCCAGAGAGGCGGGAATATCATTCATTTTTGCAGCAATGGAATCATCATTGATCACTTTTGCCGCTCTTTCAAGCAATCTTGAGTGAAGGTAGAAAACATCACCAGGATAAGCCTCACGACCAGGAGGCCTTCTTAAAAGCAAGGATACTTCACGGTAAGCCACAGCTTGTTTTGAAAGGTCATCATAAATAATCAGAGCAGGTCTTCCGGTATCTCTGAAATACTCTCCGATGGCAGCCCCTGCAAACGGTGCATAAAACTGCATTGGAGCAGCATCAGAAGCATTGGCTGCAACAATGGTTGTATATGCCAAGGCACCTTTTTCTTCAAGCATTTTGGCAATACCTGCAATGGTAGATCCTTTTTGCCCAATGGCAACATAAATACAGTATACAGGCTCACCTGCATCATAAAATTCTTTTTGATTGATGATGGTATCGAGCGCAACAGTTGATTTACCTGTCTGACGGTCACCAATGATCAGTTCACGCTGACCCCTTCCGATAGGAATCATGGCATCAACGGCTTTCAATCCTGTCTGTAGTGGTTCTGTAACGGGTTCACGAAAAATTACTCCTGGAGCCCTTCTTTCAAGTGGCATCTCGAAAGTTTCACCTTCAATGGGACCTTTACCGTCAATGGGTTCCCCAAGGGTATTTACAACCCTGCCGAGAATACCTTCTCCAACATTAATAGAGGCAATTCTATTTGAACGCTTTACAGTAGCACCTTCTCTGATGGCAGTAGATTCTCCCAACAATACGACTCCTACATTGTCTTCTTCTAAGTTAAGCACGATTCCTTCCAATCCGCCTTCAAATTCAACTAGTTCTCCGTACTGAACATTGGAAAGTCCAAAGATTCTGGCAATTCCATCACCAATTTGCAATACGGTTCCTATTTCAGTCAATGAAGCCTTTCCTTCAAATCCTATCAGTTGTTCTTTTAAAATTGCTGAAACTTCAGCTGGTTTTATTGTTGCCATTTTACGCGTTATTATCTTGTGTTATAATTTAGATATATACTGATTATCTTCAAATTGAGAAAGCAGGTCTTTCAGCCTGTATGAAACACTTGAGTCATATTGTTTGTCACCTACTCTCAATACAAACCCCCCGATGATCGAAGGATCCACGATGTTCTTTAAAGTTACTTTGTTGTCTATTGATTCCTGAACCCTTTTAAGAATTGCTTTTTCAAGTTCTTTTGTCAGTGGAACAGCCGAAGTGACCCGAGCTACTTCAACTCCTTGCAGGAAATCGTAAATCACGATGTATTCCTTAGCAACCAGGGCCAAAATATCCAGTCTCCTGTTCTCAATCAACAAATTGAGAAGGCCCGCGGTAATGTCATTCACCTTTTTTTCGAATATCGCAGACAAAATTGATTTTTTGACTGATGCTTTGATGATCGGGCTCTTTAACATCATTTCAAGGTCATGATTTTCCTCGATCGTTGTGCCGATGAGTTTCATGTCTTCGTTCACTGCATCTGCAAAACCATTTTCTTTTGCAAGATTCAATGTTGCCTTGGCGTATCTTAATGCTGCTCTCGTTCCTACCATGCTGTTACTTTAACCTAGCTTCGTCTAACATCTTTTCAATCAACTTGACCTGTTTGTCCGGATTTGACAACTCTTCTTTCATGATCTTCTCAGCGATACCGATTGAAAGCTCAGCAACCTGATTTTTCAATTCCGTAATGGCTGCCAGTTTTTCGTTTTCAATAGTTTGCTTGGCCTGTTCAATGATTTTATTTGATTGCGCCTTTGCCTCGTCTTTTGCTTCAGTGATCATTTTATCTTTGATCATTCTTGCGTCTTTCAAAAGGGTATCCCTCTCAATTCTCGCTTCTTTGAGGATCTTCTCGTTGCTGGATTTAAGATCAAGCATTTCCTGACGTGCCTTATCCGCTTCGTCAAGCGCATTTTTTATTCCTTCCTCTCTGCTGTTTAGGGCATCTAAAATAGGCTTCCAGGCAAATTTTTTCAGTAAAAAAAGCAATAGAATAAAAAGAATCGATTGCCAGAAAAACAGTCCGAATGAAAAATCGTTGATTAATTTCTCCATGTGTTAATTATGATGTAAATATTAAATTCGTTTGTTAAAACAATAGCTGCAACCAACCGTTACAGCTATTGTTTATGTTTTAGATTAAACCGCAAATAAGGCAGCAAATCCAATACCTTCAATAAGCGCCGCTGCAATCAGCATCGCTGTTTGAATTTTTCCTGTAGCTTCAGGTTGACGAGCAATAGCGTCCATCGCTGAACCACCAATTCTACCGATACCGATACCGGCACCAATTACAACCAATCCTGCACCTACAATAGCTGGAATCTCCATAATATATATAATTAAAAATTAAACATTCAAAATTTAATGGGCCTCGTCATGCTCATGTTCTTCAACCGCAAATCCGAAATATAAAGCAGAAAGCATGGTGAAAATATAAGCCTGTAACAGGGCAACTAATAATTCAATCATTGAAATCGCAAAGGCCAGCACAAAAGACAAGCCACTTCCGATCCAGTTTTGAAATACAAAGATCAAACCTACCAGACTCATCAGAACGATGTGTCCTGCCATAATGTTTGCATACAAACGTATCATTAAGGCAAAGGGTTTGATGAATACTCCCAGTAATTCAATGGGAGCCAATATGATTTTCATGGGTACCGGCACACCCGGCATCCAGAATATGTGTTTCCAATAGTTTTTATTTCCTGAAAATTGAGTAATCAGAAAGGTCAGCATTGCCAGGGCAAAGGTAACAGCGATATTTCCTGTCACGTTGATTCCAAGGGGTGTTAAACCGAAAAGGTTCAGAAACCACACAAAAAAGAATACGGTCAATAGAAAACTCATATATTTTTTGTAGTGTTTTTCACCAATATTGGGAATGGCGATCTCATCGCGAATGTAAACCACGATCGGTTCAAAGAACCTTCCTGCTCCTTTTGCAATGGGTCCTTTGCCAAAGGATTTTGCCAGACCTGTAAAGAGAAGCAGCATCAATATGCCTGTGATCATGATCATCAAAACACTTTTAGTGATCGAAAAATCCCAAGGTTTAAAATTGGTGGGGTGGTGGTGATCGTCAAGAGTTAAGGTACCCTCAGCGTCTGTTCTATAAATCTTATTGTGATAAAGTTTGTAAAAATTTCCTTTGCTTTCTGCCACGGTTTCGCCATGGTGAAATTTTGAGGATGAAAAAACGTGCAGTCCTCCATCTATAAGAATTACGGGTAATGGAAACCCGTAATGTATATTTTTTTCAGTGTCACTAAAGAATACAAAGTCGTAAGCGTCCTGGATATGGTGATCGATACTTTCTTTGATTTCGGTCTTTATGTTTCTTTCTTCTTTGGTTCCTTCATGCCCTTCTTCCTGGGCATTAAGATTCAAGCTAAAAACTAAAACTGTGATTGTAAGGAATTTCACTAAAAACTTACTTTGCATCTTTAACAAATTATATTGGCTTAAAAAATCGGTGCAAATGTAATATTTTTATTTGGATAGATTATAATGAAAAATTTATTTTTTTAGAAAATTAATGACACCCAGAGTTTCAAAAATCAGGCTGAAAACATAAGGAATGAAGAAGGCTCCGAATTCAAGTGAGTCAAGCGTTCCGTCCATTTTATATGCGGGATAAAAGAAGATAAAAAATAAAATAAATTTGACAAAACTGCCCCCCATATAAAGAAAACCCAAATGGGCAGTCATTTTATCCTTTAGAAGGTAAAGCATCAAATAAATAAAGATGGCCAAAAAATAATTCATCAGGTAGGCGGCAACGATTTGGTTGTCAAAAAGTGGTTTCTCAAGCAGATAAAGCACCCCTAAATGAATCCCGAAAACTGCCATGAGAACAGCGAGAAGAGCCAATGAAAATTTCGGAAAAGTGTTCATTGGATGTTAATTTTCAATATTTTTGATTTGGCGCAGCAGGCTGTAAAAAGAGAGTACAACCCCCAAGAGCGTTAAAATAATGGTGTAGGTATTGTTATCGGTATATTTGGCATCGAGCCATTTTCCAAACCAGGCAGCCAGATATATGGTGACTCCCATTTGCAGCCCGATACCGGTGAGAACAATGTATTTATTAAGCCGTTTTTTTGGTTTTTTCTCCGTCATTTTGAATTACTTTGACCGAACCTTTCATGGCGCAGGTGGCATTAAATACAGCACCCGGCTCCACAGATAATTTACCCATGATCACGTCGCCGCTGATGTCAGCCGTATTTTTGAGCGATAATATCTGATCTACTATTAATTTACCGGAGAATGTTCCTTCAATGTCGGCATTGACACAGTCAATGGTACCTGTAACAGTTCCCTCCTTTCCTATAACAACCCTTCCCGTCGTTTTAATGGTGCCTTCTATTTTACCATCTACTCTGAAATCACCATCCGAATTGATATCTCCCACCAGTGAGGTGTTTTTTGCAATCGTATTACGTTCTCCAACTTGATGCGGGCTTTCTTTTTTTTCGTTGAACATAGTTTCTTGGTTTTTAGTTTTACTTTTATTGCGATTCAGGGGATATTTCTTTCATTTTTTCCAAAACTTCTTCGGCGTGATCGCTCTCTTCAGTGTTTGGATAATTGACAATTATTGACTTCAACTTTTCAATAAATTGTTTTTCTCCTTCTGTTTTAAGCAGCAGATAAGCCTTGAGTAATTCAAATTTGGCTTCAATCTCCAGGCCTCTGAAACGATTCAGCCCTTCATTTACAGTCGATAAAGCATATTCAAAATCTTCTTCTTCATAGCAAACGAAGGCGAGTTTATAAACATATTCCGGACCGTTTTCGTCATCTGCACTGTCTAAAACATTGTTAGGGTTCAGGATCAATTTTGCATAACGCGATTCCGGATTATTTGTAACGATTTCATCCCTGTATTTATTGCTCAGGTCCTGATTAAAATATCCGTAAGTTTTAAATAAGTGATATTTGACGGGAACGATCAGATTCTCAACAGGGTCACTGGCCAGGAATTTTTCAAAATTCATCGCGGCAATTTCATATTCTTTGAACTGCTCTTTGTAAATGAGCCCCAGATTGTAATAAGCGTCATTTCTCTGCAACGCTATGCTGTCAAGCGTCTCCTGACTTTTTGGGATTCTTTCAGTGTAGTAGTTTACGTCAAACATCAGGCTCGTATCGAGTACTACCTCAGTTTCCTTACTTAATGACTCGGTGTTCAAACCTGTATTTTGTGCGATGAGCCAAAAATCACCCTTAGGTCTGTTTCCGTATTTATTTCTGAATTGCTGTTTTCCAATGCCAACTACCTGGGTATTGTAAAAGTAAAATTTACCCTGATCATCATAGTTGTTGCTTGTTTGGGCAAATTCTCCAAGCCCTGCGACGGCACCGAACTCCTCTTCTTTGAGTTTTTCAGCCAGCATTTTTTCCTTTAGCTTTTCAATATGATCTGCGAAATAGTCTCTTTGTTCCGCTTCACTCATATCAGCAATCTTCAGAATACTGTCATTTCTTTTGGCAATGTTTTCATAGAAGATCACATCGTTCAGACTTTCTCTTTTTCGTATGAGCCTTCGGATGCGTTTGGTGTTCTGGTCAATAGGTATCTGCAGCACGCTGTCGTAATAGGCTCCGGCCAGTTCAAAACTTGTCTGATCAAAATACAGTTCACCCAATTGTTCATAAGACAAACTCTTTTGAAATGGTTTTTTGGTATTGTGTACCACAGACAATTCAAAAAGTTCACGCGCTTTTTCAGGGTTCTCCTGTTTTAAAGCCAATAGTCCTGACTGATAATACAACTCATCCAGATAAGGCCTGTTGTCTCTGTCTTCAATAAGGTCTTGTAAGGTATACACAATTAAACTTGTACTGTCTGCTGATGAATAATTCTTCGCTCGCTCAAGTACCGCATGTACCTTATATTTTTGTGGGATGTCTTTCAGATAGGTCAGGGATTCAAAAACCATATTGGAGGAATCAATTTTTTCCATCTCTCTGTAGATCTGTCCCAAAATAAAAAGATTCCTGGCTCCCTGCTTTTTATCTGTAAAATAATAGGTTGATTTTTTAAGGTGATCCACAACCAGGTGCGTACTGTCCATTTGGGTATAGGCCATCGCCATGGCAGTGTGGGTCTTTTCATATTCTTCTTCAGTGATCTCGAAACTTCTCAAAACGGTATTGAGGGTTTCAATGGCCAACTTTTCGTTTTGAAGCCTGACGTGTGTCTTGGCCTTCCAGATTTTCATCTCCCTGTAAAGGTTGGCGTCAGGGTAATTTTCAATGCCGAAAGTAAAAGCCTCAAGAGCTGGTATGAAACGTTGCAGGTAATACCGTGATTTGCCCAGTAACAGGTAGGCATCATCTATCTGACTGTTCTTTTCAAAACCATCGATCACCATGGAATGTTTTTGTACGGCTTTTACAGCTTTCTCCTCGGCTTTATCAAAGCCCTGGGCTTCCTCATCTTTATTAATGCTCTGACCCGGAAAGGGGATCACATCTTCTTCAATTTTTAAAGGTTCAATCGGAAGTCTTTCCCAAAAATTATCTTCATACGAATCGTCAAGCTCTTTTTTAGCTTCTTCAAAAGCCAAATGACCATTATAGAGCACATTGAATTTAGCAGACATGGAGTGCCCCGTTCGATTCAAAAAAGTATCTTTTTTGGTGGAACAACTGATGATCAAAATCAACAGAAACAGATACCCAATAAAATGGAATCTATTTTTAGTATGGCTTTTCATTCTTTTGATTTTGTCTTTATTTTATGTAGGGAGGTATAAAATTACAAATAAAACGATATTGTTCTACTTCTCCGGTAATTTTAAAATAAAAAATTTAAGTTAGTAGATGAATTCACCAAATTCACTACTGATAGTCAGTTTTTTACCTTGATGTTTTTCAACCCTACCAACTACCTGTGCTTCAACACCAAAAGATTGTGAAATCTTGATCAGGTCTTCTGCCATAGCTGCTGGGACATAAAGCTCCATTCGCTGGCCGCAGTTGAATACCTGATACATTTCCCTCCAATTTGTGTCAGATTGTTCCTGTATCAATTTGAACAGGGGAGGGACCTCAAATAAATTGTCTTTTATGATATGAAGGTCGTCAATAAAATGCAGGATCTTGGTTTGGGCACCACCACTGCAGTGGACCATTCCGTGAATGCCGTTTCTGTGTTTTTTGAGCATCTCGGTGATCACCGGAGCATAGGTACGGGTTGGAGACAGTACTAGTTTTCCGGCATCCAAAGGAACCCCCTCTATGGGGTCGGTCAGTTTCACCTTCCCTGAATATACCAGGTCTGAAGGAACGGCATGATCAAAACTTTCCGGGTATTTCTTAGCAAGGTAATTGGCAAACACGTCGTGACGTGCACTGGTCAAACCATTGCTTCCCATACCTCCATTGTATTCTTTTTCATAAGTGGCCTGGCCAAAGGAGGCGAGACCCACGATCACATCACCATCTGTAATATTTGCATTGTCAATGACCTCTGCTCTTTTTAATCTGGCTGTCACCGTAGAATCTACAATGATTGTTCTTACGAGATCTCCGACATCTGCAGTTTCTCCTCCGGTGGAATGTATTTTCACACCGAATTCATTTAATTCTGACAGTAATTCCTCAGTTCCGTTAATGATGGCTGAAATGACCTCCCCGGGAATCAGGTTTTTATTTCTGCCTATGGTTGACGATAAAATAATATTGTCTGTGGCCCCAACGCACAAGAGGTCATCTATATTCATGATCAGGGCATCCTGAGCAATTCCTTTCCAAACATCCAGATCGCCTGTTTCTTTCCAGTACATATAAGCGAGTGACGATTTGGTACCGGCCCCGTCTGCATGCATAACAAGACAATAATTTTCATCCTGGGTCAGGTGATCCGGTACGATCTTGCAAAAGGCTTTAGGGAACAAGCCCTTGTCTACATTTTTGATCGCTTTGTGCACATCTTCCTTCTGTGCCGAAACACCCCTCAGGTTATATCTGTTGTCTGAAGTACTCATTTTGGTAATTTTTTGTTCAATAAATAGAGATACTTTTTGTCGTAATCAATGATGGCCTTTCCTTTATGCAGGATATCAGCCCCCAGAATACCTTGAATTGGCTGTACCTCCTGTTTTTCCAGGGCATTATTGATATGCTTTAGATCGATAAGGATCAGCATGATATTCTTTAATTCGAATTTGCCTATCGCCACATGATTTTTTGAAGAGATAAGTGTATCAATTTCTTCACGTCCCGCACCACTTGCCTTGTGATCTGATTCTTCTGTATTTAACTCGAAAAGTTCAATGTCTTCAACACCCACACATGATTTTGACGCTCCTGTATCCAAAATAAATCGTCCTTTGGTACCGTTGATCGATGCCTTGATCTCAAAATGGTTGGTTGCGGTCCTTTTTAGTTTAATCCGTTGGTAACCTCTCTCAATTAAAAATTCTTTTAGATCCTGCATTGGCTAAATTACCGATTTAAATTGTTCCAGGAATCTGACGTCATTTTCATAGAACATCCTGATATCCGGAATTTGATAAAGCAGCATGGCGATCCGTTCAATACCCATTCCAAAAGCATATCCTGTATAGATCTCAGGGTCGATATTGGCGTTTTTCAGCACATTGGGGTCAACCATCCCACAGCCCATAATTTCGAGCCATCCGGTTCCCTTGGTTATTTTATGGTCTGTTTCAGTTTCCAGACCCCAGTAGATGTCAACTTCTGCACTGGGCTCCGTAAAAGGAAAATAAGAGGGTCTCAGCCTGATCTTTGATTTTCCAAACATCTCTTTGGTGAAGTAGAGCAGGGTTTGTTTCAGGTCCGCAAAGGAAACATCGGTATCAATATAAAGCCCTTCAATCTGGTGGAAGATGCAATGTGCTCTTGCAGAGATGTCTTCATTTCTGAAAACCCTTCCCGGAGAAATTGTCCTGATGGGAGGCTTGTGGTTTTCCATATACCTTACCTGTACTGATGAAGTATGTGTGCGCAACAAGATGTCCGGATCTTTTTCAATAAAAAAAGTGTCCTGCATATCTCTTGCCGGATGGTATTCAGGCAGGTTCAAGGCAGTAAAATTGTGCCAGTCATCTTCAATTTCAGGTCCTTCTGACACGTTGAATCCTACCCTGGAAAATACGTCCAGAATTTGATTTTTTACGATGGATATTGGATGTCTTGCCCCAAGTTCAACAGGTTCTCCGGGCCTTGTGAGGTCGCCATAAACTTTTTTGTCGTTCCCGCTTACCTCGAGGGCAGCTTTGAGTTCATTGATTTTATCATTGGCGGCATTGCGCAATTCATTAAGAGATTGGCCTATATCTTTTTTAAGAGCAGGATCCACATCTTTAAAGGCGGCAAAAAGCTGTTTTAAAATTCCTTTACTGCCCAAATACTTAATTCTAAATGCTTCTATCTCTTCAGAACTATTGGTTCTAAAATCTTGGATATCATTTAAATGCTCATTTATTTTTTGCTTCATTCCTCCAAATAAATTTAGATGGCAAATTTACATTTTTTTGTTGGAATCTGAATTTTTGTTGCTGCAATTTTTGGTCCTGTCCATAGACCTGGATTGAGACGAAAAAATAATATAAAACAGGTGGAAATAAAACGGTTATTCTGTCTGTCAGTATTAGGAATTTAATTATTTTTGCTATGCAAAAATCAAATTTTAATAATTTAACCCTTATAAAATTATGAAGTCAAAAATAAACGCCTTTATGAAAGAAGTAGAGGAACGAAATGGTCATGAGCCGGAATTCATGCAAGCAGTGCAGGAAGTTGCCGAGACTGTGATTCCGTATATCGTGAGTCAGGATATTTATCATGGAAAGAATATTTTGATGCGTATGGTAGAGCCTGAAAGGGCTGTAACCTTCCGTGTGGCCTGGGTTGACGACCAGGGAGAGATTCAGGTAAACAGAGGTTACCGTATCCAGATGAACTCGGCTATCGGTCCTTACAAGGGAGGGCTTCGTTTTCACCCAACGGTAAATATGAGTATTTTGAAGTTTCTTGCTTTTGAGCAGGTATTTAAAAATAGTCTTACAACGCTGCCTATGGGTGGAGGTAAGGGAGGTTCTGATTTTGACCCTAAAGGAAAATCTGACAGTGAGATCATGAGATTTTGTCAAAGCTTTATGACAGAGCTTTACCGTCACATAGGCCCCAATACAGATGTTCCTGCAGGTGATATTGGAGTAGGGGGAAGAGAGATCGGTTACTTATATGGTATGTACAAGCGACTTAAAAATGAGTTCACAGGGGTGTTAACAGGTAAGGGCATGTCTTGGGGAGGTTCCTTGATCAGGCCGGAAGCTACGGGCTACGGAACTGTATATTTTGCAGAGAACATGCTCAAAACTAAAGATGACTCCATAAAGGGTAAAACCGTGCTTGTTTCAGGATCGGGTAACGTGGCTCAGTATGCAACTGAAAAAGCTACCCAATTGGGAGCAAAGGTTGTGAGCTTGTCAGATTCAGCAGGTTATATCCATGATCCAGACGGGATTGATGCAAAGAAGCTCGCCTTTGTTATGGAATTGAAGAATGTCAAAAGAGGAAGAATAAAAGAGTACGTTGATAAATACCCTTCTGCGAAATACGTTGCAGGGAAAACTCCCTGGAGTGAAAAATGTGACGTTGCGCTTCCCTGTGCCACTCAAAATGAATTGAACGGGGAAGATGCCAAGATGTTATTATCCAACGGATGTTTTGTTATCAGTGAGGGAGCCAATATGCCTTCTGATCTCGATGCGGTTCACGAGTTTCTCAATGCAAAAATTTTGTATGCTCCTGGTAAGGCCTCGAATGCAGGAGGTGTAGCAACTTCAGGACTGGAAATGAGTCAGAATTCCCTGCGCATGAATTGGACAAGGGAAGAAGTCGATTCAAAATTAAAGGAGATCATGGCCAATATTCATGCTGCCTGTATACAGTATGGTAACGATGGTAACGGTTATGTTGACTATGTTAAAGGCGCGAATATAGCCGGATTTGTGAAGGTTGCCGATGCCATGCTGGCACAAGGCGTGGTATAGGTCAATTATATATGGACACAAAAAAACCTTCAGTCAGATGACTGAAGGTTTTTTTTAGGTTGAAAAAAAGAGATTACTCTGCACTGTTCATGTAAGCTGCAAGTGCCTTGAGTTCATCCTCATTCAAATCTTTGACAAAGCCGTCAAGATTCGCCTTCATGATAGCTACCTGTCCTGGATCGGTATCTACGATGGCTTCCTGATTTCCTTTTAAAAAGTCAACAATATCCGCGTTGTTTTCTTTATAGATCTTCACAATGTCTTTCACAGACGGCCCCACAATTTTCGCATCCATCTGATGGCAGGACACACAGGTTTTGTCTGTAAAAAGTTTTTCACCCATAGCTACGAGTTCATCAGCAGATGCAGGAGCTGCTTTTGGCTCTTCCTGTGCAGATTCAATTTCTTTTTTAACTTCCTCTTTTTTTGCTTTTGAGTTTTGTAATCTTTACAGATTCAGTATAGGCAGGAATTTGACGCCCGGATGTTTCGGTAAAGCGAAAACCGCTCTGATCGCTAAATTCATATGTCAGCTGCCGGCCAGGAGCGGAAATCAAGTCATCATGCAATTATTGATCACCTAGCGATTCGCAGAGCGCCGCATTATCGTTCACGATTCGCTGAATGGGGATTTCACCGGATACGCTTGGTGAGCTCATCTCGTAAGAAACGATTCCCTGGGTGCAATCTGCGAACTCGATCGTCATGGTCCCATCGCCAACGCCATCATTGTTCGCGGGCGGTTCAGCGGCATCAAAAACCCCTC
>CBDUAP010000042.1:0-16498 GCA_965365165.1 uncultured Flavobacteriaceae bacterium
CCGCCGGCGATCATCACTTTGAACCCTTTTATTTCCCGTCCTTCTTCTTGTTTTATCCTGGCAATGAACCCGAGGTCATGGATAAAACTCAGGGCCCGGTCATGTTCGGTCGCCGAAAAGGATATTTTGAATTTTCTGCCCAGTTCCTGACAGACCGGATTGCGTAGAAAAAATTTAAATACAGCATCGGCGTACGGAGAAACATCAAAAGGTTCTTCCGGGTCAATACCCGCTGTTTCTGAAGCGGTGATGTTACGTACCGCGTTACCGCAGGCTTCTCTCAGTGTAATATCACTTTTTTCGAGTTCGGCCCACAATTCAGGAGTTCGATCGAGGCTTACATAGTGGATCTGAATGTCCTGTCTGGTGGTAATGTGCAATCTGCCTGTTGAGTATTCGTCTGACACATCGGCGATCCTGTGTAATTGTTCTGCATTGAGTTTTCCAAAGGGTAATTTTATTCTGATCATTTGAACACCTTGCTGCCGCTGGCCATAAATGCCCCTGGCGAGTCTCAGTGACCTGAATCCGTTTTCATCAATTTTATCATCCCTGTACAATTGTATTTTTTTTTCCAGTTCAATAATGTCTTTTTGAACGACAGGGTTTTCTATTTCGGTTCTAAAGCTGTACATCTGATTTTAGATTCTTTGGTTAGTTTAAAGGTGTAAGCCGCATTCCCGTGACGTCATGGCTTTTGTGGGGTCAAAGTATTTTTTTTCATTGGGAAGGTCGAATTTTTTTAGATACAACTCCATTTCAAATTCGCTGTAATAAAAGAACGGACTTACTTTCAAAATACCTCGTTCGTTTATGTGAAGGATATCCAGAGTGCTTCTGAATGCCGTTTGATCTCTCCTTAAATTGGTAAACCATACATCAGGATCATGCTCTTGGAGCGCCCTGTTAAAAGGCTCCAGTTTGACTTTTTCTGTGAACAACCTGTGCGCATCAGTATTGACCTGAGGAATTCCAATTGTGGTGTCTAGGTACCCGGTGGTGAACTTTGGTGCGTAGATATGCATGTTAAGTGACAGGTTTTCAATCAAGGAATTCGCATACCGGTAAGTGTTCGGGGTGTTGTAACCCGTATCACACCAAATCACATCCATATTTTTACGCACCTTTGTAACCGCATGAATCAGTGAAGCCGAATAAGGACCAAAATTTGTCGTTAATACGGGGCGCTCAGCATGGTTCAATACCCATTCAATGATCTCTGAGGGATCTTTGTCACGTAATAAGGCATTCGCCTGTTTTAGGGTTATAGGCCCAAAATTTACTTTCATATCATTTCCATTTTATGCTGTTCCAGATGCGCTCATGTCCGTAATACAATAAGAATTTTGTGAAAATTTCTATAGAACCGATTGAAAGTGCTACTGACAATGTTCCTGTCAGAGCCCATGAAATCGCAATGGTATCAAGGGTTCCCAGAATTCTCCAGCTTATTGATTTGACCAGACTTTTACTATGGGAATCAGAATTCCCCTTTTTAATTGCTAATAATGACTCGGTCAGCATGGCTTTATTTTTATTAATATGTTATTCCTATCGGATTAGTAGGATAATATGCAAATGTAGAAAAATTTATGAAAAGTCAAAGTTTTGAATTGTTAAAATTGGATTATTTTAGATTTTCAAGTGTGGTATTTCGAAAAACATTCAGATTGGCGTCCCTGACCTGTATCATTAATTTGTTCAGGGAGCATGTGGTTTCATCATCACAATCATCGCATTTTTCATAGTAATTCAGGCTCACGCAAGCCACTGGTGCAATGGGGCCTTCAAGAATGCGCATCACATCGGTCATATAAATTTCGGAGGCTTCCTTGAGCAGATAATAACCTCCTCCTTTTCCTTTTTTTGATCCTAAGAATCCAGATTTTCTTAGCAACAGCAAAATACTTTCCAAAAACTTATGCGGAATGTTCTCTTTTTCAGCAATTTGAGCAATGGGAACCATATTTCCTTCCTGCCTTGCGATATAGGTAAGGGCTTTTAATCCGTATTTTGTTTTTTTTGAGATCATGAATTCAAAATGAATAAAATATGCTTTTCAAATGTAAAGATAGATCAATTCGATCATTTATTGATTCAGAAACGATGCGAGGATCATCTATGGGCTTTGAAATGATCCTTATCCCTTGCCAGTATGTTAAAAATTTATGTTCTGCCACATTCTCAGCCGAGGAATTATCTTGGCAGAAATTACTGATCACAAGGCTCCCGCCTTGATTTCTTCTACTACATCCGGGTTGAGCAAGGTGGATATATCTCCAAGATTATCTGTGTCGTGCGACGCTATTTTTCTCAAAATCCGACGCATGATTTTACCGGATCTTGTTTTAGGTAATCCTGATACGAATTGTACTTTGTCCAGTTTGGCAATGGCACCAATGGTATCTGATATCAGTTGGTTGATCTCAATCCTGAGCTGATCATCAGAACGTTTGCATTCATCATATTTCGTCACAAAGGCATACAAGGCATTCCCTTTTATGTCATGAGGAAAACCAACCACAGCACATTCAACAATATCTTCGTGTTCATCAATGGCATTTTCTATGGGTGCAGTTCCTAAATTATGACCGGAAACGATCACAACGTCATCGACCCTTCCTGTGATCCTGTAGTTGCCGCTGCCATCACGGTAAGCCCCATCTCCGGTAAAATACATATTCTTGTAGGTAGAGAAATAGGTTTGTTTATACCTCAGGTGATCGCCATAAATGGTTCTGGCCATAGACGGCCAGGGTGCTTTAATAGCCAGTCTTCCTTCAGCAGGTTCCAGGCTTTTTTGTTTTACTTCCTTCCCGTTTTCATCCATCAGAATAGGCTGGACCCCGGGAAGTGGCAAGGTTGCAAAAGTAGGACGCGTAGGCGTGATACCCGCAATTGGCGAGATCATCATGGCTCCTGTTTCAGTCTGCCACCAGGTGTCAACGATGGGGCAATTTGATTTGCCAATATTGTCGTTATACCAGTGCCAGGCTTCTTCATTAATAGGTTCCCCAACTGTTCCAAGCACCTTGAGACTCGAAAGATCATGTTTTTCAACCAGGCTCAGCGGATGTTTTGCCAGTGCTCTTATTGCCGTTGGGGCAGTATAAAAATGCGTGACCTTGAGCTTGGCAACAATTTCCCAAAATCTGCCGTAATCGGGATAGGAGGGGACCCCTTCGAACATGATGGTGGTTGCTCCTGCACACAAGGGTCCGTAAATGATATATGAATGTCCTGTGATCCAGCCAATATCTGCTGTGCACCAATAGACATCATCTTTTTTACATTGAAAAACATTCTCAAAAGTATAGGTGGCACCAACCATATAGCCTCCGGTAGTATGGACCATTCCTTTTGGTTTGCCGGTCGAGCCAGAGGTATAAAGAATAAAAAGGAGGTCCTCTGCATCCATTACCTCTGCATCACATTGGGTTCCCACTTTTTGCAATTCGTCAAACCAGAATTTATCTCTCCCGGCTTTCATATTAGTGGGCTCAACCGTTCTTCGGTATACGATAACTGTTTCCACCGAAGGACAATTTTCCAAGGCATTGTCACATACCTGTTTCAAATTTATGGGTTTTGTTCCTCTGTAGACTTCATTGGCCGTGATCAGCATTTTACATTCTGAATCATTAATTCTGCTCGAAAGGGCCGAAGAAGAAAACCCCGCAAAAACGATACTATGAACGGCTCCAATGCGTGCGCAAGCCAGCATGGCAATAGCCAGTTCCGGAATCATTGGCATATAGATGCATACCCTGTCACCTTTTTTGATGCCATTATTTTTGAGTACATTGGCAAAACGGGAAACTTTTACAAATAGCTGTCTGTAAGTGATGTACCTGGATTCTTCATCAGGATCATTGGGTTCCCATATGATGGCGGTTTTATTGCCTATGGTTTCCAGATGCCTGTCGAGGCAGTTTTCGGTTATATTGAGTTCACCTCCAAGAAACCACTTGACCTCAGGTTTTGAAAAATCCCATTCCAATACCTTGTCCCACTTCTTTTTCCATTGAAAGTGTTCGGCAACCTCTTGCCAGAAACCCTCCGGGTCTTTTACACTTTGATCATATTTTTTTTTGTATTCTTTGAAGTTGCTTATTTGTAAGGATTTCATAAATAATGTAATTAGTTATTGGAACAATTCACTTCAGTACTGTCAGCGTTTATTAAAAAGAATTCGATGTATCGTTCGTCCAATATAAAATTAATGATATTTATGGTAAAAAAAATTCGACGAACGACTATTTCTGTCGATTAATGATCCTGTGGAATCCCGGCTCCTGAAGGTATCCTTATGTTTTCAACGAGTTCCTGTATTTCAAGCGGAGGTTTTGGGCTTAGAAAGGCAATGATTAATGAAACTCCAAAATTCATCACCATGGCAACGGTTCCAAATCCTTCCGGAGAGATACCGAACCACCAATCATCAGGCGTCCCGCCGCCAAACCAGTCAAATTTGAATTTCATCATATAATAAAGCATCAACAGCATTCCGGTGACCATTCCTGCGACGGCACCTTCTTTATTCATTCGTTTTACAAAAATTCCCAAAATGATTGCCGGAAAGAAAGATGCCGCCGCCAAACCAAAGGCAAGGGCTACGGTGGCCGCAACAAAATCCGGGGGGTTGATACCAAAATAGCCGGCAACAGAGACCGCTGCAATGGCTGAAATTCTGGCAGCGATCAACTCTCCCTTTTCAGAGATTCCCGGGTTGATCATTTTCTTGATAAGGTCATGTGATATAGAAGCAGATATGACCAGAAGCAAGCCGGCTGCGGTTGAAAGTGCAGCAGCTAATCCTCCTGCAGCAACAAGTGCGATCACCCAATTGGGTAAATGGGCTATTTCCGGATTGGCCAAAACCATGATGTCTTTATCAACACTTAGTTCATTCAGCACGGGGTCTGCCACGTACTGAACAATGCCATCTCCGTTTTTGTCTGTGAATTTCAACAACCCGGTCTTGCTCCAATTGCTCACCCATGCAGGCAGGTCTTTATACGCTTTATTGGATACAGTTTCAAGGAGGTTGGTTCGGGCAAAAACGGCTATTGCGGGGGCTGTTGTATATAAAATGGCTATAAACAATAGAGCCCAGCCAGCTGACTTTCGTGCGTCGCTCACTTTTTTTACCGTAAAGAACCTGACGATGACATGGGGAAGTCCGGCTGTGCCGACCATAAGGGCAGCGGTGATCAAAAATACATCAAGTTTGCTTTTGCTGCCCTCCGTATATTCATGAAAACCCAGCTCACGATGCAGTCCGTCAAGTTTATCGAGTAAATAAACCCCGTCAGTTCCTGAACTTCCAAATCCAAGTTGCGGAAAGGGATTTCCCGTCATCTGGATGGATATAAAAATCGCCGGTACCATAAATGCAAAGATCAGCACGCAGTATTGTGCCACCTGGGTATAAGTGATTCCTTTCATGCCTCCCAGTACAGCATAGAACAACACGATGATCATGCCTATGAGTACCCCTGTTGTGATATCAACTTCCAGGAACCTTGAAAAAACAAGGCCCACGCCTCTCATTTGACCGGCAACATAGGTAAATGAAACGATCAGTGCACAAAATACCGCTACAGAGCGGGCAATATTCGAATAATACCTGTCGCCAATAAAATCCGGCACCGTAAATTTCCCAAATTTCCTCAGATATGGCGCCAGAAGGAGCGCAAGAAGCACATAGCCTCCCGTCCATCCCATGAGGTATACAGAACCGTCATAACCATTGAATGAGATCAGTCCTGCCATTGATATAAAAGAGGCGGCTGACATCCAGTCGGCAGCAGTTGCCAGACCATTTGCCAAAGGAGAAACCCCGCCCCCGGCTACGTAAAAATCATTGGTCGAGCTGGCTCTTGACCAGATAGCGATGCCAATATAAATAGAGAAAGTAATGGCAATCAAAAGCCAGGTCCAGATTTGTAAAGTCATCATTTATTCGTTTACTTCGTATTTGTCATCCAGCTTGTTCATCAGTTTAATATAGATCAGAATGATGACCACAAAAACGTAGATGGATCCCTGTTGCGCAAACCAGAACCCAAGTTTAAAGCCTCCTATTTTAATTGTATTCAATTCATCAACCAACAAGATTCCAAACCCGTAAGACACTATAAACCAAACAGCGAGTAATATGGACAGATATTTTAGATTGGTCCTCCAGTACTTTTTAAGATCTTTTTGAGGCATGATATTTTTTTTGTGCCATCTAATATAGAAAAATTTTTGAAGGGCCGTTCGAATTTTTGAGATCCCGGAAGGCATTCACTCATGATATTTTATTTATCTGTCCTCTTTCAATTGTATATCAAAAATAATCAGTTATTTTTATCTAACCCATAATACCATCGTCATGAGCCAACTGAGAGCCTTCTTTAGTATCCTTTTTCTATTTGTATATCCGTTCACGCTTGACGCCCAGCAACTCTCTGTGGAAGAAATACTTGAGCAAAAATTAAATGAGCAGTCAGGGGAAGTTGGCATAATGATCGACGGTATTAAATTGTTTTCTCAAACTGCCTTACCCCGGTTTTATAACAACAGGGCTTTTGAACTGGCCTGGAATGACAAAAAAAACAGGAAACACCTCATGGAAAGCATTGAATCTGCCTATCATGAAGGACTGGATCCGAAGGATTACCACCAGGAAAGGATCGAAAACCTCCTTGATCGTGCAAAAAATGGGGATCTCACTAATGCAGAAAAGGTAAAGCTCGACGTCTTCATGACGGATGCTTTGATACTTTATGCGTCTCACCTTCTTGAAGGAAAACTGGAGCAATCAGCGCTGAGAAAAGAATGGGACGTGGAGAAGAATGAGCGGCCCGAGAATGTGGATAGCTTATTAACCGTAACCTTGCATAATCATTTGGTAAAGCCCGCCCTGGAGGCCTTTAAACCGAACAATTACATTTATAAACTGATGAAATTGCATTTAAAGGAATTAAGGGAAAAGGAAAAATCCGGAGGATGGCCAAAGGTGAGCCAGGGAGTTGTTCTCAAGCCTGGTGACACGGCAGGCAGAATTTTGGAAATCAGAGATTATTTGATCGCCGTGGGTGATCTGGACAAGAAAAATGATGCATACGGTGAGGTCTATGACAAGGATCTCGAAACCGCCGTCAAAAAGTTTCAATACAGGCATAAATTGACCCAGGATGGAATCATTGGTAAAGGTACAGTTGAACAAATGAGCGTGAGCATTCAGGATCGTATTGACATGGTCAGACTTAATCTTGAAAGAATGCGCTGGATTTTTCATAAACCTGATGATGATTTCTTACTTGTGAACATCGCCGGATTTCATGTCAAGCGATTCACCAATCGGAAAGAAGTGTTTGATTCAAGGGCGATTGTGGGTAAATACCATCATGAGACCCCTATATTTAAGGGAGAAATGAAATATATTGTCATGAATCCAACGTGGACCTTACCTTATTCAATTGCGACCCATGAAACATTGCCCAAATTGAAAAAGGACCCGGGATATCTGGCTAGTAAGCATATGGAGGTCATGGACCGCAAAGGAAGTTTATTGAATCCCGAAACTATTAACTGGAGTCAGTATTCTGCCGGAAATTTCCCTTTTATCATCAGGCAAAAGGCTGGACCGTGGAATGCTTTGGGTGAAGTAAAGTTTATATTTCCAAACAAATACGCTGTTTATTTGCACGATACACCATCAAGGGGACTGTTCAATCAACAGGACCGAGCTTTCAGTCATGGTTGTATCAGGACAGAAGACAAATGGGGTTTGCTCATGAGCCTCATGGATGATCCCGAGGTGTGGAACATGGATAAGATCAACGAAATATTAGAATCAGGAGAAACAACTACGATTGACCTCCCAAAACCGATCAATATATATTTGATCTACTTTACGGCAAGTGTCGATGAGGATAGCGGTCTGCTTTTTATGAAGGATATTTATAATCGTGATAAGGCAGTGCTAAAAGCTTTGAATGAACCTTATAAATTTGGTAAATAAAACTTGAATACAGACGTTCGGCTTACTTATAATAACGCGGAAATTCTGTGAACAGGGTCTTGCCGTCCTTGATGTTTTTCCAGTGTTTCGTGTTGAATTCTATACCCACAACCCCGCAGGTAGGCACGTGCATGATCTCCTTGTCGCCGAACTTATTTACAAAATCACTGATACCGTGGTCGTGACTGAAAATTATGGCCGAATCAAAGCCATTGTCAAGGGCTTTTACTGTTTTGATTAAATAACCGTCGCTAAAACTGTATAGTGACTTGCTGATCTTAAGGTTTGCCAAAGGGTAATTAAAAGTATAGCTGAAGATCATGGCTGTATGCAGCGCCCTGTTTGCACAGCTTGAAACAAAAACAGAAGGCGTATCGATCTTTTTTTGTAAAACTTTGGAGATGAGATAGGCATCGTTTATTCCTCTTTTCTTTAAGGGTCGATCAATGTCGTTGATACCTTCATATTCCCATGAAGATTTGGCATGGCGGACTATATAAAGTGTTTTCATTTTTTTATAGCAAAATGATGGTATAGTATAAAGTCAAATATAAACAATTAAGTGAATGAAAAGTTCTGTTTTTTATTTTTTTTAGCCCTGTATTTAAGGCGCTAAGGCAAAAATCAGGGTTGCAGCCTGGATATTTTCCAGTTGTAATCTTTCTGCAGTTCAAATAATATTCTGTCGTGCATTCTATTGGGTCGGCCTTGCCAAAATTCAATGGAAGTGGGTTTTACAATAAAACCACCCCAGTATTCGGGTCTCGGTATTTCCTGCCCTTCGAACTTTTTTTCGAATTGGCTCAATTTTTCGTCCAAGGCTTCTCTGGATTCAATTTCCTGACTCTGGTCAGAGGCCCAGGCACCAAGCTGACTCCCTTTAGGTCTAGACTCAAAATAACCATCTGATAAGTTTGGCGCAATTTTTTCTGCTTTTCCTTTGATGACGATCTGTCTTTCCATGCCGTGCCAGAAAAAATTAAGACTTACTCTAGGGTTTGCCAGGATGGCCTTTGCTTTTTCAGAGTTGTAATTCGTATAAAAGATGAATCCCTCCCAGGTGAACCTTTTCAGCAAAACAATGCGCGTTTTGGGATAACGATCGAGCCCTATGGTGGAAATACTCATGACATTGGCTTCGTCAATACCATCGGTAGCGTCCGCTTCATAAAACCATTTTTGAAACAGTTCCATGGGGTTTTCAGGAATGTTATCTTTGATCAGCGGGTTGCGCTCATAACTTTTCCTGTAATTGCTCAAGTCGTTTTCCATGGTTCAAAAATAGGATAATTTTTATTCTTTAGCTTCTTTTTGTTGTATCAAGTAAAACCAATAAAAGTGATGAGCCTGCTACAGATCAATATATAATAAACAAAAGCGACCGCCTATCGTGGTGAATTTTTATTCAACTTATAAAACATGATCCTGCTGTCCTCTTTACCTGTAAAATAGCCAATGTCTATCAGGATTCCGGTAACAGATCAGAATGATTCCTGAAAGTTATCCGGGGGGCGTATATTAAGGATTGCGTTAAAGAAAGGCTGTCTTTTGGTTTTTTTTAGGGTGAAGCAAGGAAATAAATCCGGTGTTATTTTATCTTTTCAGTCGTTTTATAAAATATTTAAAAAGATTACATTTGTCACATGGATTTTTCTTCTAAACTATTGGAAAACGCGGTCAATGAAATGGCACAGCTGCCGGGTATAGGGAAGCGAACAGCTTTGCGAATGGTTCTGCATTTGCTCAAACAGCCCAAAGAGCAGACTACATATCTGGCGGATGCCCTGAAGCATTTTAGAGACGAGATCAAATTATGCTCGAATTGTCATAATATTTCTGATGTTGAAATTTGTAATATCTGTGCCAATTCAAGGAGGGATCCTGAGGTGGTTTGTGTGGTTGAGGACATCAGGGATGTCATGGCCATAGAGAATACAGCGCAATTCAAAGGTTTGTATCATGTGCTGGGAGGAAAGATTTCTCCCATTGAAGGAATAGGGCCGCAAAACCTCAGTATTGAAAGTCTTGTAAAAAAGGTGGCGGAAGGTCATATCAAGGAAATCATTTTGGCCCTGAGCTCCACTATGGAGGGCGATACCACCAATTTCTATATATACAGGCAATTGCAAAAATACAATGTCAACCTTACCACCATTGCCAGGGGTATTTCTGTTGGTGATGAAATTGAATATGCAGATGAGGTCACCCTGGGTAGAAGCATCATCAACAGGGTCCCGTTTGAGCAGGGCCTAAAAAGTTAAAAATTACTGTTCTAAAATGAATGCCCCTTACAGGCTAACCTACTCATTGATTTCACTTTCTTTGTTTTTCACGTGCCTTTCCAACCACTGGTCTTGTTCCCATAAAAGGTGCAGGATACTTTCTTTGGCTCTGTAACCGTGGCTTTCTTTAGGCAGGATCACAAGACGTGCGGTCGCTCCCAATCCTTTTAAGGCGTTGAAATATCGTTCACTTTGCATCGGATAGGTGCCGGAATTGTTATCCGCTTCCCCGTGAATGAGTAGTAAGGGGGTTTTCATTTTATCTGCATGCATAAAGGGCGACATTGTGTAATAAACTTCAGGTGCTTCCCAGTAGGATCTTTCTTCCCTTTGAAATCCGAAGGGCGTTAGCGTTCTGTTATAAGCACCGCTTCTCGCAATTCCCCCGGCGAAAAGATTTGAATGGGAAAGAAGGTTGGCCACCATAAAAGCTCCATAGCTGTGCCCGGCGACGGCTACTCTGTTTCTGTCTATATAACCCATTTGATCTACAGCGTCAATCGCAGCTTTGGCATTTCCAACAAGTTGTGTTCTAAAAGAATCATTGGGTTCCTCACTGCCCTCACCAACGATTGGAAAGGAGGCATCATCCAAAACCACATAACCTTTACTCACCCAATATACCATGGACCCGTAATAAGGGTAGGTAAATTCATTTGGGTTCTGGGTATTTTGTCCGGCGGTTGCTTTGTTTTTGTATTCAGTAGGATAGGCCCAGATGATCAATGGCATTTTTTCTTTGGTATCGCGGTTGTAATTCACAGGGAGGTACAGGGTGCCTGACAAGTCAACGCCGTCATCCCTTTTGTATTTGATTACTTCCTTGTGCACATTCTGAAGGCTTTTGAATGGGTTTTCAAAATAAGTGAGTTGGTACAACTGATCTGAATTGATGCCATGTGAATAATAGTTGGGGTAATCTGTGGGAGATTCCAGACGGACAATAATTTCATTTTTTTCAGGATCGAAATCCATGATGCTTTCTTTTTTGTCTGTATAAGAAGAGGTATAAAGCCGTGTCTTTTTTTCGGTGGCAATATCAAGCTTATCCACAAAAGGAAACTGGCCCTCTTTGGTATATCCCCTTCCAACAAGATAAACATTTCCTTTTTTGACATCAATCACAGTCGATCCAAATTCATTTCTTCTCGTGACCAAATTCCCGGGATCACTATAAACATCCTGATAATTTCTGTCAAATAATATTTTGGGTTCTTCTGTTTGATCTGAAGGGTCAAACAAATAGGATTTTTGATTTCTTGTACCGAACCACCTGTCGGTAGCAATGGCCAGATGTTCGTTGCCCCATTGTATTTGGGACATTCGGTTGACAGTTTTGAGAAGACTTCTTCCCTTTCCATCAAAAGGAGCTTGTAATTCAAAGAGTTCATCTCGGTAAGCGACTTCTTTTTGAGGGTCTCCTTCATCAAGAGCAACCGTATAAACAAGGGTGGCGGGAAGGTCAGATCTCCATTCAAAATTCCTTTTTCCTTTGCGAACCGCCATAAAACCTTTCGGAAGATCTTCAATAAGCGGTACTTCAATCACCGTTTGTAATTTTTCCGCATTTTTTGAATAGATCACGGTTTCAGAAGGGAACCTGTAGTAGGGAACCAAATAGGAGAAAGGCTTTTTGATGGTACTTATCAAGACATAATTCCCGTCCGGTGAAAAATCAATGCTCCTGTACATATTCTTTGAGAGCCATTTTTCCTGTTTGCCATCAAGGGAGACCTTCACGATTTCAGAATGGGCAAGTTGCTCAAAATTAAACTCATCAGTTTTATTTTTGAGCAGGTCCTGATAGGTCCTGTTCTGTGCTTTTTTTCCTTCATTCAAAGAAATGGTAGGTCCTGTGGGTAAGGCCTTCCCGGCATCAACCAGCGCCTGCTTTTCTGAGGGCAGCATTTTCACCAGCATATGCTTTCCGTCTTCGAACCAATTGATCACATCACCCAGGTTTGCATTGATTGTTGCCCCGGTTAACTGTTTTGCGCTTGAAGAAGCTAGGTCCAGCACCCACAGCTGTACCCCATCCTCTGTTGTATGGGTCATGGAAAGCATTTTTTGATCAGGAGAAAATGAGAAATTTGACAGCTTCGGATTTTCCGGCAACCCTGCAACCTCATTTAACTTGTTATCTTTCTTGTTCAGATCCTTGATCCTTATATTGTTTATATAAGTGGTCCTGCTTCCTATGTTCGTTTTGGGGTCAATGCGTAATCCGCCCAGTCTGAGCTCTTCTTTTGACAATTCTGCTATGGATTTATAGGCATCCCGATACAAAAGGATCATAAATTCTTTCTGCTCATCAAAAATGACTGAGGGAGCTCTTTCCACATCAACAAGCTCAAGAATTTCCTTAGATGGTTTTTGGTAATTTATGTTTTCCTGTGCATGAGATAAAAAACAGAAACAAAAAATCAGGGCAAAAGCATGGTATTTCATCAAATAAAAAATTTAGACGGCTAAGGTAAAAAATCAAAATGTCAAATTAAAAAATTGACCTGGTTTGTTTTTTAATTCTTTATGGCCTTGGAAATATGAAATACTTTTAGGCTTGAGGTTAAAACAAGATCACAAGGATTCCAGAATCCTGAGATAATCATATTGCAAATCTTCATGCAGGAGCAGTACTTTCTTTTTGCATTGCTCGATGAGCCTTTCATAAATGATCTCTACCTTTCGGTTCCTGTAGATGGAAGGCCGGAAAGATTTCAGTTTTTGACAAAAATAAAGGAGCAATTCAACTTCAGTTTCTTTGTTTTGAGAATA
Source organism: uncultured Flavobacteriaceae bacterium (assembly GCA_965365165.1). Lineage (GTDB taxonomy): Bacteria > Bacteroidota > Bacteroidia > Flavobacteriales > Flavobacteriaceae > Lutimonas. The sequence goes on from CBDUAP010000042.1 coordinate 13,072, forward strand.
TCTGATATATTTTTTGGTATGGTTCAAAATGCCCCTGATGCTTTTTTTTATAAAATAGGGGCTCTTTTTGTTCACCAGTTCAAAGCGGCTGTCAATTTCTTCTTTGACACTTTCAATATAGGCCTCTTCATCTGATGCTTCAAAGAGGAGGTAGGTGAGTAATTCTTTATTCTCTTTTTTAAACCTGGACAATCTCAGGCACAGCTCCATGACCTCTTTTGGAGAACGATCCAGTAATTCCATTTTGAGCTCTTTTACCGAGGCTGATTTCATTATGTTTTTAATTATCATTACAAATATAGAACTATGTCTTGAGTAAATGATAATTTGTCATATTTTTACCAAAAACAGTGACCCTTGACCCAGATTTCAATCATCATAGTGAATTATAATGCCCATTATTTTTTAAAAAATTGTATTGGCAGCATTAAAAGGTCTACAGGGGTGAATCATCTTGAAATCATTGTGGTCGACAATGCTTCGACTGATGGCAGCTGTGAAATGCTACGAATAGATTTTCCTGAGGTGAGGCTTATTGAGAATACTGTGAATATGGGTTTTTCAAAGGCAAACAATCAAGGCGTCTCTATTGCCAGTGGGACGCATATTCTTATTTTAAATCCAGATACCCTGATCGCTGAAGACACGTTGGAAAAGGTTTTTCAAGTGAGTGAGATGAAACAGGATATGGGGGTTCTGGGGGTGAGGTTTATTGACGGGTCAGGACGTTTTCTGCCCGAAAGCAAGCGGAATTTTCCTGACCTCATGGCAGCCGGATTAAAACTAATGGGTATTTCCAGAAAGTATTATGCACGGCATATTGCAGAGACTGAAACCGCAGCTGTTGATATTCTTTCGGGGGCATTTATGTTCATGAAGAAAACAGTTTTTGATCAAATTGCCGGATTCGATGAAGATTTTTTTATGTATGGGGAGGATATTGACCTCAGTTATCGAATTTCACAGGCGGGCTATACGAATTATTATTTTGGAGGTGCCACCTTATTGCATTACAAGGGAGAAAGCACTCTGAAGAACCCTGTTCATTACCAAAATTTTTATGGGGCGATGAAGCTGTTTTATCAAAAGCATTTGGATCGTGAATCCATTTCAGATAGTCTCATTGGTTTGATTGTAAACGCTGCGATCAAGATCAAATCCTTGAGAAAACCGGAGCAAGCAGATGCTGTAAAGCCATTTAAAAACTGGATTTATTTAGGGAATAACCAAAGCATCTTTGACAAGATTCATAATGCTTATCCCGGCACGACTGGAGAGATGATACATCCGCTTCCCGATTATTCATTGAAATCTGATATCCTCTTTTTTGACAGCGCCTGTTTATCTTTTAAAGAGGTGATTGCTTTTATCTCGGCAAACCAAGGTAACTTGCCCCGGCAAAGAATCATTTCTGAAGACGGCACTTTTTTTGCAGGTAGCGACCTTTCTTACACCCGGGGTGAAGTAGTGGTTTTTTGAATGAAAAAGGCTTTATTTCTGAAGCCTGATCCTGGCATCGACGGCAATCATGCCATGGGAAGTTGCCATCAGCGGATTGATATCCATTTCTATGATTTCCGGAGCCAAAAGAACCAATTTTGATAGCTTGTCTATGGTGCTTTCAAAGGCTTTCATGTCAATGCTTTTTTCGCCTCTCACTCCTTTAAGGATGGGGTAAATAGACAGGCCTTTGATCATGCTTACGGCTTCCTGCCTGGATACCGGCGACAGGGCATAGGTGAAATCTTTCAACACTTCCACATAAATACCACCTGCTCCACACATGATCATGGGCGGGTACCCTGGCTCACTTTTTGTTCCCAAAAACACTTCTTTTCCATAGATCATTTCCTGGACTATTACTCCCTTAGATCCTTTAATCTGCATCAGTCTTTTAAAATTACGAACCAGTTCGCCGGAGTTGGGGACATTGAGTATCACGCCTCCCTCTTCTGTTTTATGCACAACGCCAATGACCTTTTCCACTACAGGGTATTGAAGCCGTTCCATGGCCTGGAGCACCTCGCTTTCTGTTTTTGCTATGGTTTGTTGTACCGTATCGATGCCTGCAGCTTTTAGCAATTGAAATACAGTATCGGGATCAAGATAACCCGTTTCGTTTTGGTCGATCAATTGTCTTATGTGTATTTTATTGGGATGATCGAAACTTTTATTTTCGGGGTATGGCTCTGTTCTCTGCATCACTTTTGAGAGGCTCGTACCAAGAAGGCTCTCGTCATAAAAAGCAAGGTTCCCTTCTTCAATGAATGCCCTGATATCGTCTCGTACGTTTAAAACGGAAGGGAGAACCGGGAACAATGGTTTTCTGCTTTTTTGTATTTTTTCGCTGATCACCTCATAGGCCTTTCTGACTGAACCCAGGCCGGGACTGCCGAAAATAATGATCATGGCATCTATTTCGTCAATGCTTTGGTCGCAGTAATCAATAACCTGAGCAAGCTGTTCCGCACTGCCTGTTGCAAGGATGTCGATCGGATTGTTGACGGAAGCTCCCGGATAGAGTAGCCCGCTGAGCTTGTGTTTGTGCTTATTTGACAGCCCTGGGACCTGCAAGCCGTTGTCGCAGAGGGCATCTGTCAGAAGAACCCCGGGGCCACCCGCATGGGTGATGATCCCGAATCGGGTAAGTTTTGAAAGTGTTACCTGAAGTATGGCAGCTGCGTGAATCAATTCATACCTGCTGTTACACCTGATGATGCCTGCTTTGGTGAACAGGGCTTGAACAAATATAATCGAACTGGCGAGGGGCCCTGTATGGGAAGAGGCAGCGAGGGTTCCTTCTTCAGAACTTCCGGCTTTCAGGGCCACGATCTCACAACCTTTTTGTTGTAAAGAGAGACAATGTTGCAGGAATTTTTGCGGATGCTTGATTCCTTCGATATACAGCATTTTTACACGGCTGCTGCTTCCGTGGACATAAGAAAGGTCGAGGTATTCCAAAATTTCCTCTATGCCTGTCTGGGCGCTGTTACCCACCGTATAAAGTGCTGAAAAAGAAAGGCCTATTTGTAGTGCGGCTTCAATAGTAAAAACGGCCGTGGCACCAGATCCAGATACGAAATCAACTCCCTGAGGGTCGAGTTTTGGCAAGGGTCTTGTAAATACCCCGGCATAATGTTCGTTCAGCATTCCAATATTGTTAGGGCCCAGCAGGCTTCCTCCCACTGCATCGATCAAATCGCAAATCTCTTGTTCCAGTGCTGCTCCTGTTTCATTAAGCTCACTAAACCCGGCGGAATAGACAATAAAACCCCGGGTTTCTTTTTTGAGCGTAAGCACCCTGATCACGTCGGGAATTTCTTGGGCGGGTATGGCGATAATGGCGAGATCCACCTCAGGGATGTTTTCTATATCCCTGTAGGACCTCAATCCCTGGACGATATCCTTTTTGGGATTAACCACAAAC
>CBDUAP010000043.1:0-16306 GCA_965365165.1 uncultured Flavobacteriaceae bacterium
CAGGGTACTGTCGCCTTCCTTGGGGGTAAAATTAAAATTAGGTGCAACTTCCAGATAATCCTGCTCCTCTAAACGTCCTCCTATGCTACCCATATTATTGAGATTCAATCTCCTGCCCACAGAACCACCGTTTTCAAAAGACCAGTCAACTCCTGCCCTGCCATACGAACCGATAGAAACTTTTTTGTTGCTTGAGATCTGGTATTGGATCTGCCCTGAAACATTAAAAGAATCAAATAACAAGAAGAAAAAAAGTAGCTTGCACAAATAACCAAAAACAATCGAGGCACGTAATTTAATAGGCATAACGGAGGAGGTTAGTGATATACCAAGATAATAATAATGTCAATATTCACAAAACATTGACTTTTTAATAACAAAAGGAAGCCTGCCGCTTCCTTTTGTTATAAATGATCAGACCGATAATACTTGTCCTTAAAGGATATAATTGGTGCTTACAAAATTTGATTTATTCTGATCAAGAATATCGTTAAGAATGTTCTTGTTCAGGTCATTGTTCTTACAGGCTACAAGCGTTCTGATTGAAAAAGAACGCAATGCGGCCCTTACGCTTAGCGTACTCACTGCCGAATCTTTTCTCCCGACAAAAGGAAAAACATCTGGACCCCTCTGACATTGACTGTTGATATTCACACGACAAACCTGATTGACCAGGCTATCAATCAGCGGTGCCAAAGTATCAGGGTTTTTACTGAACAAACTCACTTGCTGTCCGTAATTTGAATTTACAATGGAGTCTATTGGTTCCTGGACATCTTTAAAGGAAATGACAGGGATTACCGGGCCAAATTGCTCCTCGTGGTAGACATTCATGGTCTCATTGACCGGATACAAGACCGCAGGATAAACAAAGCTGTGGAATGTCTCTCCTCCTCCTTCATTGATTACCTTTGCGCCTTTTGAAACCGCATCATCAATGAGTTCTTTGATATATTTTGGTTTACCAGGTTCCGGCAATGGTGTCAACTTCACACCCGGCTCCCAGGGAAGGCCAAATTTTAATTCTTTAATCCTGGCTACGAACCTGGAATTGAATTCATCAATAATATCCTCATGAATGAACAGCATTTTCAAGGCAGTGCAGCGTTGTCCGTTGTATGACAAAGAGCCCAATACACATTCTTCTACCGCCAGATCCAAATCCGTATCCGGAAGCACTATTGCGGGGTTTTTTGCCTCGAGTCCGAGTACAAGTCTCAATCTGTTCTTTTTGGGGTGATGACTTTGCAATGCATTCGCCGATTTACTGTTTCCTATAAGGGCAAGAACCTCCATTCTTCCTGATTTAACAATCGGAGTAGCAACTTCTCTACCCCTTCCAAAAAGTATGTTTACCACGCCTTTCGGGAAGGCTTCCGCAAAGGCCTCAAGTAAAGGTGTGATCAAAATGACACCGTATTTTGCAGGTTTAAAAACTGTAGTGTTACCCATGATCAAGGCAGGAATCAACAAACAAAATGTCTCGTTCAATGGATAATTATAAGGACCGAGGCACAGTACTACCCCAAGCGGACCCCTTCTTACCTGTGCATATACATTGCTGTGCATTTGTATCCTTGCAGAATTTCTGTCAAGCTCTTTGAGCTCTTCAATGGTATCATAGATGTATTCAACGGTTCTGTCAAATTCCTTTTGAGCATCCGGAAGTGTTTTTCCGATCTCCCACATGATAAAATTTACAACTTCCTCTCTTTTCAGCACCATCAATGAAGCAAATTTTTCCACACATTTGATCCGTTCTTCAACCCTCATCGTTGGCCACGATCCTGTTCCATTACTAAAAGCATCATTGGCGGCTTCCAGTGCCTCCATGGCTTCCTTTTCACCCATAACGGGAAGCGAGCCCAGAAAGGCCGGATGCAACTCCCCTTGTTCATCAGGCATGTATACTGGTGAATAAACAGGGGCGGTTTTTCCACTCCATTTTTTTATTTCTCCGTTTAAAAGATAAGAATCGTATTTCTTTTTAAAAGGTACCTGATGGGCTTCAGGAACCAATGTGTCGTTAAAAATTGCCTCTATAGACATAATGAGTAAGTTTAAATTAATTATTTATTCGTAAATCTTCATTTTTATATCAAAAACTGGAATAGTTGTGGACTGTTATTCAAATAAGCACCAAAAAAATCCTTTTCCTTCATTCTTTCAAGCAATGGATCAAAATCACCTTTTGCCTTGAGTTCGATCCCGACAACGGCTGAACTTCTTGCACGACTGTTTTTTTTGGTGTATTCAAAAAAGGTGATATCATCGTTTTCACCAAGTACATTGACCACAAATTCCCTAAGAGCTCCGGCACGTTGCGGAAACGTAACGATAAAATAGTGTTTGATTCCTTCATACAAAAGCGATCTTTCCTTGATCTCTTCCATCCTTGAAATATCATTATTCCCCCCACTAATGATGCATACCACTTTTTTACCTTTAATCTGTTCATGATAAAAGTCAAGGGCAGCAACCGACAGGGCACCGGCAGGCTCGACCACAATGGCCTTCTCATTGTATAATCTCAATAAAGAGGAACAGATCTTCCCTTCGGGAATCACCAAAACATCGTCTATCCCTGCTTTGCAGATTTCGAATGGGATGTCCCCCATTCTTTTTACCGCAGCTCCATCAACAAATTTCTCGATCGCTGCCAATTCTGTGTTTTGGCCTTTTGACATCGAAGTTTTTAGAGAGGGAGCACCTTCCGGTTCAACTGCTATGACCTTGGTTTTGGGGTATTGATTCTTGAAGACGCTCAAGATTCCTGAAACAAGACCTCCGCCGCCAACAGGTACAAAAATATAATCTATCGGTTCTTTGAGGTCTTTCAACAATTCAAGTGCAACCGTAGCCTGACCTGCGATGATGTCGTTGTCATCAAAGGGATGGACGAATTCAAAGTGGTTTGAGGCGCAATAGGCCATGGCCACTTCATAAGAAGCATCATAGGTATCACCCGCAAGCCTTATTTCAATCTGCTCTTTTCCGAACATTTCAACTTGCTGAATTTTTTGCTGAGGGGTTGTGGTTGGCATAAAAATGATTCCCTTGATCCCCATAAACCGACAGGCCTGGGCGACTCCCTGCGCATGGTTTCCGGCACTTGAACAAACAACCACCCCGATATTTTTGAGATCAACCAGTTTTTTTATCTTGTTGAAGGCCCCTCTGATTTTGTACGACCTGACCCTTTGAAGGTCTTCCCTTTTAAAAAAGATATCCGCTCCGTACTGCTCTGAAAAATGAGGCATGCGGATCACGGGCGTATGCCTGACCAGATCACTGATACGTTCTGCTGCCTGATGCACTTCCTGGATATCGATATAAGGATTCTTCATGGTTATAATGAAAAAACCACCGGTTCAATTGTTATGAATCCGATGGCTTGAAATATTTTTAATCAACTATGCGGTTTCACTTCCTAGACGATTTTGATCATGGCCGTCATGGATTCTCTCAATTCAGATCCGATCATTTCCACCTGATGGTAACGAATTTCTTCATTCACGGCAATCAATTTCTGGTTGTCTACTCCATTGTTTTTACCCTCACCGAAATTTGTTCCTATAACATCCGTATCGATACCTTTCATAAAATCCGCAAGCAATGGCTTACAGGCATGATCAAACAAATAACATCCGTATTCGGCTGTATCAGATATGGTGGCATTCATCTCATATAATTTCTTACGAGCTATGGTATTGGCAATCAAAGGTGTTTCGTGTAATGATTCATAATAGGCCGAAGCATCAATAATACCAGCTTCTGTCATGGTCTCAAAGGCAAGTTCAACACCTGCTCTTACAAAGGCCACCATGAGTAAGCCATTATCAAAGTATTCCTGTTCTGCAATTTCCTGATCAGAGGCAGGCGTTTTTTCAAATGCAGTTTCACCTGTGGCGGCTCTCCAGGTCAATAGGTTTTTGTCATCATTTGCCCAGTCCTCCATCATGGTTCTGGAAAACTCACCAGACATGATATCGTCCATGTGCTTCTGAAACAAGGGCCGCATAATTTCTTTTAACTCTTCAGACAAGGCATATGCCTTGATTTTAGCAGGATTGGACAAACGATCCATCATATTGGTAATTCCTCCGTGCTTTAAGGCCTCGGTTATGGTTTCCCATCCGTATTGAATCAGTTTTGAGGCATATCCCGCATCAATTCCTTTTTCAAGCATTTTATCAAAACACAGAATGGATCCGGTTTGCAACACCCCGCAAAGAATGGTTTGCTCGCCCATGAGGTCTGATTTTACTTCTGCGATAAATGAGGATTCCAGAACACCCGCCCTGTCTCCTCCGGTAGCAACGGCATAAGCCTTGGCTTGCTCAAATCCTTTTCCCTGAGGATCATTTACCGGATGGACGGCAATCAACGTTGGTACGCCAAAGCCCCTCTTGTATTCTTCTCTCACTTCTGATCCGGGGCACTTGGGTGCGACCATGATCACTGTGAGGTCTTCCCGTATCTGCATTCCTTCTTCCACGATATTAAAACCATGGGAATAAGACAAGGTGGCCCCCTGTTTCATTAACGGCATTACTGCATTGACCACCGAAGTGTGTTGTTTATCCGGGGTAAGGTTACAGACCATATCAGCAGAAGGAATGAGTTCCTCATAGGTTCCCACTGTAAAGCCATTTTCAGAAGCATTCTTAAAAGACTGGCGCTTTTCCTTGATGGCTCCTTCGCGCAAAGCATAAGAAATATCAAGCCCTGAGTCACGCATATTGAGACCCTGATTCAAACCCTGGGCCCCACAACCTACAATGACTACTTTTTTGCCTTTTAAAGCCGATACTCCCTCTGAGAACTCAGAAGCTTCCATGAACCTGCATTTTCCTAATTGTGCCAATTGTTCTCTTAAAGAAAGAGTGTTAAAATAATTTGCCATTATCCTTTTTTTATTTTTTTAATTTAATTGTTTTCTTAATATTTCTGAAATTTTCATTTCCTCCTTGGTTACGGAGATCCTTCCTGATCTTACGAATTGCATGATTCCGAAAGTTGCAAGCTCGTCGTATAAATTTTCAATTTCTTCTTTTCTTCCGGATTTCTCGATCACAAAGAATTCAGGAGAAACAGTAACGATCTGCGCATTACTGTTTTTTATGATATTCTGGATTTGCCTTTCTTCGAAAAGCAAACTTGATTTTATCTTGAAAAGCGCCGATTGAAGATAAATACATTCATCATTGGTATGATAATATGCCTTGATCACCTCGACCTGCTTTTCAATCTGCCCTATGATCTTTTTTACCTGTTCCTCACCCAGATCGGCCACAATGATAAATCTGGAAACATTGTCAATTTCTGAACTTGATACAGTAAGACTTTCAATATTGATATGTCGCTTTAAAAATATAGTGGCGATCCTGTTTAACAATCCGAGATTGTTTTCCGTATATATTGATATGGTGTATTTTTCTTTTTTCATCAGAACTTATTTTAATCTTATGTCAGAAACACTGCTGCCGGTAGGTATCATTGGAAAAACATTTTCCTCCATCTCAACCGCAACCTCGAGGAAATAGGACTCTTTTGAAGCTATCATTTCTTCTATGGATGCCGCAAGGTCCTTTCTTTCAGAAACCTTTTTAGCTTTGATTCCATAACCCTGAGCCACCATCACAAAATCCGGGTTGGTCATAGTCGTGGAAGCATAACGACCGTCAAAAAACAATTCTTGCCATTGACGCACCATTCCCAAAAACTGATTGTTCAAAACGATAATTTTAATGGGAACTTTAGTCTGCATCACGGTTCCCAACTCCTGGATGTTCATTTGAAAACCACCATCTCCGATGATAGCGACAACTTCTCTTTCGGGGGCACCCATTTTAGCTCCTATGGCTGCAGGCAGGGCGAATCCCATAGTGCCTAGACCTCCGGAGGTAACCTTACTCCGCTTGTGTTTAAAATTACTGTATCTGCTCGCTACCATCTGATGCTGACCAACATCAGAAACGATGACAGCCTCTCCTCCAGTCACTTTGTTCAGTGCGACAATGGTTTCTGCCATCGTCAGCCCATTTGTTTGGGTATTGATTTGTGCATCAATAACTTCTTTAAATTCAATATCATAAAGATCTCTGAATTCCTGTAACCATTCCTTGCGATCCTTTTTTTCGATCAGGGGAAGTATCGCTGCCAGGGTTTCCTTTACATTGCCCATTACAGCCACATCGGTTTTGACATTTTTATCTACTTCAGCCGGATCAATTTCAAAATGTACAATTTTGGCCTGGGCCGCGTAAGTATCTAGTTTTCCCGTAACACGATCATCAAAACGCATTCCGATAGCTATCAGTACATCGCATTCATTGGTAAGTTTGTTCGGAGCATAATTACCATGCATACCAACCATTCCCACATGTAAATCATGGTCTGACGGCAGAGCCGACAATCCCAGAAGTGTTGAGGCTGAAGGTATACCCGCCTTTTCAATAAAGACTTTGAACTCCTCTTCGGCTTTTCCCAAAGTCAATCCCTGGCCCCAAACTATAAAAGGCTTCTTAGACTCGTTGATCAAGGCCGCCGCTTCAGCTATTTTATCAGGCTCCATTTGAGGGATCGGCGTGTAGCTTCTGATCTCCTCACATTTCTCATATGAAAAATTCACTACGTCAAACTGAGCATCCTTGGTAATGTCAATTAATACCGGGCCTGGCCTGCCTGAACGTGCAATATAAAATGCTTTTGCCATGACCTCCGGAATCTCAGATGCCCTGGTAATTTGATAGTTCCACTTTGTTACGGGAGTTGAAATACTGATGATGTCAGTTTCCTGAAAAGCATCGCTTCCCAAAAGATGTGAACCCACCTGTCCGGTTATACAAACCAGAGGTGTTGAATCAATCTGGGCATCTGCAATGCCCGTGATCAAATTGGTTGCCCCGGGGCCCGAGGTCGCTACTGCCACCCCAACCTTGTTGGAAACCCTTGCATATCCCTGTGCTGCATGAATAGCACCTTGCTCATGACGCGTCAAGACATGATGTAATTGCTTTTCATATTTATAGAATTCATCATAAACAGGCATAATGGCACCACCCGGGTAACCGTATATCAGGTCCACACCTTCAGCCAGTAAGCATTTTACCATGGCCTCAGCACCTGTTATTGAAATGGTTTTTCTGTTGTTCACTTTGTTCTCTGATTTTGTTATTGTATCCATAAATAACAACTTTATTGATCCTTATTTTGCTAAAATTTATCTGTAACGCAGCCTTCTGAGGCAGACGAAACAGTTTTTGCATATTTGTATAAAATTCCTTTTTGATGCTTTGGTGCCGGAGCCCTCCAATTCGATTTTCTCCTTACTATTTCTTCCTGGCTCAGATCCACATCGATTGAATTCGCAGCAGCATCTATCGTGATCATATCACCATCCTGCACGAGCCCTATTAATCCTCCGGATTGTGCCTCAGGCGTAATGTGGCCCACAACAAAACCGTGCGTTCCTCCTGAAAAACGACCATCAGTAATCAATGCCACGGTTTTCCCGAGACCGGCCCCCATAATCATAGAAGTCGGTTTTAACATTTCGGGCATTCCGGGACCTCCTCTCGGGCCCACATAACGTATGACCACCACATCTCCTTCAGAAACTTTTCCCGCACCGATGCCATCATTTGCCTGCTGTTCCCCATCAAAAACAACTGCCTTCCCTTTAAATTGGTTCCCTTCTTTCCCACTGATCTTGGCGACTGCACCTTCAGCGGCAAGATTACCAAAAAGGATCTGCAGGTTACCTGATGATTTCAAAGGCTGATCTGTAGGATAGATTACCTTTTGTTCTTCTTCGAAACTGAGGGCTTTTACGTCTTTTAGATTTTCTGCCAGTGATTTTCCGGTGACTGTCATACAATCGCCGTGAAGAAAACCATTGTCGAGCAAATATTTCATTACAGCCGGGGTTCCTCCAACACCATGAACGTCTTCCATTAAGTATTCACCACTTGGTTTCAGATCTGCGATCAGGGGCGTTCTGTCACTCACCCTTTGAAAATCGTCTAGTCCAAAATCAATACCTGCAGCATGGGCAATAGCCAGATAATGCAAAACGGCATTGGTTGATCCGCCAAGGGCATTAACCATGGCAACCGCATTTTCAAGCGATTTCTTGGTAATAATGTCCAGGGGTTTTAAATCGAGTTCCAGCAGATTTTTAACGGCCGCCGCAATTCTCGTACTTTCTTTTTCCTTGTTAGGATTTTCTGCAGGTATGGATGAATTATAGGGCAATGAAAAACCCAGTGCCTCAATAGAAGAAGCCATGGTATTTGCGGTATACATTCCTCCACAGGCCCCGGCACCCGGTATGGCACTTTTTATGATTTCCTTGTATTCAACCTCCGTTATTTCACCGGCGATTTTCTGCCCCAGGGCTTCAAAGGCAGATACAATGTTTAGCTTGCGTCCTTTATAACTTCCTGAAGCAATGGTGCCTCCGTAAACCATTAAAGAGGGTCTGTTCAGCCTCAACATGGCCATAATGGCTCCGGGCATATTCTTGTCGCATCCCACCACTGATACCAAAGCATCGTAGCTCTGAGCGTTCATGACAACTTCTATGGAATCCGCAATAATATCCCGGGATGGCAATGAATAATTCATTCCGCTGGTTCCCATTGAAATGCCATCGCTCACCCCAATGGTGTTAAAAATCAATCCCACCTGGTCTTTTTTATTGACCTCTTCCTTGATGACCGCGGCCAGACGATTCAAATGCATGTTGCAAGGATTGCCATCATAACCCGTACTAGCAATACCCACCTGAGGTTTTTTCATGTCCTCATCATTCAGGCCCACAGCATATAACATGGCCTGGGCAGCCGGTTGGGTAGCATCCTGTGTGAGTCTTTTACTGTATTTATTTAAACTTTTCATCAATACGAAAGCTGTCTTTTTTCAATGTTGAAATTTTTTCAACTATTTCCTTATTTCATTCAATTATCAACAAAAATAGAAAGGCTTCATCCGACATTGGGATTTATATTTTTTTTATTACAATATCCAATCATTCATGAAATAGCTTAATCAACTGACAAACAGCATTATAAATACACTAATTTACAAGGTTTAAAACAAAAAAAACCTTGCTTAACTCAAGGTTTCTTTTCACAAACATGGCCCTGTTATGGCATATCGATACCGTAAAAAATTAAAATCCGGCTTGACTGATACCTGATACAAGTTTTATTTTACTTAAAATATCGATAAAAAAAGCCTGATGTTTCTGTATGATTTACTTGTACTGAAGTCTGGATTTCCTTTTGATGATCGATTCGACTGAAACATTATCAATTTTACTTTCCAGCCAGGAAATAATATCCAGATACATAAAAGATCTTTTTTCATAGGGGTGATCTTCGAAGGCTTTTAATTCTTTGTGTAATTGAATAAAAGCTGCTCTCAATTCATGAGGATAAATCTGGCTCAAATTTCTTAAAAAAGTGATGAATTTTTTTTGAACAAGATGTAACTCATTCATTTTAATCAAAAATTTATAAGTGGATTTAATCAGGGCATCAAGGTTTTGATCCATGCCTGCCTCATAATGAGCAACAAGATTCAGGATTCTTGAAAAACAAAGCAAATCTTCTCTCATCGTAAGATTCTTGTTCTTGATGATCTTCTCGAGGTAAAAAATACACTGTTCGTAATTGGAAGCTCCAAAGTACAAGCTGGCAAATTTATAATAGAAGACCATAATATGGTGCTCATCAATTTTCAGCTTATGACTCTCAATTTCTTCAAGAACCTCCGGAATCAATTTTAAGCCCTTGTTAAAATTCCCTTCCAAAAAATAAAGATTTAACTTGTTCAGGTACAGATATAAAAATGCAAGGGACTCCGTATTCTCGTTCAGTAAAAATTGTTGTTTGTTCAACTCTTCCTCAAAAAAATTCAAAGTCGACCTGAATTTACTCAAGTGCTGATTCAGAAAGAGGGATTCCAGCAAATAATTGATCCCTTTCAAATAGAAAACAGGATTGTTTTTTTTCATTCGGGGGTTATAGTAAAACAAATCCACCCATTTTTGGGCATACCTGTAACTCCCTACAAAATTCTGGGTAATAAAATTATACCATAAATAAGCCTTGTAGAGATATAACTTTTCCTTTAATCCCAGTTTTTTGATGTCATATTTAGGCATTGATGACTCAAAAAATTCCCTTACTTCCTCAAAATCTTTATCATTGCTCACATAGCCCTTCTTCAAAAGCATACTGTAAAGCTGTAAAGACAAATTAGAGAGTTTACTCAGGATCAGCGATCGCTGGCTCAACACCTTGGATTTACTGATCAGGTTATCGGCCCGGCTGCTCATACTTCTTGTTATGTACTGTGATTCAACCACTTTTTCCAGCTCGATGATCTCAAAAGCCAGGGTTGTCTCTTCGTGCAAAAGGGCAATATTTTTAGCCTTATCCAATATTTTAAGACTCTGCTTGTGCAAACCTTTATTATATAAAATTGTTGCAAAATCAAGCTGTTCGCGCACTCTCATTTTAGCGTTCTGGTGAATAGGATTCAATTTAAGACTGACCAGAATCTGACGGTACAAATGCGCCTTAGAATTGGAAAGCTGCTGCTTTTTGATATTGGTATTCGACAAAATCTGCTTCTCGTCAAATTCATCGAGTTTGTCCAATACAGAAAACAGGGCAAGGAAATTTTTTTCTGAATTTCCACCCAGCCTGCCGGCATATAATTTGAATTGCCTTTTTTCGGATTTTGTCAATGACTTGACCAACAAAAAAAGTGCGTCAGTTTTTTCCATAGACATCGTAATAAAATACCCTTAACTACCTGATTCATTGACGATTAATAGGTGTTCAAATACCTTGAATGTAGTAAACTTTTAAAAGAAAATCAGAAACTTTATCGATTTCCCGTTAATTTTGATTATTCAAAAGTGATAAAAAATATTTAATAATGAGCAAAAATCAAGTTCAAATATTCGACACAACCCTAAGAGATGGAGAGCAAGTTCCTGGTTGTAAGTTAAATACGCCGGAAAAATTAATTATTGCAGAACGATTGGATGAGCTGGGTGTTGATATCATTGAAGCTGGATTTCCAATTTCAAGCCCTGGAGATTTTAATTCAGTCGTTGAAATTTCAAAATTGGTTAAAAATGCAACGGTTTGCGGACTTACAAGAGCGAATCTGAAAGATATTGATGCGGCGGCACAGGCTTTGAAACACGCTGTCAAGCCAAGGATACACACAGGCATCGGAACTTCAGAGTCTCATATTAAATACAAGTTCAACTCGACCCCTGAAAAAATTATTGAGAGGGCTAAAGAAGCGGTAAAATATGCAAAGACATATGTAGAGGACATAGAGTTTTATGCCGAGGATGCAGGGAGAACAGACAACGTTTTTCTTGCACAGATTTGCGAAGAGGTCATCAAAGCCGGAGCAACTGTTTTGAATATTCCAGATACAACAGGTTACTGCCTTCCGGAGGAATACGGAGCCAAAATGAAATACCTCAAGGAAAATGTAAAAGGAATCGATAAGGTTATCCTTTCCTGTCATTGTCATAATGACCTCGGGCTGGCAACTGCTAATTCAATTGCCGGAGTTCAGTACGGGGCACGACAAATAGAATGTACCATCAATGGAATTGGAGAAAGAGCAGGAAATACGGCTCTGGAAGAGGTCGTGATGATTTTAAAACAACATCCCTACTTGAATCTGGATACGAATATCAATACCAAATTGTTATACAGCACTTCTTTAATGGTACAACACCACATGGGTATTCTTGTGCAACCGAACAAGGCTGTGGTTGGTGAAAACGCCTTCGCTCACAGTTCGGGAATTCACCAGGACGGGGTGATTAAAAACAGGGAGACCTATGAAATCATGAATCCGTATGATGTGGGCGTTAATGAATCATCCATTGTTTTAACCGCGAGAAGCGGGAGAGCAGCTTTGGCCTACAGGGCGAAAAAAATAGGACTGGACCTCACCAAAAAGGAATTAGATCTGGTTTATCCTGAATTTTTAAAATCTGCAGACAAAAAGAAAGAGGTTGATGATAATGATGTTGCAAGAATCATAGAGACTGTGAGGCTTGGCATGAATAAAATGGCCTCTTAACCAAAATTAATATGAAACTAAAAATAGCTGTTTTGCCAGGTGATGGTGTCGGTCAGGAGGTTTGTGATCAAGCTGTCAAAGTATTAAAGGCGATCGAATTGAAATTCAAGCATCAATTCACTTTTACCGAAGGCTTGGTCGGGGGAATTGCCATTGATAAAAAGGGTACGCCCCTTCCGGAAGAGACCTTGACCTTATGCCGTGAATCAGATGCCATATTATTCGGGGCTATCGGAGATCCAAAGTATGAGAACAGTGCTGATACAGATATCAGACCTGAAGAAGGCTTGTTAAAACTCAGGAAAGATCTGGGCCTCTATGCGAACATCAGGCCAGTAAAGGTGTATGGACCTTTGATCCATAAATCACCCGTGAAGGAAAAGGTGATCAAAAATACTGATTTTATCATTTTCCGCGAATTAACCGGAGGGATCTATTACGGAAAAAAAGAACTGAGTTCTGATGCGCATAAAGCGTCTGATGAATGCGTTTATACTACTGAAGAAGTAGACAGGGTAGCACATCTGGCTTTTAAATCAGCCAAATCAAGAAGAAAAAAACTGACCCTGGTTGATAAGGCAAATGTACTTGAAACCTCCAGATTATGGAGAAAAAGAGTGAAAGAACTTGCCAAACAATATCCAGAGGTCACGGTGAATTATCTGTACGTGGATAACGCTGCGATGAAGATCATTTTAAACCCAAGGGAATTTGACGTCATCCTGACCGAAAATTTATTTGGAGATATTTTGTCTGATGAAGCCAGCGTAATTTCAGGATCCATAGGATTGCATGCTTCAACCTCTATCGGAGACAAATCTGTTTTATTTGAACCAATCCACGGATCTTTTCCTGAGATTAAAGGCAAGAACATTGCAAATCCGCTGGCAACAATATTATCTGCTGCGTTGCTTCTGGAACATTTCAAGCTTTATGAGGAGGCTGATGCCATTAAAAGTGCCGTAGAAAAATCCATTGAACTCAATATTACCACCCCTGATATTAATGCAACTAAAAAATATGCCCATACTTCGACTGTAGGAGAATTTGTTTCTGAATATATCATTGACAAAAAGAACGTCTTGTACAAAATGGAAAATATTTCTCTGGGGCAGTCAACCATCATCTAATATTTAAAACCATTGTTTTTGGCTGAGGGTCAAATTGCATTGGCCTTTTTTGTAGTTTTATTCGCGAATTAAAAATCAAAAACATGGAGTTTACAGAAGCCGTCATCAGGAGAAGGTCTGTCAGGAAATATGATCCTAATCTCCCCATTGATGCTGAAAAAGTACAAAAGTGTATTGAGCTGGCAACGCTTGCACCCAACTCCAGCAACATGCAACTTTGGGAGTTCTACCATATCTGTTCAAAAGATGTACTTCAAAAAATGTCTGGATACTGTTTTGACCAGAACGCCGCCAAAACGGCGCAACAAATGGTCGTCATGGTGGTTAGGAAAGACCTTTGGAGAAAACGGGTTGGTGCTCATGTATCCTATCTTAAGGAGGTTTATGGGGACAAGCCCAAAAAAGAATTGTCAAAACGGGCCAAATTCGCCTTTACTTATTACAAGACGATCATACCGGTAAGTTATGCTGACTTTTTAGGTGTATTCGGCTATATAAAGTTTGCCGTGTACTGGCTCATTGGGCTATTCAGGCCTATTTACAGGCAAGCCCGTAAAAGCGATATGCGAATAGTGGCACACAAAAGCATGGCGCTGGCCGCGCAAACCTTTATGCTGGCGATGGCCGATATCAATTATGACACCTGCCCAATGGAAGGAATTGACAGCTTAAGGATCAAAAAACTGCTCAAACTACCGCAGGGCTCCGAGATCAATATGGTGATCAGTTGCGGTGTTAGATTGCCCGAAGGAGTCTATGGGGAAAGATTCAGGATTCCGTTCGAGGAAGTTTACAAGAAGGTCTGACAAACAATAGTTAATGTAATTTTTCTCTTTGGTTATCATCTTCTTTGAATGGAATATTCAGTTATATTTGTTGTAGGGGCCACGATAAGATCTCACGAAGAAATGGAGAATATGATGATGGGGCATGAAATGGCGCTACATTTATTCAAAAACTAAAGAAAATTCATTCAGACCTATGTCAATTGAGCATATCATACAAAGCATAAGGGCCAATAAGCAAAATCATTTGGTCGATTTTCGATTGAAATCAAAGACAGAACAATTTACGGATGATCTGTTTCACATCCTATTTGATTCAAAAATTTCTGTAATACACAACATGGACAAACTGGCGGGTTCCTTTAAGGAAATTACGGAAATGCTTGATGAAAAAGAAGGTGAGGAATTAGATTTGATCTGGAAAAAATTTCTTGTCCACCTTCCTGAATTATTGAATCAACTCAACCAGGACGCAAAATGCATTTATCTGCATGACCCGGCAGCCAACAGCGTGGAGGAAGTTATTTTGGCCTATCCGGGTTTCTTTGCAATCGCCGTATACCGTTTGAGTCATGAACTGAAAAACCTTAATATGCCGTTGATCCCCAGAATGATGAGTGAATACGCACATCGATTGACCGGTATTGACATCCACCCGGGCGCGGTGATTGGTTCACCGTTCTTTATTGACCATGGAACAGGAATCGTGATTGGCGAAAGCACAGTGATCAAAAACAAGGTCAAACTTTACCAGGGAGTCACATTGGGGGCTCTCCAGGTATCAAAAGACATGAAAGACCAGAAAAGGCACCCCACGGTCGAGAACAACGTGACCATTTATGCCGGATCCACAATCTTGGGAGGCGACACGGTTATTGGTGAAAACAGTACCATTGGCGGGAATGTATGGCTAACCCGATCAGTTCCTGAAAATTCAATTGTATACCAAAAAACCGAAATTAAACTCAAAAAAAAGAATGACCATGATCGCTAAAGGAATTTTAGACCTAATCGGCAATACACCCCTGATTGCATCAAGAAGGCTTGTAAAAAATGAAAAGGTCAGATTGTTCTTTAAACTTGAAGGACATAACCCGGGGGGAAGTGTAAAAGACAGACCCGCCTATAACATGATTAAATCAGCACTGGAAAGAAATGAAATTGATCGGAATTCAAAACTGATTGAAGCCACAAGTGGAAATACAGGGATTGCACTGGCCATGATTGCCGGGATATATGATTTGAACATGGAATTGGTTATGCCCGAGAATTCTACAAAAGAAAGGGTGCAAACAATGAGGGCATATGGGGCTAAAGTGACCCTGACCCCTGCAGAAAATGGGATCGAAGGCTCAAGGGATTATGCAGAAAAAAAGGTGCTTACAGAAGGTTATTTTATGCTGAACCAGTTTGCCAACGAAGACAACTGGAAAGCCCACTATAAAACCACCGGTCCTGAAATCTGGAGTGATACCGAAGGTGGGGTAAGCCATTTTGTATCGGCCATGGGTACTACAGGGACCATCATGGGTGTTTCTACCTATTTAAAAGAGCAAAACTCAGAAATTCAGATCATTGGAGCACAACCTACAGACAATTCAAAAATCCCAGGGATCCGAAAATGGCCCGAAGAATACCTTCCTAAAATATTCAACAGGTCCAAAGTTGACCGTATCATTGAAGTAAGCGAGGTAGAAGCGCGTAAAATGACCGTCAGGCTTGCCAAAGAGGAAGGGGTTTTTGCCGGTATGAGCAGTGGAGGTTCAGTGGCGACTGCGCTGAAACTGGCCAATGAATTGGATGAAGGAATCATAGTGGCCATCATTTGTGACAGAGGCGACCGCTATTTGTCTTCAGATCTTTTTGAACTTAAGACCGTGTAAAAAGCATAATGGAATAAGAAATTTATTTCGACGGCAATGCTGAATCCTTAATATTTGAATACTATTTTTGAGGAAGCAGGACCAATACATCCTCAGACCTCCTAATTTCATCTTTGTTGAGCATCATTTTCACGAAGTCTCCATTTAAATATTTTTGGGCCTGATCCTTATAATGCTTGCTAAAAGGATTTCCTGACTGCCCTGTAGGCAAGATGGCCTTTCCGTTTTCAATGTCGCTAAAATCGATGACCCTCCTTGTTGACGGCCCCGCATGCACTTCATAAACACCGGTCTCATTCAGTTTGAACAGCTGATTGTTGATGACCTCAAGCCCTCCGTCCGTTTTAAAGGGACCTACGTTGAAAAACCCGCGTAA
>CBDUAP010000044.1:0-16255 GCA_965365165.1 uncultured Flavobacteriaceae bacterium
TCGAACCCACACACCTTGCGGCACTAGATCCTAAGTCTAGCGTGTCTACCAATTTCACCACGCCCGCTGATTTTGCTTTGCGCCTGGCTTAGGATAATTCAGGACACAATCCATGCAAAAATTGGACTGCAAATATAATCATTTTTGCAAATTAGCAAACAAAGAATGAGAATTTTATCGTCTAATTTAAAAAGTATCTTTGATCCAATTATAAGGCTTTCTTTTTATCCACATACCACGGGTAAAATCAGGAAAATACTGAGGTGCTCCGTTGTTTTCAATCGAGCGCTCAGACAAGGGGGTAATGGCACTCCAGGCCGCAGCATCGTACACATCAAGGGGCGGGGCTATTTGTTGCTTGACGGATTCGATAAAAGCGTGCAGCACAAAGAAATCCATCCCGCCGTGACCTGCTCCCTCTGCATATTCACCATATTTGATCCACAAGGGATGATCATATTTTTTTAACCATGGATCTGCTTCGTCCCATCGATGAGGTTCGGAAACCCCTTCCACATAAATACGCTCGCCGTCATCTTCCCATAAACCTTTTGTCCCCTGAACCCGGAATCCCAAAGAATAAGGCCTTGGCAGACTGGTGTCATGGGTTACAATGATGGTCTCTCCCGCTGACGTTTCGATCGTACTCGTGATAACGTCTCCCATTTTAAATTTTAACTTTGCATTGGGATGGTCCTTCCCTCCGTTTTCAACGATGTAATTGTGCAGCCCCCTGCTCTTTGTGGCATGGGATGTCATGGAAACAAACCTGTTCCCCCTGTTGATGTTGATCATGGCTGCTACCGGCCCTACCCCATGTGTTGGGTATACATCTGCGTTTCTAAGCAAGGAATGCTGGGTGCGCCATTTGGCTTCTGAAATGCCCTTGTCACCGAATTCCACGCCTTTGCCATAAGGAGATTTACCGTCATTGAGCTTTACAAACCTAAGGTCGTGCTGGTAACCGCACCTGAAATGCATCAATTCTCCAAACACATTCTGACGCGCCATGTTCAAAACAGCCAAAATATCCCTTCTGTAATTCACATTTTCCAAAATCATCATATGTGTGCCCGTCTTATCATGCGTATCCACAAGGTC
Organism: uncultured Flavobacteriaceae bacterium; assembly: GCA_965365165.1. Lineage (GTDB taxonomy): Bacteria > Bacteroidota > Bacteroidia > Flavobacteriales > Flavobacteriaceae > Lutimonas. The sequence continues at coordinate 1,102 of CBDUAP010000044.1, forward strand.
CCAGCATTCTTCCAGGGTGTTGGCGGCCGAAACCTCCAGGCCCGTATATTTACCGGCTAACATTGCATCTTTTGCCATTCTAGTATGCCATAACCATGGCGTGGCGATGATCACGGCATCCAAATCCTTTAATTCCAGAAGGTTCTTATAATCGAGTTCATTTTTTCCAAAAATTTCCGGTTGCTTTTTTCCCGCCTTTTGAATATGATCAAGATTCAGTTTTATCCTCTCCGGATCTATATCGCAAATGGCAGCCACGTGAACATCATCTCTCAAAAGAAGGTTTTCAAGATGGTTTGTCCCTCTTAAACCTACTCCGATGAGCCCAACATTGATCTTGTTCATATGATAGTCATTTGAAAATACCAAATGAGGAAGCAGGGACATTCCTGTTCCCGCCAAAGCAGATTTTTGAATAAATTTTCTTCTTGATTTCATTTTAATGCGAATGTTATAAAATTATTTTTCGGGTTTCTCAAAGACTATAAAAATAGGTCTTTTCTTTTTTCTATATTTGATTCCATTAAAAATTTAATCCTATAAAATGTCTGCAGTAAAATCATATATTGACCAAAATAAAGAGCGCTTCATTAATGAATTGATCGGACTACTGAAGATTCCTTCTATAAGTGCTGACAAGGCTTATAAAGATGATGTGCTCAAAACTGCCCTCTCAGTGAAAACTTCTCTTGAAAAAGCAGGATGCGGACATGTTGAAATATGTGAAACACCCGGCTACCCGATAGTCTTCGGAGAACACATCATTGATGACAATCTCCCAACGGTTCTTGTTTACGGACATTATGATGTGCAGCCTGCCGATCCACTTGATTTATGGGAGGTACCTCCCTTTGATCCCGTGATTAAAAAAACCGAATCGCACCCCGAAGGTGCCATTTATGCCCGTGGAGCCTGTGATGACAAGGGTCAAATGTACATGCATGTCAAAGCTTTTGAGATCATGATGGAACTTGGGACCCTTCCGTGCAATGTAAAATTCATGATTGAAGGAGAAGAAGAAGTAGGCTCTGCAAGTCTTGACTGGTTTGTCAAGAGGAATCAGGAAAAATTGCGCAATGACGTCATTCTTATTTCTGACACAGGAATGATCAGTAATCAGCAACCTTCAATTACGACAGGATTAAGAGGGCTGAGTTATGTTGAGGTGGAAGTCACGGGCCCGAACAGGGACCTGCATTCGGGTCTGTACGGAGGGGCAGTTGCCAACCCCATCAATATACTGAGCAAAATGATCGCATCGCTGCATGACGAGAACAATCATATCACCATCCCCGGGTTTTATGACAAGGTCATTGAAGCCACTGATGAAGAAAGAAAAGAAATGGCCAAAGCCCCTTTTTCACTGGACGCTTATAAACAAGCCCTGGACATTGAGGAAGTTTATGGCGAAAAAGGATATACCACTAATGAGAGAAATTCGATAAGGCCTACCCTTGACGTAAACGGAATCTGGGGAGGATACACAGGTGAAGGGGCCAAAACGGTTATTCCCAGCAAAGCCTTTGCCAAGATCTCCATGAGGCTGGTACCCGACCAGGATCCCGATGAAATTACAGAACTTTTCACGGCCCACTTTGAAAGTCTTGCACCAAAGTCTGTAAAAGTAAAGGTAAGTCCGCACCATGGCGGCCACCCCTATGTGACCCCAATAGACAATATTGGATACAAAGCGGCAAACAAGGCCTACACCGAAACTTTTGGTGTCCCGGCCATTCCTCAGAGGTCGGGAGGCAGCATTCCCATCGTTGCCTTGTTTGAGCAAGAACTCAAAAGCAAAACCATATTGATGGGATTTGGACTCGACAGTGATGCCATTCATTCACCAAACGAGCATTTTGGAATTTTCAACTACCTCAAAGGCATTGAGACTATTCCATTGTTTTACAAATATTTCAATGAAATGTTTGTCGGGAAGCAGTAATTGTCGCTCCTTTTTTACTCATAATCAAACCCTGCTTTAACCCGCAGGGTTGTGAAGTTTTGAAAGCTGTTAATCAATAGATTCATTTCTCAAAAAAATAGCCCTGTCTTGTTTTGAATTAAAGATTCACAAATTTTAACAAAACTTTATCATAACGAAAACAATATTCGAGCAACATATATACGGTTTCATGCGTTGTTTTAACTAAACCCTCCTCATATGGTAAAAGAATTCTTCTGGATGTGCTCAGGCGCAGACACCGACCTGCTTCAGGAAAGTCCAAAATCTGAACAAATTAAATATGCCGGTATTGGTGGTACCGTTTTTTTTACAGCCATCATGGCCTTTGTTTCAAGTGCCTATGCCTTGTATACCGTTTTTGACAATGTATACACTTCACTCCTATTCGGATTGATTTGGGGACTGTTGATTTTTAATCTTGACCGATTCATCGTCTCAACCATTAAAAAACGTGACAGCTTCTGGCAGGAATTCTTTCAGGCATCACCCAGAATCGTGCTTGCTCTGATCATCGCCGTGGTGATATCCAAGCCCCTGGAATTAAAAATATTCGAAAAAGAGATTGATCGGGTATTGCTGGAACAAAAAAATGAAATGACCCTGATGAACCAGGATCAGATCGCACAACAATACAGCCCCGAAATAGCAAGAGTTGAAGGCGAAATAAAAACGCTTCAGGACAATGTAACTGCCAAAGAAAAAGAGGTCAATGACCTGTACGACACCTATATCACAGAAGCTGAAGGAACCAAAGGCACCATGAAGTTAGGAAAAGGTCCTGTGTACAAAGAAAAGAGAGAAAAACATGATGCCGCTTTAAAAGACCTGCAGTTGCTCAAAGACAGTTCAGCAGTAAAAATCGCTAAAAAAGAAGCAGCCCTCGTTCAACTCAGGGAAAAACAAAACCTCCAGCTGGCCGGCAGCCAGCCCATTATTGACGGATTTGACGGTCTTATGGCCAGGATCAACGCCCTGGGCACCTTGCCTTCCTTTCCATCATTTTTTATCCTTCTTCTTTTCATCGCAATTGAAACGGCACCTGTTTTTGCCAAAATAATGGCGCCCAAAGGAGCTTATGACCTTAAATTCGAGGAACAGGAAGACGCTTTAAAAGTTTGGGTCGCGCAACAAAAAAACCAACGCAAGTCTGTACTTGAAACGGATACCGGTTTGAATGAAAAAGTGTATTATGACGTAGCTGAAGATGAAGAAGTTTATGCTTATAAAAAGCAAAAAGCCAAGGACCTTTTAAAGCTTCAGTCTGATTCTTTTTTCAAAAAACAAAGCGACGTTCTGGGATCATAAAAATAAGTATCTTTAATTCAAGATGCGGGCCATGGAAATTCTTAGTACAGAAAGGTTGATCATTTCAAAATTCACACTGAACGAGGCCTCGTTTATCAGAGAATTAATGAATGACAAAGACTGGATCCAAAATATTGGAGACAGAGGGGTTCGAACCCTTGAGGATGCAGAAAATTATATCAAAAACAAATTCTTCGCAAGTTATGACAAGTATGGTTTTGGTTTTTATGTCATAATTCTAAAATCCACTCAAGAGAGAATTGGTACCGTTGGGCTGATTGACAGAGAAGGTATCGAAGGGGTCGAGATCGGCTATGGAATGCTCCCCGCCTTTCGCAGAAAGGGATATGCCCTTGAAGCAGCAGAGGCTATATTTAATCATGCCAGAAAAACCCTTCGTATTGACAGGATCGTAGCCATCGTAAACCCGAACAATGAAGATTCAATCCACTTGCTTGAAAAATTGGGTCTGCGCTACGAAAAAATGGTTCGACTCCCGGGAGAAAAAAAAGAGATCAAATACTTCTCATGATAAATCTATTTGTGGTACTTTTTGAATAGATCAGCGTATTATTTTATCTATTTTAGGGGTTATATTGTAAGCATCACCCATAATATTTACTTTTATTCAAAAATTAAATGGCTCAGACACCATATATCAATGATGCCTTTATGGAATCGCATACCGATTTCAATGCATTGATCGGATTACTGGATCAGGGATTTTCAAATGCCCGGGTGCAGACCCCAATGAGACACCATCATGATTATCCAAACCCCCGTGAAGGAACAGATTCGACCTTACTGCTGATGCCTGCATGGGATGCAGGGAAAGATCTCGGGGTGAAGATCGTATCGGTCAATCCGAAAAACAGCAAATACGACCTGCCCTCTATACAAGGTACTTATATCTACATGGATGGACATAAAGGAATGGTGAAGGCCATTCTTGACGCCAAGACCCTTACAGCAAAAAGAACTGCAGCTGCCTCGGCTCTTGCTGCATCTTATCTTGCCAAAGAAAGCGCATCGTCATTGCTGATGATCGGTACAGGGGCGCTCTCATTGAACCTTATAAAAGCACATGCATGTATAAGACCCATCAAAAAAGTATTCATCTGGGGAAGGGATTTGAAAAAAGCAACGCGCATAGCCAATGAATTCAAAAACGGTCTAATGGAAGTAAAAGCGATTCGGGATTACAAAGAATTCATACCAAAAGCTGACATCATTTCATGCGCCACACTCTCTAAAACACCTCTGGTTTTGGGTAAATACCTTGTGCCCGGCCAGCATTTGGATATGGTGGGGGCCTACAAAAAAGATATGAGAGAAGCAGACGATGAAACGCTCCTCAGATCTGATATTTTTCTGGATACCTATCAGGGAGGCCTAAAAGAAACGGGAGACCTTTTCATTCCTCTAGAAAATGGCACCATCAAGGAAAGTGACATCAAGGCAGACCTGTTTGAATTATGTTCCAAAACCAAAAAAGGCAGAATCAGTGAACAGGAGATCACCTTTTTCAAATCTGTAGGTCATGCATCTGAAGATCTTATTGGTGCCAGATATTATTTTGACCAATATATCAAATCCCTAACCTAGAGAACTAACCGTTTTTTTGAGTTTCATCTTAAAATTAAAAAATATACCTTTAAACAAATCATGTCAACTTATCAAAAGATACAAGATAAAAACTGGAAACCCAATCCCGAATGGCTACAGATCAAGACCATCGATATGCATACCGGAGGTGAACCACTGAGGGTAATTATGGATGGTTTTCCTGAATTAAAGGGTAATTCTGTTCTGGAATACAGACGCTATTGCAAAGATAACCTCGACCACTTGAGAACCGCGTTGATGTTCGAACCCAGGGGCCACGCCGACATGTATGGCTGTCTTCTGACACCTCCTAATGATGATGAAGGTGATTTTGGTGTTGTATTTTTGCACAATGAAGGGTATTCAACTATGTGTGGACATGCCATAATTGCTTTGACCACCCTTGCAGTAACCATGGAGTGGATCAAAATCAAGGAAGGTGATAACATCTTGAAAATTGATGCCCCTTGTGGAAGGATTACCTCTTTTGCGACCATTGAAAAAGGCGTTCTTAAAAGCGTCAAGTTCAATTGTGTCCCGAGTTTTGTTGTCGGTCTCGATAAAAAAGTTGATGTTCCCAGGCTTGGTACCATTACATATGATCTGGCCTATGGAGGTGCTTTTTATGCCTATGTCGATATGAATAAAAATGATTTTGATTTTGATCTTTCAACAAATTCATATCAAAAACTGATCAATAACGGCATGGCCATTAAACGTGCAGTCATGGAAAAAAATACAGATATTGCACACCCCTTTGAAGCAGACCTTGGTTTTTTATACGGCACCATCTTTATTGGTGATGCAGAGAACAAACAAAATGACAGCAGAAATGTATGTGTATTCGCAGAGGGAGAAGTAGACCGTTCTCCAACAGGTTCAGGCGTTTCCGGAAGAATGGCCATTCATCAATCAAGAAATGAGATTGGTCCTGGTGAAGAAATGACCATTGAAAGCATTACCGGTTCCGTATTTACAGGGTCCGTTTTACAGGAGACCCAATTCGGGCCCTATAAGGCTGTAATCCCTCAGGTTGCAGGCTCAGCGTTTATTACAGGAATGCATACATTTGTTGTGGATCCGGAGGATCCTTTTAACAAAGGATTTATTTTAAGATAACAAAGATGCAAATAAATAAGATTTCACATAGCAACGAGCTTCTTGATCATATTCATATCCACCATAAACACCTTTCGGTAAAAATTTTTCCCAAACTCGGCGGAAGTGTTCAGGAACTGATTGTTGATGGCACCCAAATCATCGATGGGATAACCATTGACGAAAGCGGCCTGGATGATTATGCAAACAGCTATAAATCAGCTGTATTATTCCCATTTCCCAACAGGATAAAAGACGGGGCTTACCAATACCACGACGCTGCGTATCAACTCGACATCAACGAAAAGTCTTTGAACAACGCCCTTCACGGCCTGGTTTTTGACAAAACTTTTGAACTGACCGGGTACGAAATGCATGAAGAAAGGGCCAAACTTGAGCTGACCTACAAATCGGACGGAAAACTTCCCGGTTTTCCTTTCAGGTTTAAATTAAAACTCATTTACAGAATCAGTTTTCAGGGAGGTTTGTCACTGACCTTTAAAATTAAAAACACCGACACCGGTCCATTTCCTTATGGTATGGGGTGGCATCCCTATTTCTATACCAATAATCTGGCCAGTGCCCTGATATCAATTCCGGCTCAGGATTTTTACAGCAGCGACAAGAGAGGACTGCCACAAGAACCGGTCCTGGCTCAACTGCCACCTGAATTTGAATTGGATGATAAAAATTTTGACGATGCATTTTCGCTAAAAAATCCACGCTGTGATCTTAAAACGGACACCTATGACGTGAGTCTTGGATTTAAATATCCTGAGGGTACCTATTTACAAGTTTATACTCCGCCTCACAGGAATAATATTGCGATTGAACCCATGACGTGCCTTGCCAATTCTTTCAACAATAAAATTGGATTCAGCGAACTGGCACCGAAAAAATCGGATACCTGGAGAATAGATCTTTTTTACATCACAAAATCCTGACCGGATCCTATGAAAGAATTGCCTTATAATGAGATACGTATCACAAATGACCTGGCAGAAAAAATTTGCTCAGATCTATATGCCATTCAAGGAGGGGCAACCCAACTTCCCGGTGAAATCGACTTCAATTTCAAGATCCGTGTCAGTGAAAGTGAAAGTTATGTTTTAAAGATATCAAGACCCGGAGAAAATCGTGAATTTCTGGATTTTCAGCTAAGCCTGTTAACCCACCTCGAGCAGTTCAAAGAAAGTATTGAGGCTCCTGTTGCCATCGAAGACATCGCTGGTATGAAAATTTCAGAATTTCAAGATGCATCTGGGCGAAAAAGGCTCGTCAGGTTACTCAAATGGATACCGGGACGGTTGTACAGCCAGGTAAATCCTCAAAGGGATGCTTTAAGGTTCAGTCTCGGGAAGCAAGGTGGTGCTTTGACAAGATCCCTGTTGGATTTTAATCATCCCCTGGCACACAGGACATTTGACTGGGATATTGCATTTTCACTGTGGACTGAAAAATATACATACCTCTTCAAGGATGATCAAAAAAAAATTGTGAGCTACTTTCAGCAGGGTTTTTCCGATGGTTTAAGTAATTTTAAACGCTTGCGTAAATCAGTGGTGCACAATGATGCAAATGACAATAATATCCTGGTTTCATATGCCCTGAAAGATCCTGAAGTAATTGCATTTATTGATTACGGGGATGCAGTCTATACCCAAACCATCAACGATCTTGCCATTTGTTGTGCCTATGGCATGATGCACCAGAATGATCCGCTGGGTGCGCTTGTTCCCATAGTAACAGGATACAACAAAAGTATTCAACTGGTGGAAGAAGAACTGAGGCACCTCTATTGGGCAATTGCCATGAGGCTGGTGATCACGGTAACAAAATCAGCAATCAACCAGGTCGATGAACCCGATAACAAGTATTTACAGATCAGTGAAAAGCCAGCTTGGGAAGTGCTTGAAAAATGGAAAGAACTTAGCGAAGATTTTGTTCATTACACTTTTAGATCCGCTTGTGGTTTTGCAGCTCATCCAAAACAAGAAATGTTTGTGACCTGGTGCAAGCAGCAGCAAATTAATATTTCCCAGCTGTTCCCTTCCGAAAAAAAAGCTGCTTGCACTTCAGTAGATCTCAGCGTGTCAGGCAAATGGCTTGGGCACATGAGCGATTTTGGAGATTTCGACCTCTTTCAGTTTAAAATTGACAGGCTTCAAAAGGAACATCCCCAAAAGATCATTGCCGGTGGATATATGGAACCCAGGATGGTTTATTCCACATCGGCTTACGACAGGTTGGGAAACAATGGGAACGAGAGCAGAACGGTCCATTTGGGAATTGATTGCTGGCTGCCCGCCGGAACTCCGGTACATGCCCTTCTGGATGGTGAAATCGTGACGGCAATCAACGATGAGGGAGACAAAGAGTACGGCGGACTGATCATATTAAAACACGAAACAGACCAGTTTCATTTCTATAGCCTTTACGGACATTTATCGGTAAAAAGCGCAACAGCCAGAAAAATAGGTGAAAGGGTAAAAAAAGGGGAACGGATCGCATTTTTGGGTGACTTTCCCGAAAACGGGAACTGGCCGCCCCACCTCCATTTTGAACTCATGCTTTCTATGCTTGATTATACAGATGATTTTCCAGGAGTGGCTTATAAAAGTGAAATCGAGGTCTGGAAAAGTATCTGCCCCGACCCTAATTTGCTGTTTAAAGAAGCATCCCTTGTACCAGAAATCAAGGTTAGTGATTCAGAGTTGATCCATTACAGAAAAAATCACTTAGGTAAAGGCCTGAGCCTTTCCTATGATGAACCCCTGCAAATGGTCCGGGGCATGGGAGCGTACCTGATCGATTCCTGGGGAAGAAAATATCTCGATACCGTTAACAATGTCGCTCACGCAGGCCATGAGCATCCTGAGGTGGTCAGAGCGGGCCAGGAGCAGATGGCACTGATCAATACCAATACCCGTTATTTGCATGAAAACATCAATATACTTGCCCGGGAACTGCTGGAAACCTTTCCACCCGAGTTGTGTGTGGTGCATTTTGTCAATTCAGGGAGTGAAGCGAATGAACTCGCCCTGCGCATGGCTAAAGTGGTGACCAAACAGCAGGATATCCTCGCTTCACAAATAGGTTATCACGGGAATACTAATGCCTGTATCGAGGTGAGTTCATATAAATTTGACGGTAAAGGAGGCGCAGGTTGTCCGGAACACACCCACTTGTTTCCCTTACCTGATGCCTTCAGGGGCAGATACCGGGGTGAAAATGCAGGTACTTTTTATGCCGATGCGGTAAAAGACCAGATCGAACACATACAGAAACTTGGGCGATCACCAGCTGCCTTGATCATTGAACCCATCATAAGTTGCGGGGGTCAGATCCCTTTGCCTGAAGGATTTTTAGCATTGGCCTTTGCGCATACCAGAAATGCAGGGGGCTTGTGCATTGCCGATGAGGTTCAGGTAGGATGTGGCAGAATGGGCAAAACCTTTTGGGCATTTGAACTGCATGGGGTGGTTCCTGACATTGTCACGATAGGAAAACCCCTAGGGAACGGGCACCCCATAGCCGCTGTGGTTTGCACCAGGGAAATCGCGGATAAATTCGCAAACGGAATGGAATATTTTAATACCTTCGGGGGGAACCCTGTCTCATGCGCAATCGCAACAGCTGTCTTGCAAACCGTCAAAAGAGAAGGCCTGCAAGACAATGCCCTAAAAGTCGGGAACTTTTTAAAAACAGCCTTAAAACAATTGGCACAAGAGTTTCCCATCCTTGCCGATATAAGAGGTCAGGGATTATTTTTAGGCATAGAACTTAATGACGAACAATTGAACCCCTTGCCTGATCAGGCAAGATACCTTGTGAATCGCATGAAAGATCATGGTATTCTGATGAGTCTTGACGGTCCTGATCACAATGTTTTAAAGATCAAGCCTCCCATGGTTTTCTCAAAAGACAATGCAATTAACTTGTTAGACCGTTTAAAATTCATTCTAAAAGAAGATTATATGAACCTCAAAAATATAAAAAAATGAAAAAAATTATTGTACTGCTCAGTATCGTCTTATTGTCCTCGTTCCTTCCGAAACCATCCATTTCAGATGATGAAAAAGAGATAAGAAAAGTGCTGGACGATCAAAGAATAGCCTGGAATGCCCACGACCTGGAAGGGTTTATGAAAGGTTACTGGAAGTCAGATGACCTAAAATTTTATGGGAGCAACGGGGTCACATATGGCTGGGACAATACTCTGGACAGGTATCGTAAAGCCTACCCTTCAAAGGACCATACAGGGACTTTAAAATTTGTTATTAAGGATATTTCAAGTATTGAAAATGGTTCTTATTATGTCATGGGGGAATATCATCTGCAAAGAAAAGTCGGAGATGCCAATGGTATTTTCATGATCATATTCAAAAAAATCAATGGGCAGTGGAAGATCATCGCTGATACTTCGTGCTAGGCCAAACTGTGAATCTTTATTTATAAAACTGAAAAACCTATAAAAAAACCACATATGTATTTTCTCAGACAGGCCGAAACTGAAGATCTTCCACAGCTGCAGGAATTGGAACAGAGCCTGATCAGCGTGGAAAGAACCATGGACCCCACTATCAAAGAGGGTAAGATTTCTTATTATGACATAGCGGCTTTCATTGATGCACCTGATGTCGAAATATACGTCATCGAATATGAAAAAATGATCGTAGCTTCAGGATATGCCCGGATCAAAGATGACAGGCATTATTTAAAACACGAAAAACAGGGGTATCTGGGTTTTATGTTCGTTAAAGAATCGCATCGGGGCAAAGGTCTCAACCAATTGATCATTGATTCCCTTATCAAGTGGTGTGAATCACAGGGGGTTTATGAGATTAGGCTTGATGTTTACGAAACTAATCCAAGGGCTATCAGGGCCTATGAAAAAGCGGGTTTTAAAAAACACATGATCACTATGAGATATAACAGTCAGGACGAACAATAAAAATACTCAGCCGAGCATTAATTTTTCAATGGCTTCAATTTCAATGGGCATGGCAGCCGTCAGGTTGATATTCCCTTCGGAGGTTATCAAATAGTCGTTTTCAAGCCTGCACCCGATTCCCTCTTCCGGAATATAAATCCCCGGTTCACAAGTAAGCACCATTCCCGGTTCAAAGGGTCTTGAATACAAGCCTACATCATGCACATCCAAACCAATATGATGGGCCGTGCCATGCATAAAATACTCTTTGTACAATGGCTTGGCAGGGTCCTGCCCAGCAATTTCCTCTTTGGTCAACAGGCCCAGTAAAACCAGTTGTTCTTCTACAAGTTTAGCCATTTCTTCCTCATAATCTACAGACAGCATACCGGCTTTCAATAACTTTGACCCTTCTTTTAAACAATTGAGAACGGCTGAATAAACTTCCTTTTGTCTCTTGCTGAATTTTCCGTTTACCGGAAAGCACCTGGTGGTATCTGAGTTGTAATTGGCATAACAGACCCCGAAATCCATCAGGACCATTTCTCCATCCCCGCAAATACCATCATTGCTGTTGTAATGCAGGGCACAGGCATTTTTTCCGGAGGCTACAATTGGTTTGAAGGCGTGCCTCGTTGCCCCGTTTTTGATAAAAATATAACTGAGCTCTGCTTCAAGTTCATATTCCATGACACCGGGCCTAACGCTTTGTAATACCTTAAGAAATCCATCAAGACTTATATCAGCAGCTTTTTGAATCAATTTTACCTCTTCCCTGTCTTTTATTTGTCTCAAGGACCTTGTGATCTTGGCTGCTCTGTGATACGCGTGCAGCGGGTATTTTTGTCTGCACCAAATGATCATTCGATCCTGCCGGGTCTGCTGATCCATTGTCAGTCGCTTGATGTGTTCGTTGTGGCCCAAATAAAAGGAATCTGCCTCAAAGGCCATGTATTGCAAAACTTTTTCAAAATCTTCAAGCCACTCAACTCTTGCTATTCCCGAAACTTCTCCTGCAGTCTTTTTGTCCAGTTTTTGACCTTCCCAGATCCGGATCTGCTCATTGGTCTTTTTGATAAAAAGGACTTCCCTGTTTTCGTCTTTGTAGGCATCAGGATACAAAACGAGAATTGTCTCCTCCTGATCAATGCCCGACAAATAGAAAAGGTCATTGTTTTGCGCAAAGCCCATTCCGTCGTCGGCATTGGTATGCTGTACGTCATTCGAGCAAAGAATGGCAATGGAATTGCTTTCCATTGCGGCGGAAAAATTCTTTCTGTTTTTCTGAAACAATAAATTGGGGATAGACGGGTATCTCATGGCATTTGCTTTAATACATTAAAATTTTCTGTCTGGATGAAAGGCTTCGGTATTCATAGACAATTTACTTTCCGAAATGATTTCCGAGACCAATTTACCCGTTCCCGTTGCCATGGACCAGCCCATCATGGCATGACCCGTGGCAATTGTCAGGTTATTACATTTGTTAGAACGCCCTATATAAGGTAACCCGTCAGGTGAAAGGGGCCTTAACCCGGAGGAAGCCAATTTTTTCTCTTCCTCATTTATGCTGACTTCAGGATAATACCTCGAAGCTGCTTTCGCTATGGCCTCAATTCTTACCTTGTTCACCATGTCACTGATTCCGGCTATTTCCATGGTACCTGCAAAACGCGTAAACCCGTTCATCGGGGTCACGGCTGCTTTGGCCTCTGCCAATATAGCGGGGTAAGCGATCCCCGTGTCTCTGGCCACATTGATCCTGTATCCTTTGCCCGCCTGAAGCAACAAACGAATCCCCATTTTCCTCGCCACCAGGGCCGTCCATGAACCTGCCGAGAGAATATATTCATCTCCATGGTACTTTTTATTATTCGTCGTGACTCCTTTAATCATCTGATCTTTGATTTCAATATCGATCACTTTTTCATTACTGATGATCTCAACACCCTTATTTATTAAATATGACTTCATGTTGGCCATGAACTCATGAGGGGTTGTATGAGAATCACATTTATATAAAGTGCCACCCAAAACATCAAGTTTTACATTTGGCTCAAGGCCTTGCAATTCCTGCCGATTCATCACAACGGCTTCCAGACCTGCCTCTTTGGCCAGGGCAGCAAGTTTCATCTCTTCTTCGAGCATTTTTTCCGTTTGGCACAACATCAGCAGTCCTTTCTTTTCAAAATGAAAATCAAACCCTTTTTCCTTTTGAATTTCCTCATAAAGTTCATGACTCATCACAGAAATATCCCTGATCACGGGAATGGCCTTTTTCACATGGCGAGCATTACAGGATTTATTAAAGGCCCAGATCCATTTTAAAAATTCCTTATCAGCTCTTGGTTTGATATAAAAAGGACTGGAAGCGTCAAACATCCATTGAATTCCCTTTTTCACAACACCCGGAGCGGAAAGTGGAATGATATGGCTGGGAGAGATATAACCCGCATTGACATAGGAAGCTCCTCCATCCATATTTGATTGATCGATAACGGTTACCTGATATCCTTCTTTTTGAAGATAAAAGGCACTGCAAAGCCCTATGATACCTCCGCCTATGATGATACACTTTTTCATTATTACTATTATTAATTGTCACAATACTTGAAACCCATGTGCATACGGATCGTCCTCATCATCAATAACAATGGTGTTGTATCCATAAATTTTGGCCCAGCCTTGAATACTAGGCACAATGGCACTGACTCCTTTTATGTTCGTCTCCTCCTCTATTCTGCCGGTAAATTTGGATCCTATAAAACTTTCATGAACAAAAGGCTCGCCCTTTTTGAGTTTTCCCTTTGCGTGAAGCTGGGCCATTCTTGCTGAAGTACCTGTCCCGCAAGGGGATCTGTCTATAGCCTTGTCACCATAAAAAACAGCATTTCTTCCAGACGAGGCCGGATCAATTGGCTCACCCGTCCACAGCATATGGCTGGCACCCCTGATGGATTCGTGTTCAGGATGAATAAAATAATCAGGATATTTTTCATTGATCCTGTTGCGAACGACCTGAGAATATTGAATGATCTTTCCGGCAGTAAAATTCTGTATGCCGGGAAAATTGCGTTGCGGATCAACAATGGCATAAAAGTTACCTCCATAAGCCACGTCAAAAGTGAGTTCTCCCAGATCAGGGCATTCAACGGTCAGTCCTTCGGCAGCCAGATAACTCTTTACATTTGTCAGCCTGACCCATTCCACTTTTCCTTTTTTTTCGCCGTATTGAATCTTAACGAGCCCGGCAGGAGTTTCCATTTTAATTTTCCCCTTTTCCCTCGGTTTTATAAGTCCTTCCTGTATCCCGATGGTAATGGTGCCGATGGTCCCGTGACCACACATGGGCAAACACCCTGAGGTTTCGACGAATAAAATCGCCAGGTCATTTTCAGGATCATGTGGAGGATAGATAATACTTCCACTCATCATATCATGACCCCGGGGCTCAAACATCAAACCCTTTCTGATCCAATCATATTCCCTTATAAAATGGAGCCTTTTTTCATTCATATCCTTGCCTTTCAACTCTGGGGCTCCCGTTGAAATCAACCTTACGGGGTTACCGCAAGTGTGCGCATCTATACATTTATAAATACTTCTTCCCATTGCTTTTTTGCTCAATATAATGATTGACCCTTCTTTCCAGAATAGGCAGTGTAACTGTCCCCTGTTCCAGAATTACCTCATGAAACTCCCGAATATCGAATTTACCACCTAAAGATGCTTCTGCCCTTGATCTTAATTCCCTGATTTTCAACTCTCCAATTTTATAGGACAAAGCCTGTCCCGGCCATGAAATATACCGATCTGTTTCAGTGGCAATTTCATGTAGGGAAAGCGCTGTGTTTTCAGACATAAATGCAAGCACTTCTTCACGGGTCCAGCCCATGGCATGAATTCCGGTGTCTACTACCAATCTGCAGGCTCTCCACATTTCATAGGTCAATTGTCCGAATCGTTCATAAGGACTGGTGTACATTCCCATTTCAGCAGCGAGGAATTCAGAATAAAGGCCCCAGCCTTCACCATAGGCTGACAGGTAAAGCTCTTTTCTGAAATTAGGAATACTATCGCCCAGTTCGCTGTTAAGGCTGATCTGCAAATGGTGGCCAGGTACTGCCTCGTGCACCGTTAAGGCAGGTAAAGTATATAGGGTCCTGCTTTTGAGATCATAGGTATTCACCCAATAATAACCCGGATCAGAACTGTTTTTTTCTGTCCCCACATACCTGCCTCCGGTATAT
>CBDUAP010000045.1:0-16110 GCA_965365165.1 uncultured Flavobacteriaceae bacterium
AGACAAAGTTGAGTGGATGGCCAATGAAGCGAGAAAAACACTTCCTGAAACTTCTTATTCGGCTAAAATGTTCGATTATGTCAAAAAACAATACGATGCCGGTGTTTCATGGGAAGAAACCAGAGACAAGGTATACCAGCGATACCAGGTAGATCAAATGGACGGCTATGACATCACGTCAAAAAACCTTTATTGCAATGGTTGTTTTGCTTCCGGAATCAATTTTGCTGCTAGCATCATTAGCTTATTATACGGGGAAGGCGAAATCAAGGAAACCATAAAAATAGGAGCTTTAACAGGTTGGGATTCCGACAACCCCACAGCCACTTGGGGAGGCCTGCTTGGTTTCATGATCGGGAAAGAAGGCATTGAACAAGCCTTTGATCAAAAATTTTCTGATAAATTCAATATCCACCGGACGAGACAAAACTTTCCAAATGATGGAGTCGATACTTTTGACCATATGGCCACGATTGGAATATTTGTCATAGACCGGGTGATACAGGAAGAAATAAAGGGAGGCGTTGACCTGATTCAGAATACCTGGTACATTCCCTTGCCGGAAGATTAGAGTAGACAAAGGAGGCCTGAATCGGGAAAGAATTAATTTTAATCTAAATGTTGGTGCTATTCGATTAAAATGATGTTTTAAAGAGTTGTTTTCTTTATGAAAACCCCTTTAAAATTAGTATTGGAGCCTTTGGTGATGGGCATTTATCTTGACTTTTATTTATCTTTAAACAAACAAACCCGGAACGATCCTTTTGGATCAGGGGAAACAACATTAAAAAGACCATTCTTAATTATCGCTTATGAAAATTTTAATTATCGGAGGCAAGGGAACCATTGGTAGAAAAGTTTCTGCACATTTGAATGAAAAGCACGACATCATTATCGCTGGAAGGCACAGTGGTGACTTCCTTTTGGATATAACAGATAATGAATCGATCAGGGAAGTACTTGAAAATATACCTTCCCTTGACTCAATAATCTGTGTTGCCGGAGAAGCCAAATGGGATGATTTTAAGGATTTAACCGAAGAAGACCATTATATCGGAATCAAAAGTAAATTAATGGGACAGGTCAATTTGGTTCGTATTGCTCAGGATTATCTCAAATCAAGGGGGTCAATAACCTTGAGCACCGGTATCCTTGCTGATGACCCTGTTCTCAAAACCACAAGTGCTGCCATGGTAAATGGTGCCATACACAGTTTTGTAAAAGCTGTTGCCCTTGAAATAGAAAACGAAATCAGGGTTAATGTTGTTTCCTCAGGACTCGTAGAGGACGCTTATGAAAAGTACAAGGACTTTTTCCCGGGCCATAACCCGGTTCCAATGAACAAAGTGGTGAATGCTTACGTCAGGAGTGTGGAGGGCAAAGGTAACGGTGAAATCATAAGGGTATATAGCTGAATACATAGCAATTCCGCTCTAAGTTTCTAAAGGAACTAAAAAGTACCTATTACGGTAAAAGAAAAGTTTCTTCCAGGGGCACTGATGGCAGATGCAAATTCCTTGTAGTGGTGATCCATAATATTGTCAATATTGATCAAAAGGTCTAAATATTTTGATGTTTTGATCCTCATGTAATAGTTTAATGTATACCATGAAGGACTTCCATAATAAGACTGTTCAGAAAGCAAATATGGTGTTTCCTCAATATTGTCAATGCCTTCTGAAATATTATAATCCTCGGCTTTTTTTCTTCCGTTAAATACCAAATTAGCGCCTGTCTCAATCCTGTTTCTGACATAATTGAATCCTACATTTCCGAACAAAGGCGGAATAGATGACAAAGGCTCTCCGGTATCATAGGCCGCTCCGTTTGTATACGTCAGTGATGCCCTTGTATTCCAGTTGTTGGACAGCTGACTTTTAAAATTGAAGGTTCCTCCGTACACATAGGCATTATCCATGTTCACATTAGCGACTACATTGGCTAATTCCCCATCATAAATAATGGTTGAACTTCCGTTGATCTGAAATGGCGCTCTGACGATATAATTGTTCAGCAGGGTGTAATATGCCGCTAATCCGATATAAGTTCTTTTCTCATCAAAGTATTTCAAAACTCCTGCTTCAAAATTATAGGCAAATTCGGGCTGAAGATCTACATTAGGAACCGTTACATCACCTCTTTTTTCTCTTACTTTTCCTATGTCGTCAATATTGGGTGATCTGAATCCTGACGATAATACCCCATTGATCTGCCAGAATTCATTTGGCCTGAAAATATATCCAACCGTTGCAGTAACCGCCGTGTTCATCGTTTTAATGTCACTGTCAGGCAGGCTAATAAAGGTTGTGTCGACCCATTTTGCCGTTAAGGCCGTATTTGTCAAACGGATTCCAGTATTCAGGGTAGACTTTTTGCCAATATCCTGTCTGTAGCTCCCGTAAATTGCAGAACTCAGATAACTACTCCCTCCATCGGGATATCTCGTTTGAACCACATAATTATCTTTAACCCCTAAGATGGAATTGCCGGCAACATCGAGTACATCTCCCCTTGACCTTGAATTGACATCATTATAGGCTACTTCAAAACCATAACCAAAATTCCTACGTATCTTAGGATCAAAATCGACCGTAAAATCACCGTTTAAACTATAAACCTGTACCTTTTCAAATTCTGAGGACCTGTTCAGACTGCCAAATGCCCTATCAACACGTGATTCTTTGATGTTTTGATATGCGGCGGTAAAAACTCCTTTGTCTATCCATTTTTTTTCGGAGTTCATGATAAATTGTGTGGAAAATAAAAATCGGTCCTGCGGGCCGTAATACCATTCTGCAAACCTGAGTTCTCCATCTCTTCTTTCTGTGAGTTTGTCAAATCTGTTGATCCTTGACGAGGTACTGTATTGCAAATTGAACAATAGCTCATTATCTTTTTTAAGCGGTACAAACAGTTTTTGCAAAAAGTCCGTTTGCTGGTAGCCCACATTTCTCTGTACACTTGCATTTTCATTAGCCACCGGGTCAGGATTGTAATAGGTGTCCGTATTGTCAGAATATTCATGTTGCAAACCCCAGTCGTCAAAATTATGACGGCGGTATTTTCCCATTTTGAGATCTCCGAAACTGCTATGGGTTATGCTCGTAAACGAAGCTATTTTTTTAAACTGCAGTTCAACAGAACCATTAATTGTATTTTCGCTGTTAACGGTACTGTACCTGCCCATGAATTCAAGATTGACATTGGGTCGTTCCGAAATTTCAGGTTTTCGTGTATAATACTGGATCACGCCTCCAAGGGCATCAGATCCGTAAATCACTGAAGAAGGCCCAAAAATGACTTCTGTTTTTTCAAGCATACTTGGAGCTACTGTAATCGAGTTTTGCACATGGCCCTTCCTGTATATGGCATTGTTCATTCTCACTCCGTCTACCACAAGCAATATCCTGTTCGATTCCATGCCTCTCAATACAGGGCTACCTCCCCCAAACTGGGTCTTCTGAACTTTGACACCGGGAATGTTGGCCAGCATATCTGCAGAAGTCTGAGGACCTGTATTTTGGATTTCCTTAATTGAATATACTGCAACTTCCTCCGCGATTCGCTCTCTTTCTAAATTGCCTTTATCTGCCGATAAAAATACCTCATTGAGTAACTCGGTCTTGAACTGAAGGAAAATGGTGGTGAAGTCTTTTCTGATTTGTTTTTTGAGCAACTCAAACTCAACATAGCTGACATGTTTAAAAGTAAGCAATTCCATTTCATCAAAAATGCCCAAATCAAATATTCCGTTCCGGTCTGAAACGACAGATTTTGTTCCGTCCTCATTTGTTACCTGAACATTTTGAATAGGAAATTCAGAATCCTTATCCACAACGACACATTTTTGCGCATAAGAAAAATGCCCGATAAGGACAATTAGTAAGGCATTAAGAAATTTCATTAAAGACTTCTTTTAACACTTTTAATGATCTGGGCTTTTTAAATCCTGGTAAATGAAATTCAAAGTACAGTAATAATACTTCCAACATCGCCTGACGGTCACCGGAACTCCATTTTAATCCTAGCATATCATCAAATTTTGTGCCGATTAACAATCTGAATAGAATTAATTCCTTTCCGGCCACATAATTTCTCAAAGGTTTGAAATTTGTGAAATATCCTTCTTCCAGATCAAAGTAATTAGCCTTTTTATTTTTAGCATCCGGAGAAAAGCCAAGATACTTTGTCAAACCCACTAAAAAAACCAAATGAAAATTGGTAAAATCCTTGTTTTCGTCCAGCCATATGAGCGATGATTGAATATAGGAGAACAAAGTAGGATTCCTCTCTTCTTCCCTCAGGGCATAAGCAAGAACTTCAGCAAGAAACAAGGCAATTGATTGCTTGTATATGTTCGAAGCAATCGTTTGATACAAGTATGCAACTCTGACTTCCCTGATACTGTTCAGGTTACCCTTATTATTGTGGACAGCTGAAATATCGAGTTGGCTCAATGGCTGAAAGTAACCCGGCTTGAGCTTTTTAGATTTTGACTTTAGAATGCTTCTCAGGAGATAGGATTTTATTCCCTCTTCAGTCAGGCATTTTACGATAAGGTCTGCTTCCCCATACTTGAGTGAGGTCAGCACTATCGCTTTGGTTTTGATCTGCATCTCACTTTACCTCTTTAATTGATGATGGCAATTTTTGTTGATGAAGTTTCAGAATTGTCCTGGCTGGTCAACAGTACAATATACACCCCAGAGGCCACCTTTTTGCCTCTCAGGTTGGTTTTGTTCCAAATGACTTTACCCCCTTTTAATTCCTGTCCAATTTCAACGTTGGTTTCATGGACCAGCCTTCCTGATATGTCAAGAATCTTGACATTGGTGCCCCTTGGCAAATGGGTGCCGTTTCTTCCGTCAATCGTAATAAAATCATGTTCTTTTGTAGCCGGGTTTGGAAAGGCATAAACCTCATCGAGCCCTTCACCAAAAGGAGCCACATTGCTGTTAAACGCTACAATTCCTTTTTCTGTGGCAAAGAATACCTTCCCTCTGCTGTCGTCAACCTTTATTTTTAAAACCCGGTTGGAAGGCAAGGGAGAATTGTCTTTGTTGAAATTATAAAGGGTTTCGCTTCCTGAAGGGTTGGTTCCCAAAACGCCTCCTGTGTCTGTCCCAAACCATTTGTTTTGGGCACCATCAATGGCTATGGAATTAACAGGCTGATCTCCTAAAAGTTTCTTTGGTATGCCATTGTCTTCAACGATCACGGGTTGGGCGTCATACAAATCTGCATCAAACAATCCACCGGCATTGGCATATACCACAAGTCCCTTCTGCGTCCCTATCCAGATCCTGTTGTTCCTGTCAACCGCGAGGGTCCTGACATTGAGATCTGGCAATGATCCTTTGGTGGCCTCTGTGATAAGTGCCTTTTTCCGATCACCTGATTCATTGAACACAAGGGCCCCGTTCCTTCGTGAACCGATCCATATGCTTCCGGTGTTGTCAACCACCAGTTCTGACAAGCCACGAGCCTGGTTTGTAATGACCGAACTCATATCAAATTCCTTCCACGCGCCGTTGGTGTCATATTTCTTTACACGCTTCTGCACCCAGGCATTTGCGATCCACAAATTTCCGCGGGCATCAAATGCAGAACCATTGATCCTGATACTTTTATCAGGTGACCCCTCGGGATACAAGTCTTCAAGGCCACTGTTGGTGTCATCCCACAAAACTTTGGCTTCATCATCTTCCACTACGAGTATCCCGCTTCCCCATGAACTGATATAAACCTTGTTTTCCTCATTGGGATCCATCGTGACATGTACCAGGTCTACTGCAGGGTATTCCGGATCATAAGCCTTGTTGATCCATGGGCTTTTGTCTACCACAGAACCATTATAATGCGCATAACCCAGTCTTTTGCGCAATGGGGTATATGCCAGATCATACCCCCCGTATACCACCCAAAGATGATTGTTGCCTGCAGCAATTGAAAATACCTGATTTGATGCAGGCCCTTCAGGGTGGATCTCGTCATATTCGGCATCAAAGAAGCGCTGATTTAAAATTCCAAATCGTTCTGTACCCAAAAAAATGTTCTGGTCCCGGGCAAATGCAGTGTGTAAATTAAAATCGTATGCCACAGAAGGCACGGCCTCATACTGCTGGCTATTGTTCTTGTCAATAACAATGGCCCTGTTTTGCAATGAAATTGTCAAAAGTGTTTCAGATGCTCTTAAATTTAAAATAGTGCTGTCAAAATTTCTAATTTGCCGCAAGGCATTGATGGAAACTAATTCGTAAAGTGTACCTGACTTGGAGGTGTATATTTTTTCACCAAATACCTGTACCGATAAAAACTCCCCTAATAATGATCCCTCCGGCTGCAGCCAGTTGTTATAATCAATCAAATTAGGGTTGGTGACATCTGCTGAATAAATTCCATTTTGTGTAACTGCCACAATGGTCTCATCGTAGATGGCGGTTTCATTGACGAAAACCGGAGTTGAATTTTCGTTGATATAAAAAGTATCTCCAAAGTTTAAGTTCATAATATCGTAGGCTACGATTCCAAATGGAGTTGAAAGATAAAGCATGTTCTGATATTCCGAAATGTGATTGATTTGCTTCTGACCGGTAATGTCGAGCCTTTCTATATCATTGGCAATTGTTATTTTACCCTGGGAATCAATAATTTCGATCAATCCGGACTGGTATCCGATCACAAATCTGTTCGTGGATTCGCTGTAATGCAGACTTGTAGTCTCTTTACCAGATAAACCGTGAACAGAAGAAATTTTTTCGGTAAAACCGCTCTCAATATCATAAATGAATGCGGCGTTGTCTGCAATGGCATAGACCCTGTTTTCTATGACCAGAAAATCCTTTACATTGTTATAAGAGAAAAAGTCTTCCCAGGAACTGCTGAAATCTGTTTGTGAAAACAAACTTTGCAGCCCTACACATAAAAAGAATAATGTGAAAAAGTCCTTTTTGATGAAAAGAGACATATTTTAGATTTTGTTCAAAGATATTTATTTCCTTTGAAAGTAGGTTTCTTAAATCGATTCAGGTTATTTTTGAATTTCATCAAGGCATCGGCAAAATGAAAAACATGGCAAGTTCCCTTATCATTGTTTACCTGATCATAAGTTTCGGCTTTTCTGTAGTGGAAAAAATCACAAGGTGGAACGAGAGCAAAGCATACTACAGGGCACATTTCAAGGGCACCTGGATTGAAAATCATATTGCGGTATTGCTGTTCTTGGTTATCCTGCTTGAAACGATAAGCATAGGTTTATGCATTTTGGGGCTTTATGGATTGCTTCACAACGGGACCACCCACTGGGCATCTGTTGGGCTGATTTTTGTCTCGTCTACCCTTATAATGCTCATGGCCGGACAAAGAATAGCCCAGGATTACTCCGGGGCTATGAATATTACTGTATATTTTGTGTTAACCGTTCTGGGTCTGTACTTCCTGGAATCTTTTTAATAAGAGTTCTGCAAATCTAATTTGGTCACTGCCATTAATTCTCCTTCCAGAAAAACCTTTACAGGATAGACT
Organism: uncultured Flavobacteriaceae bacterium; assembly: GCA_965365165.1. GTDB lineage: Bacteria > Bacteroidota > Bacteroidia > Flavobacteriales > Flavobacteriaceae > Lutimonas. The sequence goes on from CBDUAP010000045.1 coordinate 7,525, forward strand.
CCTTTTTCAAAATTACTTCCTCTTCTTTGAATGAACATGGTAACATCAACGTCGTGATTGTTATAGTTGATGATGGCATGATCGGTATACTTGGTCTCTGTTTCACTGTCTTTCATTTTAAATATACCTTTAGCCTCCTCTACAATACCCTCAGGGTTCTGCAGTACCAAATGAGCCTCCTTCTGCCCCGAATTTACTTTTTCATTGCTGCGCAACTTAAAACTGACTTTTATAAGATCCGTTTTATTGGCATTGTTGGTTTTTTGATATTTCCCATTACCATTCATTTTCATAGCTGTTATTTGGACATTATCAACACTCAGGTTTTCTTCCATCTCTGCGACACTTGCCTCGATTGGAGTAGCCTCTTTGATCTGCGCTGCATCATTATTGGTTCTTGGAGCATGAGCCAATTGTCTCTGAGCCCTTGATGTACTTCCTGCGGTCCTGTTTCTGCCATTCATCACCATCAGATCCCTGAAACGTTTTTTAAAGTGTAAAACGTTATTCTTATACTCAATTATATTGGACCAGCCCGTTTCTTCCAATTCTTTGGCCTTGGAGATCACTGCTGCGATTTTTCCTTTTTCAACTTGCAACGAATCTGACAATTTCGGGTATTTTGGAATTGCTTCTTCATATTTCTTTTCCAGTTCCGAAAGCTGATCGATCATTTTGACCTTTTCTGTTCCTATATAATTCAATACTTTATTACTTTCCGGGTTGGTCGCCACAATAGATGAATTGTAATTGATAATTACCGCTTCCTTAACTTCTTTTTCAGGAGTCTCCTCGGTTTCAGCTGCAAGTTTTGCGTATTCCTCCTTCTCCTCTTCTATCATCGATTTCTCTTCTTGAACCGCTGCTACTTCAGGCTCATTTTCAATTTCCTGAACCTCAGAAGCTTCTGATGCCTCTTCATTTTGGGCAATTTCATTTGATTCTGTCACAGGCGTTTCCATCACCTTTTCATCTATGTCTTCTTTCTCGTCTGCATTTGTCACCAAAACTTCCGGTTCCTTTTCTTTTTCAACTACTTCTACATTTTCTTCCGCAATGGTTACTACTGCTTCCGGTTCTTTTATGACTGCTTTTTTAAGCACAACCGGGGCAATTATATCATGATCAACTGCAGCAACTTTAAGTTGCGATGTTTTTGGCTTTTCTATGGCTGATACTTTTTCCTTCTCTACAGAAGCTTCAACAACATTTTCAACTGTTTCTGATTCTTCGACTTCACTTATTGCAACTGTTTCGTCAGGCGCATTTAGCGTGGTATCTGCCTCAGCCACTTCTGCCTTCTCTTCTGGCTGTTCAGGAGCAAGCAATATCTGCTCTTCTTGTTTTGGTTCCTGCAACGCGACTTTGGTTTTTGATGTTCCTTGTTTTTTTTGCTTGCCAACACCAGGGATGTTTACGAAATTAAATTCCGTTCTTCTGTTCATCTGATGTGCTTCATCCTGACATTCCACACCATTCACACACTGGTTGATCAATTTTTCTTCACCATAACCTTGTGACCTTATTCTACTCGCCTCGATACCTTGTGCTTTCAAATATTCAACTGCAGCTCTTGCACGTCTCTTAGAAAGTTCGATGTTATAGGCATCTGACCCCTGCGAATCTGTAAAGGAAGAGGCCTCAATAATAAGGTTGGAATTACTCTTCATAATATCCACAATCCTGTCCATTTCTTTCGCAGCCTCTTGTGTGATGGTCGCATCGTCAAATTCATAATAGATTGGTGACAAGCTTTCAACCGCAGGTTTCGCCCTTGCAATTCTGCTCAGATCCATATTGGTATGTAAAGCTGTATGATAATTCTCTTCCAGGATCTCAATTCTCTTTTTATCATCCAGGTAATCCGGATTTGAGGCGATCAACTGGTATTCTTTAGCACAGGAAACCGTAAACTTATAAGTTCCGTCAGCATATGTAGAAACTGATTCAATCAAGTTTCCATCCAGGGAATAAAGATCAACTGTTGCTCCTGAAAGCGCCTCAAAAGATTCTTTGTCCCGAACTTTTCCGTCCACTGTTATAAAACAATCAACAGGTCTTACATCTTCTTCAAGTGTAAAAGAATAAAGATCATTAAAACCTTCACCCTGTAAACGGTTTGAAGTAAAAAATCCTTGATTGTTGTCTTCGTTCACGATATAGGCAAAATCATCATTGAGGCTATTGATCGGTGAAGCCAACTGATATACTTCTGAAGTGGAATTTTCATATACTTCAACCGCAAATACATCAAGTTTTCCCTGACCTTCGTGTCCGTCCGATGAAAAATATAAAATGTTCTCCTTAGTAATATAAGGAGTTGTCTCATTTCCTTTTGTATTCACATTAATACCAAGGTTTCTTGGTTTACTGTAGTTGCCGTCAGGCAAAATGTCAACAACAAAAATATCTGTATTTCCTTTGGAGGGCAATCGATCCGAAACAAAATACAATTTGCTATCATCAGCATTTAGCATAGGATAGCCCGTAGAATTTTTACTCTTATTAAATGGCAGTTTTTCAATATTGGACCAATTTCCATCCTGGTCAACATCTGCCTTGTATAAAGTGAGTCTTTTATTTTTTGGTAAATTTTGTTTCTTTAGTTTCTTCCAGTACTTGTTCCTGCTAAAGTAAACTGTTTTTTTATCCTTGGTGTAAGCAACACCCGTCTGATTGAAATTTTTATTGATTTCTTTTGATACGCGTTTGACATTTTTTATTTCACCGTCAAAATCAATATCTCCGACAAAAAGGTCTTTTCTCGGATTGTAATTTTTTTTAGCAGATGTAACTTTATGATCGGCCGATGTAAATATCAATTTATTTTCATCCAGAATCGCAACTCCATAATCGGAGTTTTTCTTATTCACTTCTAAAAACTTAATTTGATACTTGCCCATTGACTGACCTGTAACTTGTAAAAAGCAGGCCAGAAAAAAAATAAATATGAATCCCCTTTTCATAATATAATACTTATAATTGTTTGTATTTCAAATATTTGCTTAATTAATCTACTGCTGCTGAATTATTTTTCGAAATTCTGTTTTTCCGACATTTCAATAATTTCAACTTATCAACAGTGTGTTAATAACGTAGAAAACAAAATAAAATTATATCTCTCTTTAAAAATAATTGTGGATAGACAAGCAGAAGTAAGGGCATAAAAAAAGCCCGATAAAAATCGGGCCCTTATAAATATTAATATTTTTTCCTAGTTCACAGGAACCGGTTCTTTTACAGATGATGTATCTACAGGTGTCTCAAGGCTGTAGCTTTCATTTAACGCACTGATGACTTCCTCGGTTATATCCAAAGATGCTTCACCGTACAAAACACTTTTGGTTTGTTCAGACGAACCAAGGATATAAGTTAATCCTTTTGACATTGCATAGTCAGATAAGAAGTCTTCGATGTCACTATTGATCTTTTCCATCTTTTCCTGACCCGCCGCCTGGACTTGCTGTTGAGCCATTTGTTGCTGTTGCTGAATAATTTGCTGCTGTTGCATTAATTCACTCTCCTGTTTTTGTCTTTCAGAGGCAGAAAGGTTTTGCTGATTTTTCTGGTATTCCTGAACCTTCTGTTGAAATGGTACAGCCAATTGATCTAGCTGCCTCGCTATTTCTTCAGACTGAGCCTTCATTTCTTCTTCAGCCTTTTTTGATCCTTCATACTCCTGGAGTATTTCCTCTACATCCACATAAGCAATCTTAACCTGGGTACAAGAAGCCATTAATATCATCAAGGCAAATACTACTGTTAAATTTTTCATTTTGATTTAATTTTGAATTCCGCTGGCAAATGTAAAATAATGATTTGATTATTTATCAAAAACTTTTACGAATTACATGAGGATAAAAAGGAATAGGATAAATTTATTTTAATTGAAGCACATATAAAGTTCATCTATTTAAACCGGCCTATCAGAACTCGTTTTAAGCGGCTTTTTGTACAATTGGCCCACAAGATGTTTCTAAATCATATTAAAGCTCTTAAAATGCTTTAAAATGCCTAATTGGCCTTTTTCATCAAATATATGAGAGAAGAGTATTGTCCTGAACGTCTGGCCTTGAAATTTGAAATCAACCCTGTTAGGAAAGCCTTGATTAAATTTGATTTCCCGGATTTATATTTTTCTGACAGGATGCTAACATAAAAAGAATCAAACCGCATAGGTAGAATGCGTCTCACTTTAAAGTCAAAACTTTCGAAGATCCGATTTATGGAAAAATCACTAAAATGCCAAAGATGACGAGGCACATCATATGCCGCCCAATATTCTCCGTAGTGCCTGGCATCATAACTATTGAAATTGGGTACGGCAACAATTAGCCATCCCTCAGGTTTTAATAAAAGCTTTAACTGCTCAATATATTGCTCGAGATTTGGTACATGCTCAAGAACGTGCCACATTGTAATCACATCAAAACTTTCTTTTCGGGTCTTTAGATAAGCATCTATCGTATCGGCAACAGCTCCCTCATCATTAATTTTTTTCGTGGCCAGCACACGGGCCTTTTCATTCGGCTCAATTCCGTTTATAGACCATCCCCCCTTTTGACAAACAGACAAAAAATCTCCTGTTCCGCAACCAATATCCAGGATATGTCCTTCGCGATCCATGAGTGAGTTGATCAAACGCAGCTTTTTCTTAATGGCATAATTCTTTACAAGCTGGTAAACTTTATCAACCAGGGTACGTGTAGAATCTGTATGTGAAATATAGTCCTCACTTTCATAATAAGACGACAGATCATCTAGTTCCGGGCGCGGCAAAGTCACAAGCATTTGTTTTTCAGGATCCAAAAAAAGCTCAAATGTTTCACGTGAAACAGCATGGTCCCGACACTTTAAAAAAGGCCGAAGTTTTCTATGATCCACAATAAGTTGAGTTTCTTTGGATATATTCTTTATCATGCCGGAATCCATAAATTATATTACCTGCCCATATAAACCAGCAATACCGAAATGTCACTGGGAGATACTCCAGAAATTCTGCTTGCCTGAGAAATTGTTGTGGGTTGTATTTTCAATAGTTTTTCACGTGCCTCGTATGAAATGGATTTCACCTTTCCATAATCAAAATTTCCTGGAATTCTAATATTTTCCAAGCGTTGTAATTTGTCAGCAGAATTCTTTTCCTTTTCAATATAACCAGAATACTTAACATGAATCTCAGTTTGTTCGATCACCTCTTCATCTATATCATGCTTGGCAATAAAACTTTCAACATGGGGAAACTTTCTGATATCGCTAAAATCAAGTTGCGGCCGTGCAGCAATCTTAAACATCTTCATAGATTGCAGAACCGGTGCAGATTCTTTTTCCTTTAGAATAGGATTCACCTCCTCCGGCCTGATGCTGGTACTTTTCAGGAAGCTGATAAACAAATCGGTTTTTTCCTGTTTTGACACTACCCTTTCCATACGTTCCTTTGAGGCAAGCCCAATTGCAAATGACTTAGGTGTTAATCTCAAATCCGCATTATCCTGACGCAATAAAGTTCTGTATTCGGCCCTTGAGGTAAACATCCGGTAAGGCTCTTCGGTTCCCTTTGTAATCAAGTCATCTATCAAGACCCCAATATAAGCTTCGTCTCTTTGCAAAATAAAAGGGGGTTTTGCCTTTACTTTCAAGGCGGCATTAATACCCGCCATCAAACCCTGAGCAGCCGCCTCTTCATAACCTGTGGTTCCATTGATCTGCCCTGCAAAATAAAGATTCTCAACTAATTTGGTTTCCAAGGTTTTTTGAAGTTGTGTCGGAGGAAAATAATCGTATTCAATGGCATACCCAAACCTTAAGAACTTTACGTTTTCAAACCCTACCACCTTCCTAAGCGCTTTAAACTGCACCTCATGTGGTAAGGAAGTTGAAAAACCATTGACATAAATTTCTGTTGTATTCCAGCCCTCCGGTTCAACGAACAACTGGTGTCTGTCCTTGGTGGCAAACCGGTCAATTTTATCTTCTATAGAAGGACAATATCTGGGTCCTGCGCCTTTGATCCTTCCTGTATACATGGGAGAATTATGAAAACCTTCTCTTAAAAGGTCATGCACTTCTTGCGAGGTATAAGCCATATAACAAGACCGCTGTTTATCTAAAGGTCTGGTGTCAGTATAAGAAAACTTTGAAGGAGTTTCATCGCCTGGCTGCTCAATCATTTTCGAGAAATCCAGTGACCTGGCGTCAACCCTTGGCGGTGTACCGGTTTTCATTCTTCCTGCAGAAAATCCCTTGGCTACCAGGTCTTCTGTTATCCCGGTTGAGGATCCTTCACCGGCTCTCCCGCCCCCAAAAGTTTTATTGCCAATGTGTATTTTTCCATTTAAAAATGTACCTGCCGTTACAATGACCGTTTTGCCATAAATGCTCAGGCCTAATTGGGTTTTGATTCCCAGTATGCGATCTCCGTCAAATAATAGCCCGTTCACTGAATCCTGAAACATGTCAAGGTTCTCTGTCTGCTCAAGCTGCTCTCTCCAGGATTCCGCAAATCGCATTCTGTCACTTTGTGCCCTCGGACTCCACATGGCAGGCCCTTTTGATTTATTGAGCATCTTAAATTGAATGGCTGTCTTGTCAGTAATAATACCGCTGTAACCCCCTAAAGCATCAATCTCGCGAACAATCTGTCCCTTTGCAATTCCACCCATTGCAGGATTGCAACTCATCTGTGCTATATTCTGAAGACTCATCGTAACCAATAAAGTCTTTGCACCAAGATTAGCTGCTGCCGCTGCCGCCTCACTACCGGCATGGCCGCCTCCGACAACGATTACATCATATGTGGTTTCAAACAAATTCATCATTCATTGTTTCACGTGAAACATATTATCAGTTGGTCAAAAAGTCCGCAAAGATAAGTAATAATCTTCTTTAGACCGCATGACTTTTTTTTCTTCATCACTTTTATCCGAATAACCACAATAGTGAAGCACACCGTGAATCATCACCCTATGAAGCTCGTCAATAAAAGAAACCCCGAGCATTTCTGAATTATCCATCACCCGTTCATAGGAGATGTAAATATCTCCGGACACAACATATCCTAAGGTATAATCCAAACTAATAATATCTGTTAAAGTACTGTGATTCAATATTTTAACATTAAAATCAAGTAAATAATCATCGTCACAAAAAATATAATTAATCTCTCCAAGTTCTTTATTTTCCTGATCCAGTACAAAGGTTATCCAGGACCTTAGCGGCTCCTGATTTTGTAAATCAAACTTTCCAATCATTGAATAGTCTATCATCAGTCCTTACAGTTTTTCAATTTCAAAATACTTCTTTACTTTTTTACGATACTCCGGCGACATTTCAAGTCGTTTCCTTCTCAGCAATTCATCTGACTGACGATTCGGATAATTTAGCTCCAGTTCATTTATGTTTCTGTTCGAGGGGATTTGTTTTCCCAAAGTGGCTTCCCTTTTTGTGTCTTTATTACGAATCAAACCGGCATTTTCAAGTTCAAGCAATTCATGTTCCAATTGTTGCATCCTTTGAAGTGCATCAGAACCCACACCTTTTTCCAACAGTATTTTTTCCAGAATTTCCATTTGCTGCATAACTGATTTACCTTTTGTGCCTCCACTCCCCTGTTCATCCATAAGTTGCTGCAGTTGATCCCTGATCATCTTTTGTTCCTGATACATTTGATATTGTTCTCCTGTTAGCTCCTCCTTGCCTTTCTTGCCCTGGCCTTTCCGGTTATCCATGCCTTCCTTCATCTTTTGCATCATGTCCTTTTGCTGTTTTATAATATCGGGCAGGCTCAACTCACCTTCTTTGCCCTTACCTTTTCCAGAACCCGGCTGCTGGTTCTGCAGGTTCTGAAGCATATCACTTAATAAATCTGCCAAATTATTGGCAGCTGTCATTGTATATTGCTGATTGGTCCTCCCTTGTTGAATCCTGTTCTCGGCAATATTCTCAAGTGATTTATCCAAATTATAATGTGCACTGCTCAGGTCCTCTTGTATCTTTGAGCTCAATTTTACCATTCTCAACGACAAGGTGTATAAACTGTCATCAATATGCTCAAAATAATCCTTTAGCAAGACCTGTTCCTTGAGTTTCTCGGGAAAGTCTGCATTACGATCATCGACTTCCTCAAAAGAAAGCATAAGTTCTTCCTGGTCAAGAGAAAATACCAGTAAGTTCTTTAATATCTGCTGCAGATCTTCAATATTTTCTTCCATGCCCTGCATCTCCATTTCCATTAATCCAGCTTCCATTTTCTTCCCAAGCTCTTTCATTCTTTTGGAAGCCTCTCGCTGCTTATCCTTCGCCTTATCCATGTCTTTCTTCTGCTCTGCCCCTTCTTTCTCGCTTCCTGTTTCAAGAGATTCTTCTGCCTTTTTCATGTCCATTTCAATCAATTTCTCATCTGGCCGGCTCTCTATCAATTCAAGTGGGTTCTTCAGTTGTTTATTTTGTTCTCTTAATTCCTCTCTTTTTGCCCTTCCTACTGCAAGAGTGATATTTGCCCTTGTGCTATAACCGAGCCTTGCAAAGTCAATTAATGTAGTGTGCCTTGTTAGCTGGTTGTTTTCCTGCTGTTTTATACGTTCAAAT
>CBDUAP010000046.1:0-16054 GCA_965365165.1 uncultured Flavobacteriaceae bacterium
TTATCTGTCAGATCGCAGTACCGGTTTCTGGAAGGCATGAAAGCATTCAAGGCCGGTGATAAAAACAGACTGGACACCCTGATCACAACCATGAAAAAAGAGCTTGACAAAGAGGTTTATCTGGTCACTTATGATAATGAGGCATTTTGTTCAGGTGCAGATCGCAATGAAACTTCTCCATCTATGCTGGTAGAGTCCGAGATCATGATGTACCAGCTCAAGGCACTCAAAAGTTGGCTGGATGAAGATCAGGAGAGCACCGAAAACTACTTAAAAAAGACCATTGAGCTCGAAAATGGCCTAAGCTATAGCTATGGCCCTCCTGTAATACAGAAACCAACGCATGAATTATATGCTGACTGGCTGTTCAAAGTCAACAGAGCCGATGAAGCTCTTCAACAGTACGAATTAACACTGAAAAGAGCACCTAAAAGAAGAAAAGCTGTACAGGGCATTACTAAAATTCAAAAAGCATAACTTGCCACAGAAAAAATTTGAACTACATAAAGCTGCCCATGATCTCTGCATCCAGGAAAAGAACCAAACAAAACATATTTCTTGCTTTTGCGATTGCTGCCTTATTCCTGTATGGATCATTTCGTGAAAAGGATGGTCAGGAATCTCGGGTAAAACCCCCTAATATTCTACTCCTTGTTGCCGATGACCTAGGTTATGCCGATCTGGGTTGTTACGGGGGCGATATTGAGACCCCAAATATAGACCAGCTGTCAAACAACGGCCTAAGATTCAGCAGATTTCATACCGCACCCTATTGCGCCCCTTCTAGGGCGATGCTGCTGTCTGGCAATGACAACCACATCGCAGGAATGGGATCTCAGGATCTTGTAACCGATGAATTTGGCTATGAAGGTGGCCTCAGCGACAGAATCGCTACTCTCCCTCAGGTTTTGAGAAATGCGGGATACCTGACCTATATTGCCGGCAAATGGCATTTGGGTTTTAAGCCTGAAGACAATCCTCAGCAAAAAGGCTTTGACCGGTCTTTTGTGAATTTGTTCGGCGAAGGAACACATTATAATGATCAGGGATGGAATGAAGAAAACCCTTATACACGATATACTGAGAATGGAAAACCCGCCAAATGGAAAAAAGGGAAATACTCCACAGATTTTTATACAGACAAACTGATTCAGTATATAGAATATGACAGGGACGCAGAAAAACCGTTTTTTGCCATGGCAAGCTATACGGCTCCTCACTGGCCATTGCAGGTTGATGAAAAATACTGGAAAAAATACCGGGGAAGATACAATGAAGGATATGAAAAACTAAAAGCTGAAAGATTCAAAAGTCTTAAAAAAGCAGGGCTGATTCAAGAAAATGCCGAATTCCCTCCCAGCCTCAAAAAAATAAAACCCTGGGACTCCTTAAGCCGAATGGAACAAAAAATTGAATCCAGAAAAATGGAACTTTATGCAGGTATGGTTGATAATCTTGATTATAATATTGGGCGACTTATTGATTACCTTAAAGACATTGGTGAATTTGAAAATACGATGATCGTTTTTATATCTGATAACGGGGCAGCCGGTGAAGATTTTTATCACCACCCCTATTACGGACCTTATGTAAGGGAATATTTCAACGAAGATTATGAAAACATGGGTAAACCGGATTCATTTATCTCATACGGACCCCAATGGGCTGAAGCAGGTGCGTCTCCGTTTTTCTGTTTTTTTTGTATTTTAAATCCTTTACCACCGAAGGAGGTATGAATTCCCCCATGATCATCAGCGGGCCCGGAGTTGTCGGTGACAATGAAATTATCCACGATTTTGTAACCATCATGGATCTTGCCCCCACTTTTTATGAGCTCGCGAAAACTTCCTACCCAAAGAGGTTCAAAGGAAAAGAGGTTTACCCTCTCAAAGGAACGTCTTTGCTTCCCAAGCTTCAGGGAGGCGCATCCCCGGTTCACGGACCTGATTATGTCTTCGGTTTTGAACACCGGAATCTTGCGATGCTCAGAAAGGGTGACTGGAAGATCCTCAATCTGAAAAGGCCTTTACAGAAAAATAATTTCAAATTGTATAACCTTGGCAATGACCTGGCTGAACAATACGACCTGAAAGAAACTGAAACAGAAAAATACAGGGAACTTTTAAACGAATGGGATCTTTTCGCCAGTGAAATAAGACTGCAGGTTCCCACCCCAGTGCCTGATTAAAAAACACTCCTGTACTCCTTTTTTTAAAAGTTCAAAATTCTATATATTTACCCCCAATCATTCATCACCGTTATGTTATTTTCCTGGATTTTTTTAATGCCGAAAATGATATTGCAATAAAAGAATAGTTTACTCAACCACAGGTCAACAGCATATGGACAGAAGAAAAGCCCTGAAGCATTTAGGCATATTATCGGGAGGCATGGTCATGTTTCCTTCCTGTGATTTTACGGAAGAAAAAGTTAGTTTCACGCTCAATAAGCTCCAGATTACTGCCAGCCAGGAAGCCTTGATGAAAGAATTGGTAGAAAGTATCATTCCGCAAGACAATCTGCCGGGTGCCGGCAACCTTAAGGTACATGATTTTGTATGGATCATGGTTGATGACTGTCTGCAAGTCGATATACAACATTCCTATCTGAAGGGAATGACTCACTTTAACAAGCGGGTTAAAGAAATTACAGGACAGTCATTTCTCAAATCAAAACAAAAGGATCGGATAAGGGCATTACGTTCAATTGTTAACTCAGACCCTTCTGACCAGGTGAGCAGGAATGTCCTGAGCTTTGTTGAAATCACCAAAAGTTTTACGATCCTCGGCTATATGAAATCAGCCTATATCATGACCGAAATTATGCCCTACAGCCTTGTTCCCGGGTCCTATGAAACTTGTGAAACAATTGATAACAGCAGAAGAATAAATATAAATGGCTAATTTCAATATAGATTCAAAAGAATCGAACACCTTTGATGTGATCGTAATTGGTTCAGGTATGAGCGGAGGATGGGCAGCCAAGGAGTTCTGTGATAAAGGGCTCAAAACGCTGGTTATTGAAAGGGGCCGTGAAGTAAAACACAATGTGAATTATCCGACAACAAATATGAACCCCTGGGAATTCAAGCACAGGGGAAGCCTGCCGGAAAAGATCATCAAAGAAAACCCTATTGCCAGCCGCTGCTATGTCTTCAAGGAGGATGCCGAGCATTTTGTAGTAAAAGACAAGGAACATCCTTATATTCAGGAAAAACCGTTTGACTGGATCAAAGGCTATCAAACAGGTGGCAAATCGCTCCTTTGGGCAAGGCAGACCCAAAGAATGAGCGATTATGATTTTGAAGGTCCGGCAAGGGACAGCTTTGCTGTTGACTGGCCGATCAGGTATAAAGATATTGCTCCCTGGTACAGTCATGTTGAAAAGTTTGTTGGCATTGCCGGAAATCGCGACGGCCTTGATATATTGCCTGATGGAGAATTTTTACCGGCCATGGGGCTCAATTGTATTGAAGAACATTTTAAAACTGCTTTGGCAAAAAACTATACCAACCGACACGTCATTAGCGGAAGGTGCGCCCATATTACAGAAAATAGGGAAATCTTCGCCCAACAGGGACGAAGCCAATGCCAGTACAGGAATTTGTGTCAGAGAGGTTGCCCCTTCGGAGGGTATTTCAGCAGTAATTCGAGCACCTTGCCCTGGGCGATAAAAACAGGAAATATGAGCCTGATACATGATACTGTGGTCCATTCAATACTTTATGATGAGCAAAAAGGAAAGGCGGCCGGAGTTCTGGTCATCGATAGTCAAACAGGTAAAACCAAGGAATACTTTGCGAATACAATATTCGTAAATGCCGGAACAATGAACACGAATTTGATATTGATGAACTCAACTTCAAATCGATTTCCATATGGATTGGGGAACGACAGCGGCCTGCTGGGAAAATACGTTGCCTTTCACAATTACCGGGCCCTGATCTATGCAGAATTTGAAGGTTTTTCAGATAAACATACAACAGGCAGAGAACCAACCAACGCCTATATTCCAAGGTTTAGAAATGTCAAAAAGCAGGAAACAGATTTTCTCAGGGGTTATGCTACCAGTTTTAGTGCTTACAGACAAGTCATTCAGGATCAAAGTGGATTTGGCCAGGATTTAAAGACCGGACTTTTAAATCCAAGTCATGGTCCATGGAAAGTACGTGCACACATGATGGGAGAAACCATTCCCAGGGCTTCAAACAAAGTGACACTGGATACTTCCCAAACAGATGATTGGGGCATACCCCTGCTAAAAATCGATGTTGCTTATGACGACAATGACGAAAAAATGATCAAAGATTTTCATGAGCAGTTTTCAAAAATGTATGAAGAAGCCGGATTTCAAAATATAAGGAAACATGACACGAAACAAGCCCCCGGACTGGATATTCATGAAATGGGAGGCGTTAGGATGGGGAATGATCCCAGAACTTCTTTGCTGAACAAATGGAACCAGTTGCACGGTTGCAAAAATGTCTATGTCACTGATGGTTCTTGCATGACTTCAACCGCAACTCAGAATCCTTCTCTGACCTATATGGCCCTCACCGCCCGCGCCTGTGACCATGCCATGCGCGAATCCAAAAAAGGGTAATAAACTTGAGGCTGTAAGGTTTAAAAATCTCCGTGAAATCAAAATTTTATTAAAAGATTTCCTTTACCTCAAAAGAAGAATCTTGCAATTTATGTTTTCGTATCTGGTGAAAGTCAAGCAGAGTTCATTGTTTTACCCTTTTTTCTGTTTATTTTTACAAAAAGCCTAACCATGAGAAAATCGATAACCTCCATCTTTTGTTTTTTAACTTTTTTTGGTTTTGCCCAACAGCGGGAGTTAAAACTTGCGGCTGATGTATGGCCTCCTTTTACGAATATAGAAGGTGAAAAATCTATCCTGTCTGATCTTGTTCAGGAAGCCTTGACGCGAATCGACGTGGCCTCGACCATGGAAATAACCTCGTTTACAGAAGTCCTTGACAAGCTGCATACAGGTAAGTTTGACGGCAGCCCCGGATTATGGATAAGCCCCGAACGCCTTGAAAAATATTTTTACTCAAAACCATACCTGTACAATCAACTGGTGCTGGTAGGGCGCAAAGGAGCAGACGTGAGTGCCACTTCATTTAAAGACCTCGGTGGAAAAAGAATAGGCGTGATAGACAGTTATGCCTATGGAGATTTTGACAATAACCAGGATATTATAATCGTCCCCGGAGCCAGTAATCAAAAAAACCTTGAAAACCTCTTGTCCGATAAAATTGACTATATGCTTGTTGATGCCCTGCTGATTCAATACATGTTAAAGTATCAGCTCAATGATGTTTCTCAGCACCTTGCCATCGGGCTTAAACCTTTGCTGATCAAGTCGCTCCATCTGGCATTGAGTAAAAAACTCAAGGGCGCTGAAGATATTCTTGAACGTTTTGATCTCGAGATCGGAGAAATGATTGCAGACGGAAGCTTTAACGAATTACTCGAATTAAACTGGGTCAAAGCGGATATTGACGGAGACGGTAATATGGAACTGGTTTTAGGAGGCAACATGGCCGGCACATCGGCCCCTCAGAATATCTATGGGCTCATGATGGATAATTCTTACAAGAACCAAAATAAAGGCCCTACCCGATATTATATTGACGGGAAGCTCTATGAAGACTGGGACAATGTTCCCAAAAGTTATAAACTTGACCTGGTCGAAGACAAAACCCCAAGTGAAGAAGATGCCTTTATCAGACTGGATTTTTAAACCTTTTGGCCTTATAAATTTATAGCCCAAAGAGCCGGTAATGAAACAAACCAAAACTGAAGCGCATGAATGCAAAAGCCATTTTGAAGGAACTTGAAGCCTATGGAGATGAAAGAACTAAGAACACCCTGATCAATCACGGGGCAAAAGAACCTTTGTTCGGAGTAAAGGTGGGTGACTTGAAAAAGATCCTGAAAAAAACCAAAAAAAATCATGAACTTTCCCTGGAACTGTTTGCAACAGGCAATTCCGATGCGATGTATCTGGCCGGACTGATGGCTGACGAAAAAAAAATCACAAAAGAGCAATTGCAAAACTGGGTGGAACAAGCCTACTGGTATTATTTAAGTGAATATGCCGTACCTTGGGTTGCGGCTGAAACTCCTTTCGGATTTGAACTTGGGTTGGAATGGATCAAATCAGAAAAGGAACAAATTGCATCTGCAGGGTGGTCTGCCCTGCTGAATTATGCCAGTATTCATGACGACCGTGAGCTGGATATCACTACTTATTCGAAACTTCTCGATGAAATTGGAGGAAGCATTCACAAGGCACAGAACAGGGTAAAATATACCATGAACGGATTTGTGATTGCGGTAGGGTGCTATATCCCTGAACTTACCGAAAAAGCACAAGAAATTGCGCAAATCATTGGAAAAGTTTCGGTTTTTATGGGAAATACCTCATGCAAAGTTCCACTGGCCACTGATTATATCAATAAGGTGATCAAATCGGGCAGAT
This sequence comes from uncultured Flavobacteriaceae bacterium, assembly GCA_965365165.1. GTDB lineage: Bacteria > Bacteroidota > Bacteroidia > Flavobacteriales > Flavobacteriaceae > Lutimonas. The sequence goes on from CBDUAP010000046.1 coordinate 6,493, forward strand.
TGGGGAAGAAAAGAAAAAATGCAAGGTGTTGAATTGAGCCAGATAATCAATCGGAAAATAAAAGTCGTTTTTTAATTCAGCTTAAAAACGAATTGAATTTGACCATGTAACAAATTAACGATGGGGTACAAAATCATATTGACAGGCGCAACCGGTATGGTAGGCAAAGGAGTTCTTCTGGAGTGCATGGATGCATCTGACATAGACCAGATACTATTGGTCAGCAGAAGCACGGCGGGAATAAATCATCCCAAAGTCAGAGAGGTTTTGATTCAGGACTTCTTTAATCTGTCTGCCATAGAAGAAAACTTTAAAGGTTATGATGCCTGCTTTTTTTGCCTTGGAATCACATCCATAGGCCAGACAGAGGCTTCCTATTCAAGAATTACCCATGACCTTACCCTGAAATTTGCACAATCATTCATAAAATACAATGAAGACAGCATCTTTTGTTATGTCAGTGGCACGGGTACCGATACTTCTGAAAAAGGAAAGATCATGTGGGCACGGATAAAAGGAAAAACAGAAAATGCACTGCTCAAAATGCCTTTTAAAAAAGCCTATATGTTCAGGCCGGGCTATATTCAGCCCCTGAAAGGCATAAAATCAAAAACAAAATGGGTTCAGGCCATTTATACAATCTTTTGGCCTGTTTATGCTATACTGAAACATTTCCCCCGGACTGCCACCAACACTTCCAACATGGGTCTGGCCATGATCAAGACCCTCGATGGAAAGTATGCGAAATCAATATTGGAAAACAAAGAAATCAATGAGCTTGCCCAACAGTAAAAGCTTAACCATTCCGAGAGGGTCTTCACAAATAATCGGCTGTGAATCTGACAAAATTTCATTACATTGAATCAAATTTGGCAATACAAATCATATCATGACACGATATCTAAAAAAAGCGAAAAGCGAAATTGGTCTTTCCCCTACTGATCTTATTTTCAGGGGCGATAAAAAGGTCGATCAAATTCAAATGGGTATAATTGATTTTGACGAAACCTCGGTTGAGGAAAAAACCATTCAGAGCGTCAAAGAAATCACACCCTTTGCTCATAAGAAAACAGTAACATGGTTCAATATATACGGCTTACACGATATTGAAATTCTCAAGGAAATAGGTGAAGAGTTTAATTTCGACAAACTTATTCTGGCTGATGTATTGGAAACCCAATCACGCCCAAAAATTGAGGATTATAATAACCTGGTGTTTATTTCACTGAAAATGATACAATTCTCAGAGGAAAAACAAGATATCACTATCGAAAATTTAAGCCTGTTATTCAATGATAATATACTTATTTCCTTTCAGGAGAAGAAAGGGGATGTGTTTGAACCGGTGAGAAACAGAATAAGAAACCATAAAAGGAAACTGAGAAGTTCACGGCCCGATTATCTGGCCTTTGCATTGATTGACACGGTTATTGATCATTACTTATATGTACTGAGTTTGATGGGAGAAAAAATAGAATCTATTGATGATGTGCTGATCGATCATCCTAATAGTAGTGTTATCGATGAAATCAAATCCTATAAAAAGAAAATAAATTATATCCAAAAAGGTATCAAACCTGCAAAAGAAATGATACTGGCTTTATCTAAACTGGAAAGCGATTTCATCCACAAAAAGAACAAAATCCATTTTAAGGAGCTCGTCAATAATATCAACCAGGCAAGCGACATCGTTGCTAGTTATCGCGAATTATTGTCTGATCAGTTAAATGTTTACCACATGATGATCAGTAGCAGGCTCAATGACATCATGAAATTTCTGACCATATTTTCGGTCATATTCATCCCGCTCACCTTTATCGCCGGTATTTATGGCACCAATTTCGATGTATTGCCTGAATTGCATTTTAAATACGGGTATTATATCATGCTGGGATGTATGGCGGTCATAGCCATCGCCATGTTATTCTATTTTAAAAGAAAAAAATGGATGTAAATCTAATTTCTGGTGGTGCCCCTTTTGATCATAGTCGTCTCATTAACCGTAGTGGCAAAATCTAAGTTTTTATTTTTAAGACGGCTGAACAGTTTTTGAGTGGCTACTATTCCTATATCCTTTCCATACTGGTAGGCAAGATGAAGCCTTGCTGGATATTATTTCCGGAAAACTGAACCCTCTGCACTTATACCCTTTAAAATGCCTGCGAATATGCACACTGTCTATGCTCAGTTTGAGCATGTTTTAAGAGGTATGGCATCTTATTTGGATTCAAAAGGAAATTTGCACGATTTTGCCATTGGATTGAACTGGAATGGTATTATTTTAGATGAAAGGACTGTAAAATACAAACTTATGCTTAAAAAATTGCTGCTTTGGTTGGTCGCCCTATTGCTGATCATCCAGCTTGTTCGTCCAGACAAAAACGAATCAAATGATGTCACGTTCACTGTTTCAACCAAATATGAGGTTCCTGAAGAAGTGGAACATCTCCTTAAAGTATCATGCAATGATTGCCATTCCAACAAAACGGAATATCCGTGGTACGCAGAGATTCAGCCTGTGGCCTGGTGGCTTGATGATCATATCAGGGACGGAAAAAGAAATTTGAATTTCTCAGAATTCACCAAACTTCCTATTGCTGTCCAGCATCACAAATTCGAAGAGATCATTGAGGAAGTTGAAGAACGCGAAATGCCTTTGGAATCATACAACTACCTGGGCCTTCACCGGGAGGCGGATCTCACGAATGAGCAAAGAAAAATCATAATGGAATGGGCCAGGGAGCAAATGGATGTTTTAAAAGCAAATTATCCGGCCGACAGCCTTGTGATGCCGAAAAGATAAAACCTAGGGTTGCTGGTCTAATTATTTTTCTATCTTGTTAAATCAATATCAGAAATGGGTTTAAAAGTTATAACAGTTTTTATCGTCATCTTTTTTTTAGGAAATACTTCAGGGTTTTCACAAGTGAGCCTGAAGCATCTTAAATGTGAATATTTAATAAATCCGATCGGAATCGATACCAAAAAACCGAGGTTTTCATGGCAGATAGAAACAAACGACCCGGGGTATTTAATGCAGGCCTATCACATAAAAGTTTATAACAATTCTTCAAAGGAAGCAACTGAGAATAAGATTGTCTGGGAAAGTGAAATCATAAATTCCTCAACACTTCCAGCAGTTTACAAAGGGCCTGATTTACAGCCATTCACCCCCTACTCCTGGCAGATCAGGGTGCAGGACATTAATAATATATGGTCAGGGTGGTCACCAATTGCCTTTTTTGAAACTGGAATGATAGATCAAAATAACTGGGTTGGTCATTGGATAACGGATACATCTGACTACAACTTAAAACCGGCCCCGTATTTCAGAAGAGAGTTTCAAACCCCAAAAAAGATAAAATCTGCACGGGCCTATATTGCCGCCGCCGGACTTTATGAACTTTCTATTAACGGAGAGCGCATTGGAAACCACAGACTGGACCCTATGTATACACGTTTCGACCGTCGAAATTTATACGTTTCTTATGACGTAACTAAAAACCTGCAACAGGGGAATAATGCGATTGGCGTATTGCTCGGAAATGGCTGGTATAATCATCAATCAAAGGCGGTGTGGTATTTTGATAAAGCACCATGGAGGGCACGCCCTAAATTTTGTCTCGACCTTCGCATTACCTACGAAGATGGCTCATCCGAAATCATTTCAACAGATCATAAATGGCAAACTTCACTAAGCCCGGTAATATTTAATAGTATTTATACAGCAGAACATTACGATGCCCGTCTGGAACAAACGGGATGGAACACTGCCAACTTCAATTCCGCTGAGTGGAGAGATGCCATGGCAACCAACGCACCTTCTCAAAACATTACTTCCCAGATGATGCACCCGATCCGAAATTTGGATGAAATTAAGGCCATTGACTTTAAGAAGACGGGAGATAGAACCTGGCTATTTAACTTTGGACGCAACCTAGCAGGCGTGACAAGACTGAACGTATCAGGAACCGAAGGCACAATCATTCGACTCAAACATGTTGAACGACTCGATAAAGAAGGCAATGCTGATATGTCGAATCTCGATGTTCATTACCGTCCGACTGACGATTCTGATCCATTTCAAACTGATATTTTTATTTTAAGCGGAAAGGGTGAGGAGACTTTTATGCCTAAGTTTAATTACAAAGGGTTTCAGTATGTGGAACTTACTGCTGACCAACCACTTGAACTCTCCCAAGAAAACCTTACAGCAATCTTCATGCACAGCGATGTGCCTGCTACAGGAGAAATTCAGTCTTCAAATACTACATTGAATAAGCTTTGGGAGGCCGCAAATGCCTCTTATTTATCAAACCTTTATGGTTATCCGACGGATTGCCCACAACGGGAGAAAAATGGCTGGACCGGTGATGCACATATTGCCATAGAAACCGGATTGTACAATTTTGATGGCATCACTATTTATGAAAAATGGCTGGCTGATCATAGAGATGAACAACAAGCAAACGGCGTTCTTCCTGCGATAATTCCTTCTAATGGCTGGGGTTATACCTGGGCCAATGGACCTGACTGGACAAGTACAATTGCCATTATTCCCTGGAACATTTACCTATTTTATGGTGACTCAAGATTACTTGAATTGTGTTATGAAAATATCAAGAGGTATGTTGACCACCTTGATAAAATAAGCCCTTCAGGACTTACCGATTGGGGCCTGGGTGACTGGGTTCCTGTAAAATCAGTAACTCCAAAAGAATACACTTCTTCAACCTATTTTTATGTAGACGCATTGATCCTTTCCAAAACTGCTGGAATATTAGGCAGGAAAACAGATCGTAAAAAGTATCATGCCCTGGCTCAAAAAATAAAAACAGCGATCAACGATAAATACCTTGACCGCGAAAAAGGAATGTATGGAAGTGGTTTACAAACCGAGTTAAGTGTTGCGCTCTACTGGGGGCTTGTACCTGATGAATTGATAGAAAAAGTGGCTAAAAACCTTGCAAAGAAGGTTGTTGACGATAACAAACATATTGACGTGGGGTTGTTGGGCAGCAAAACCATATTAAACGCCTTGAGTGAAAACGGTTACTCCGATCTGGCCTGGGAGGTTGCCTCTCAGGAAACTTACCCTTCATGGGGCTGGTGGATTGTTAATGGTGCCACTACTTTTTACGAGAATTGGATCCCGGATGCTGAAAATGACATTTCCATGAACCACATTATGTTTGGTGAAATCAATGCCTGGTATTATAAAGCACTTGGTGGTATTTTCCCAGATGAAAAACAAACAGGATTTAAGAACGTGATCTTGAAACCACATTTTGTTTCAAATCTTGATCAGTTCGAAGCGAAACATGAAAGCCCATACGGAGAGATTATTTCTTCATGGAAAAGAAAAGATGAAAATATTGAATACTTTGTCAGGATTCCTGCAAACAGTACGGCAACACTTTATCTCGAGAGCAACCCTCTGAATATAGAATTAAAATCGCCCGGAGATAAGAAACTTATAAAAACAAGGGTCAGAAACAAAAGGGAAACGGTTTATTCACTGGTTGCCGGATCATACCAGTTTATAATAAAATAAGATTAAAAATGATTTGTATTGGAGCTTCATAAACTGCATTTCAAGTTGATCGGCTTTTAGCTGGAATTATAGGATGGGTTAAGGAATATATGGAAGAATTATGGGCTTGTTTTAGGAGTTTTATATAAATTTATTTAATTTGATATAAAAAGTAATTTAGATTAGAACCATCGTTTTCAACAGAATTAGCTATTTTAAGTAATTTAGTTGAAAACAGAATAAATTAACTGTATCATAAGTAAATATGATTTGGTTTGGACAAGCCCGCCTTACATAAAAATATAACCATAGCGATATTGCCTTTTAAGGTATTGACAGAAGATGAACGAATCGTCAATCTTTTTTTTGGGTTTACTGAAGATCTGATTACCAATTTCTCTAAATTCATTGGACTCTCTGTAATTTCATCTTATTCTACGCTACAAATCAAGGATATTACAGACCAGTCTACTATAGATAGATTAGCGGCAAATTATCTTATTTATGGAAGTGTCAGACATTTTAAAGAGGAACTCAAAATTTCTATTCAACTCGTCAATTCAAAAGACCAAACCTTGGTTTTTGCCAATCAGTACTCCGAAACGATTGATTCCTTACTACAGGCACAAGACACTGTGATTCATGAGATTGTGAGCGTACTTGAAGAAAAAATCAATTATAATTTACTCTCACATTCTTACAAAAAGAGTGCTGTTGACCTCGCGGCTTATGAAAACTATTTAATGGGAATGAGTATCTTAAAAAAAGGCTCCGCCGATAATGATAAAAAATCCCGAATCTATTTTAATGCTGCCTTAAAGATCGATCCAAATTATTCACTGGCCTACACGGGTCTGTCTTTAAGTTATTTTAATTACTGGTCATGTCTGCTATGGGATAGATGGGATAAAAGTATGAAAGGTGCGCATAAATATGCCCTGAAAGCTATTGAATTAGATCCAAATGACTATACGGCCTTAGGAGTTCTGGGAAGGACCTATGTATACCGGGGAGAATACGACCAGGCGGAATATTGTTTGCGCAAATCACTACGAATGAACCCTAATGATGCCTCAAACCTGCTAAGAGTCTCTTTTTCTTTACTGCATGTAGGATATGCTGATGAAGCTGTTTCGCTTTATTTAAGAGCTATTAAGATCAATCCTTTTCACAAAGACATATATTTCGCTTATGGCTCCAACTATTATCTGCAAGTTGGTGATTTTGAAAAAAGTATTGCTTTAAGTAAAAAAGTTCAACTCAATTGCTGGACAGATTTTGCCGCATGGGTAGCTGCAGCTTATTTACAAATTAAAGATTATGAAAAATTGTGGGAATGTTGGAAAGTTTACCTCGAGCAATTTAAAATTGAGGCATATACAGGAAAAGATACACTTGAAAAGGAAGCCATAGAATGGTTGGTTACGCTTAATCCTTTTAAACACGATAATTATCTCAATCCCTTAATTGAATTTATCAGGTCACATAAAAACATACCAGATCCTGTGGTCAAAAATTCATCTCAAGCATTATCTTCATCTTTCTTGTTTAAGGCTGACGTTTGGGAGTTAAATTTTAAAAACAAATCAATAACGCTAAAGGATGCAAAAGGATATCACGATATTCATAAATTACTAAGCCAGCCATTAAAAGAATTCCATTGTTTAGACTTGATGGGCAGTGCCGTTGACGAAGGCACTTCTACCGAGTCGATCGATGCCAAAGCAAAAGCCCAGTATTTAGATCGAATCAAAGAATTGCAAATGGAAATTGATGAAGCTGAAGAAATGAATCAATTGGAAAAAATAAGTTCCCTGCGAGAAGAATATGATACGCTTCTCGATCACCTTTCAAAATCTCTGGGACTTTCCGGTAAAACGAGAAAAGTGAGCTCCACAGTTGAAAAGGCCAGGTCTGCAGCAACATGGAGAATTAGAACTGCCATTAAAAAAATAGAAAAAGTCCACCCAGAGTTGGGAAGTCATCTTTCAAAATCTATCAAAACAGGAACCTGTTGCTCATACATGCCTGAAGTGAATGTCAATTGGACGCTTTAGCATAAGAAACTTAGTGCATCATATCCATTCCTCACATTGTAAGTTAAATACTTACGCCTTAGTAGGTGAAAGCAAAGTATAATTAAAAATATCACTCATGCCAACACCACTAGAAATTTTATTAGACCCAATCTCTCTTATCGCCCTAGCTATGTACGGGATTTTGATTGTTTGGGAAGCACTGTTTCCCGCTTCCAAATTACCAAATGTCAAAAATTGGAAACTCAAAGGTTTGATCTCCTTCATGGTCTATTTTTTCCTATCCTCGTACCTTCCTTTACTTACCGATCCTTTTTTATCACGGTATCAATTATTTGATCTAACGGGTTTGGGAAATTTAGGAGGTGGAATTTTAGCAATCATTCTTTATGAGTTCGGTTTGTTTATTTGGCATTGGGCCATTCATAAATCGGATATTTTATGGAGAGTATTTCATCAAATGCATCACAGTGCTGAGCGCATGGATACGTATGGTGCGTTCTATTTTAGTTTTTTCGACATGATTGGCTTCACTTTTTTAGGTAGTATATGTCTTGCCTTGTTGATTGGTGTAACACCTCAAGCTGTAACCATCATGCTACTAACTACAATGTTTTTGGCAATATTTCAACATACCAACATTAGAACACCACAATGGCTTGGATACATTATCCAAAGACCAGAAAGCCACACTGTTCATCATGCAAGAGGAATACATAAATACAATTATTCCGATCTGCCGGTTTTTGATATGATGTTTGGCACCTTTAAGAACCCTAAAGGCTATGAACATGAAACAGGATTCTATAAAGGAGCATCTTCAAAAATTCTAGAAATGCTGACTTTTCAGGATATCAATAAGTCTAAATCACAAGCCCAGAAATCATGAAATCAATAAACGACAGAATAAACGCGAATACCTTCTTAACCGACGGAGGTCTCGAGACTGATATGATCTTTACAAAAAATATTGACTTGCCTCATTTTGCCTCATTCCCCATGCTTGACAATCCAAAACACTTGCATACACTTAAAAATTATTACATGGAGTATTTGGATATCGCAAAAAAAAATGGAACGGGATATATTTTAGAGAGTCCAACATGGCGCGCCAATAAAGACTGGGGATTTAAACTTGGCTACAACGAACAAGATCTTTTCGATGTCAACCAAAAAGCAGTTGAATGTATTAAGGAATTGAGGGATACTTATAAGGATGAAATTGATGAAATTTTAATAAGCGGCCAAATAGGTCCAAGAGGGGATGGATATCAAATTCAAGATTCGATGACCCCAGATGAGGCTCATAAATACCACAGCCTGCAAATTGAGGCATTCAAAAAATCTTCAGTGGATATGGTTTCGGCCATCACGATGACTTATACTGAAGAAGCGATAGGTATTTGTTTTGGAGCACACAAATATAATTTACCTGTGGTTATTTCATTTACAGTTGAAACAGATGGCAAACTGCCAAATGGAGACAGTCTGGAGGAAGCCATTTATAAAGTTGATAAAGCAACAAACAACTACCCTCTATATTATATGATCAATTGCGCGCATCCCACTCATTTCGTAGATGTTTTAAAAGAAAATATGGATTGGAAATCCAGAATAAAAGGTATTAGGGCAAATGCCTCTTGTAAAAGCCATGCTGAACTTGATGAATCAACGGAGCTGGATGCAGGCAATATTGTTGAGCTTGCACAATGGCATACCAAACTAAACAAACATTTACCCGGATTGATGGTCTATGGCGGATGCTGTGGGACAGATGCTTCGCATGTTGAATCTATATGTCATCACGTCTTGAATACAGCATAATCATTTTAAGATACATAAAACAACATCCTAAAAAAAGCCCTTCAAAAGAAGGGATTTTTTGTGCGGGCAGGACCGAGCGTAAAGAAAATGTCTTGCAGACATTTTTAGTGAAGTGGGCCGGATGGCGCAAGGACCGACCGCACCATCGAATCTAATTTCAACCAATAAA
>CBDUAP010000047.1:0-15818 GCA_965365165.1 uncultured Flavobacteriaceae bacterium
TACTGGGAGGTATCCCCAAAATGCAGGGGTCACAGGAAATACTTCGCCCAACCCAGGTTCACATGGCATGCCGAAAGAACAGTACACCCTGGCTGAACTTTTCAAAGATAATGGTTACCAGACAGGACATATTGGTAAATGGCATCTCGGAATGAGCCAGGAAACATCACCCAATAACCAGGGCTTTGATTACTCATTTGGGCACCTCAGGGGATGCATCGACAACTATTCCCACTTTTTTTTCTGGCAGGGACCCAACATTCACGACCTGTATGAAAACGGAAAAGAAGTATTTTATGATGGGCAGTACTTTCCTGACCTGGCTTCAAAAAAAGCCCTGAATTACATAGACGAAAACCATAAGGATCCTTTTTTTATGTATTATGCCATTAACATGCCTCATTACCCGTACCAACCGACGCAAAAATGGAGAGATCACTATGAGGGAATGCCTCAACCCAGGGCTGACTATGCCGCCTTTATTTCAACCATAGACGAGCGAATCGGGCATTTGCTTGACAAACTGGATGCCTTAGGTATCAGGGAAAATACAATTATCATTTATCAATCAGACAATGGGTACTCAACTGAGGCCAGGGCTTTTAACGGAGGTGGAAGTTCAGGGCCCTACAGAGGTGCAAAAAACAGCCTGCTTGAAGGAGGGATAAGGCTTCCGGCCATGATCAGCTGGAAAGGAAACCTTCCTGAAAAAATTGTAAATGATCAGTTTTTGATGAATATAGACTGGATGCCTACACTGGCCTCCCTATGCAAACTAGAAAAGAAACCGGGGGATATTGATGGGCTTGATCAGTCCCATATGATTACGGATCCCGGCGCAAAAACCAATCGAAATCTTGGTTATTGGAAATATGGCTCACAGTGGGTGGTCAGAAAAGGCTCCTGGAAATTGGTAGGTTACCCTAAAGATACTTCGCATAAAGGAAAACTTGATCTTGAGAAGGATGCCCTCTTTTTGTCTGATCTGAGCATGGATGTTTCTGAGATGTCCAATATGGCTGCTCAGCATCCTGACAAGGTCAGTGAACTTATTGAAACTTACCTGTCATGGGAGCACGGTTCTGTGTCAGATGTACCCGTCAAAACAGAAACCAACCTGCATTTGGCAAAAGATGCCTTGATCACTGCCACAACACCGCTTCACCCCAACTATAAAAATATTGAAACCCTGGTGGATGGCAGAAGAGGTTATCCCGACTATTCCTCGGGTCAGTGGATAGGACTCGAAGATCAGGATTTAGAAGTGCTGATCGACTTAAAATCCATAAAAAAAATAAAGAGTATTGAATTGGGATATCTTTATACACCTTCAAACTGGATCTTTGAGCCTGTTTCAATGGATCTGAGTTTCTCTGAGGATGGGATTAAATTCGATACTACCTTATCATCCGAGATCAGGCAAACCCGGGATAAGAAAAAAATCAAGACGTACAAATTTTCTTTACAATCGCAAAGAAACTCAAGATATATCAAGATCAAAATCAAAGGGGTTGGAAAATGCCCGTCGGGCTTTGACTGTGAAGGCCAGCCGGCGTGGTTCTTTATCGATGAAATTATCGTAAACTGATGGTTTGATCAAAAGGTTCAACATAATAATTTCTCATTCATTTTCAGGAATTGGAATGAAGTGCAATTCTGTTACCCTCCGTATCTAAGAATAATGCCATATAGCCGATATCTTCATTGATCAGTGTTTTTTTCTGCAGGATTTTGCCCCCTGCCTCTTCTACTTTCTCAAGTTCATCATCTATTCCCGGCGATGAAAAATAAACCAGTGTACCGTGGGTCGAGGGTATGTAAAACGAAGTATTTTGTACCAGGGAACCACTTGATCCTTTAGCTTCCGGATCATCTGAAGAAGGGAACCACCCCATTTTTGTTTCCCCGAACTGTTCCAGATGAATTTTTATCCCAAATATTTTTTCATAAAATAATTTTGCCCTGTCCATATCAATAACAGGAATCTCAAACCAACCTACCCGACTTGTTTTCATAATAAAAATTTTTAAAGTGATACCTTAAGCTTCTTCTTCAGCAAAAGCCTTGAACTGATCAAGGTACTTCTGGGATTGCTTTTTAAAGGACCCAGGCATCAGGAATCCAATTATTTTCATGAATCCGCTAAACTTGAAATAAGATTCAGATCTCCATCGTGTGGTTTGATCATCTATCTGTTCAAAATAATTCTTAACCTCGTTCCATACCCCTTTGGCTTCATAGGTGCCTGAAAATTCATGGGGTAAATTCTTTACGGTGATCGTCTCAATCATTTCAATTTCTCTCTTGCCCATCTTGTATTTTAATTTTGCTTTGGCTCCGACTTCACCTTTATCACCGGAGACGTGCTCAAAGCTGAGCAGATCGGGCTGCCATTTGAAAAGATTTTCTTCACTGTCAAACAAGCTCACCACTTTTTCCAGTGGGAGCCTGATCATAACTTCATTCTTGTATTTCATATTCAAAAATTAACGATGTCCTTTAAAGATATAAAAAATGAGCAACTTAAACCGTAATAGCCTCCCCAACGGGCAAAAGGTTCAGTTCCTTACCTGCATTTTTAAAAGCTTCCATGGCTTTGCTATGGTCTATTTCAATGTATCCAAAGGTGTCGTAATGATAGCCAAGGATTTTTATGCATTCCACGAAATCGGCCGCGATGACTGCGCTTTCAATACCCATGGTAAAATTATCCCCTATCGGTAAAACTGCCAGGTCAATCTTGCACTGTAAGGGTATCAGCTTCATATCCATGGTCAGGGCTGTATCACCAGCAATATACAGGTTTCCTTCATCCGTTTCCAATATAAACCCTCCGGGCTGACCTCCGTAACTTCCGTCAGGAAAGGAACTTGTATGAACAGCGTTGGTATATGTCAACCTGCCAAAATCAAACTGCCAGGATCCTCCGTGATTCATTGGGTGCCCTTCAAAGCCCAGGTTACCGTAATGCGTGACGATCTCATAATTGGAAACAATCTTGGCACCGGTCCTCTTTGCTATGGCGTCAACATCCACAATATGGTCCTGGTGCGCATGTGTAATCAAAATGTAATCAGCTTCAAGAGAAGCGATGTCTATGTCTTTGGCCAGCTCATTTGGGCTTATAAACGGGTCTACTACAATATGCTTACCGGCAACTTCAATGGCGAGTGCTGCATGTCCTAAAAATCTAACTCTCATAATATATATTTTTGAGATTAAATTTAATGATTTCCCCGATTACTTCCAATGAACCCTTAAAATAAAGCCGCAGTACTTCAAAAGTTAATGCGGCTTTGACGCCACTTTTTTTTATTCTAAAAAGTATAATTGATATAGACCGTAAAGTTCCTTCCGGGTTCATAAATCCGGCCTTCAAATAAGTCTGAATTGTTATACGAAAAATTTAAATGTTCGTAAAAGGCCTTGTCAAAAATATTTAAAACTGATCCTCCAACCGAAAAATTATCAAATGGTCTGAAACCTGCGCTAAGATCCAGGGTGGTATAGCCAGGTGTGGCTGTTTCTCTGAAAGAGAGGGAGATCCTTTCCTGTTCAGCCACCATGCGGGATTTGATATTGAACCAATATTTTTTCTTGTCGTAGTTCAAACTCAAATGGGCCCTTAATGGCATGATCTGAGGCAGGGGTTCATCGAGCTCTTTATTTTGCCCGTAGGTATATGACAAGTCGGAAAAGAAGCTGAATTCAGGTGTGAAATGATAATTGAAATAGAATTCAAAACCGGTTTGCATCGCATCGTCCACGTTGATAAAACGTTTCGCAAACTTGGGCTCAAGCATGGGCATAAACTTTCTTGGAAGACTCTCGTCGACCACTGCAGTGATGTATTCGGATAAAATTGAATAAAACAAGGATACTCCCAAATCAATTTTATTAAATTGCTGATTTACAGAAATTTCAAACTGATTATTTAATTCAGGACTTAAAAAAGGATTGCCCACATATTCATAGGGGTCCGAGTTGATATTGAAATGATTGATGTAGCGCTCAACGATCGAGGCCGTCCTAACACCATGACCAAAAGCAACTTGGAGATGAGTTTTGTCCAGATGTAACAGGTAAGAAATATTACCACTTAGGTTCACTTCTTTCTGGGCATCAATCGCTCCCCCGTACAAATCCAAAAAATCCTGAGCCGGGTCATGGATGTCTGTATGGATAAAATCTGATCTTATTCCGGCCGTTAAGGTTGATAAATCGGAGACTCTTAATTTTCCCTCTGCAAAGATTCCAATATCATTGAGTTCGGTATCCTGCCATATCTTGTCAATTCTGGTCACAGGTTCAGGAAGCATATTTCCATTCATGACCTTGACCTTTCTGATTCTGTCACCCTCTCTCGCAATCATGTTGGCATCCAGACCCAGAAACAGAGATGACCTGTCATTTGGGTGTAAGGTTAATTCTGCTTTCCCGCCCCATGTCGTTACGAAAACATTGGATTCAGCGTCGACCATCATAAAATTTGGACGATTTTTATTTGACATCAAATGATCCACATAAGAATAAAACCCCTTGAACGTAATACTGCTGAAGATTCCGGACAAGGCCCTGATTTTATAATCCAGTCCTAACAGATAACTATTGTCATATGGCGAGTCCATTGCGAGACCGGCGTGTTTGATGTCTCGTCCGAAAGATTGTCTCCAGGTAAAACGCAAGCGTTGCTGATCATTCGGATTGACACCTAGCTTCATGGAATAATCTGTTGATGTAAAAGAGGAAGGAACTTCATTACCATTGCCATCGGTATAATCTCCGTAATTTCTGTAGGAACCGTTCAATTCAAGATCATAAAAATTCTTTTTAAAAAATAAGGCCCCTCTTCCCGTGAAGTTGTTCCCATTGGTTTCATATCCTGTTTCGAGGTTTCCACTGATCCCTGGTTTCCGGGTATCAGAATTTTTTGAAACCATGTTGATAATTCCGCCGAAATTCTGACCAAACCTGACCGTAAAGGGACCTTTTACAACCTCTATCCTTTCAATTTCTTCCGGAATGACGTGTGTCGTTATAGGGTCCATCCTGTTTGGACAGGCATTCAGAATTTTCATGCCTCCATCATATTGCACATTGAGCTGTTCATATTTAAAGGCCCTGAAAACAGGTTCAGAAGCGTAGGCTCCTCTTTTTTGTACGCCAAAGCCAGGAATATCCTTAAAAAGATCACTCACATTTCTTGGTTGGCTAACGGCCTTGATATCGTCATAGATAATCCTGGACTGAGCCACATGACCAAAAGGATCTGCCTGTACAATAATATTATCCAGGGCAAAGGCCTTTTCTTGCAGGCTGATCATCATCCTGTTTTTAATTCTGAGGTTTTGAGGCAAATAGCCTATATGCGATACAGAAATGCTGTCACCCTCCCGGGCGAGTACATTAAAATTCCCATTTGCATCTGTTTCTGTATAGAGGTCAGATCCTATTACCTTGACCAATGCATTCTGAAGGCCGGTTCCCCTGTCATTCTGCACGGTTCCATAATATTTCATTTGTTGTGCATCACTTGTTACCCACGTAAAGAATACTGTGAGTAACACAATAACATTTCTTTTCATTGCTTATCTGTGTTGTTTAAATAATACGGTACGTCATGACAACAATGATCATGACCTTGAAGATGCCCCAGCGGGCAGATGAAAAAATTATTTAAACAATGGGAGGTCTGAACAAGGAGTTCGAAATACGAACCTCCTGCAAAACTTTGTGGTGAAATGAACTGCTGAGAACCGAAGCAGGTTGAGCCTGTGGTCCGGACATTGTTTCTCCCTTTAATGTGATAAACTTTTCAAGGTCCATTTCAGGGGGAAGGGGTTGTTCCGTATCAGGTTGAAGATCCAATTGTTTTGTGATCTGGTCGCCTAAATAACACTTTCCGTTACAAGTCAGAATCGGTTTATCCCTATTTTCACACAGCTCATTGACAATATAATCATAATTGATCAGATACTCCAAAACAGGCAGTGCAGGCTGCAACAGTGCCAGCAGGTACAAATTCAAGAGCAAATGTGTGAATACAAGTTTTTTCATGATCCTTAGATGAGACAAAAGTCGACAAATTTATCTTTTATTATCATGACAATTATCAGATCATAAAATTAATCCTATCCCAAATAGAACAGCGAACAGGAAGGTACTCAAGGCCAGTTTTTTCAATTCCGGATCCAGCGCCCTCATGTCCTTTGCCTGGTAAACCCTGAATAGATGTGAGAAAATAGGTAGATAAGCGATGACAAACAAGAACTGGTACCCGGAGCGAAAACGGATTGCTGTAAACAACAGCGCAAACAGAAAAGAAGCACCCAGCAGGTAATAATGATAATATTTGGCAAATTCTGCTCCAATTTTTACCACTACTGTATTTTTCCCCGCCTTTAAGTCTGACTCCCGGTCTCTCATATTATTCAGATTCAAAACCCCTACGCTCAACAGCCCAATTGACATGGCAGGTAATAAAACGGTAAGGTCCAGGCTCAGTGTGTATAAAAAATACGTTCCGCAAACGCTGAGAATTCCAAAGAACATGAAAACAAAAATATCTCCAAACCCACTGTAGCCATAAGCATTTGCACCCATGGTATATTTTAGGGCAGCATAAATACTGCTCAAGCCCAAAAGAACAAACAAAAAGGTATAAACCAAATGATCGGTACCAAAGGAAACATAGATCAGCGACAATGCCAGCAAGCCGCTGATGAGGCCAGTGATCTTAATGGCCCGGAGCATGGCGGACGGGCTTATTTCTCCACTTTGCAAGGCGCGTTCGGCCCAATCCTGTCTTTATTGTCTGTACCTTTCATTCCGTCTCCATAGTCATTGGCAAAATTTGAAATGACCTGAAAACCAACTGTAGTAAATAAGGCAAGAGCAAATATGACCGGATCAAAGGCATTTTGAGATGCCGCGATACATGAGCCCACGATAATACCTGACAAAGATAAAGGTAAAGTTCGCAGACGGGCTGCCTTTATCCAAATTGTTACTTTTGACAAAATAAATGTTTTGATGATTAATTCGAAGCTCCCCTAATCCACTTCTCTCCACTAAGTTGCAGCGCCTCCGCAATATTCACTGGCATTCCATAGGATTTAGCTATGATAAAGCAATCTTTAAACCCAACGCGTCTAAGATCATCTCGCAGCAAAACAGCTTCCTTGTACGTCATGAACTTCCCAATAGCAAATTTGTTAAAGCCATTTTCTTCAAATTCTTCCATTTGGGTAATATCCTTGGAGATCAGATTGGAACTAAAGTTGGTATAGGCACCGATCTGAATGCTGTATACGATACTCAAATCCATCAAGGAGCCTTTCACTGAATCAGCTACGATTACCTGCCTTGCTTTTCTCTGGATCTTATGCAAAGAATCAGTATCTATCAGACTCAGATTGTTTTTGATCAGATATTCCTGTTTATACTGCTTGGATTTAGGTAAAAAAGACCATAAAAAAAGGATCAGGAAAATCAGGCAGAAGACGCCCAGGATGATCCTGTGTTTTTTCAAAAGAGAATTGTTCTCCTCTTCATCCTTTAAAGCAGTTGACAAGGTCTTGATCGTACCGTTGGCCTTGTCAATTTCTTCATATACGTTAACTAAATTTTTATCTCTCACAAATGGCATATTCTATTGTTACTGGTTAAAGATCCTGGGCTCTGGCCACCAATTCGGCAATATCCATCACACTGATCTTTTCTTTTTCTTTATTCTTTATTCCGTCGGTCATCATCGTATTGCAAAAAGGACATCCCGTGGCAATAATATCGGAACGGGTCTCCAGAGCCTCCTCAGTCCTTTCAATGAAAATTTCCTTGTCCCCTGTTTCCGCCTCTTTAAACATCTGTGCACCTCCTGCCCCACAACACAAGGCATTCGATTTACATCGTTTCATCTCTACCAATTCAACCTCGAGTTTCTCAATCAAGGCTCTGGGTGCCTCATAAACACCATTGGCCCTTCCCAGGTAGCAAGGGTCGTGAAAGGTGATCCGCTTTCCTTTGTAATGGCCTCCTTCGATGCCTATTTTACCTTCTTCAAGCAAGCTTTTTAAAAACTGCGTATGATGCATCACTTCATAAGACCCACCTAATTCAGGATACTCATTTTTTAAAGTATTAAAGCAATGCGGACAAGTGGTCACTATTTTTTTAACTTCATAAGCATTCAGTACTTCAATATTTGTAACTGCCTGCATCTGGAATAAAAATTCGTTTCCTGCTCTTTTCGCGGGATCTCCGGTACAGCTTTCTTCAGAACCCAAAACCGCAAAATCAACTTTTGCCGCGATCAGGATTTTCGCGAATGCCTTGGTAATTTTTTTGGCCCTGTCGTCAAAACTACCTGCACAACCAACCCAAAATAAAACGTCAGGTGCTTTCCCTTCCGCCATTTTCTGAGCCATTGTTGGTATTTCCATACTAAATTAATTTAAATATTTAATAAATTTTAATTTTGCGTCTATTTTTTATCTCGATTTATCTATTCATCTTTCCAGTTCAACCTGTCCATTTGGTTGTAAGGCCAAGGTGCCCCGTTATTTTCTATATTGCTCATCATCACGTTTAATTCTTGCGGTCCTGCAGAATTTTCCATCACGAGATACCTTCTGAGATCAATAATGATCGAAAGCGGGTCAATCGAAACCGGACATTCCGTTACACAGGCATTGCAACTTGTGCATGCCCAAATCTCCTCCTCTGAGATATAAGATAACAATGACTTTCCGTCTCCTTGGTCTTTAAAAGTGTCCTCACCCTTGTGATCGATAAATTTGCCAACTTCCTCCAACCTGTCTCTGGTCTTCATCATGATGGCCCTCGGAGACAATTCCTTCCCGGTTTGATTTGCCGGACACACAGAAGTACATCTTCCACATTCTGTACATGTATATGCATTCATCAGCTGGATCCAGTTCAGGTCAGCAACATCACTTGCTCCAAATTTACCCCCCTCGTCCTCAGTCTCCTCAGGTGCTGCATAAGGGTCTGCATTCGGATCCATCATCAATTGAACTTCCTTGTGAACAGATTCCAGGTTGTCCAGTTTACCTTGTGGCGCCAGGTTCCCGTAAAATGTATTGGGAAAAGCAAGCAAAATGTGTAAATGCTTGGAATAATAGAGATAGTTCAGAAAAATCAGAATTCCGATGATATGCAACCACCATGCACCCCTTTCAATGTAAAACAACGTCAATTCATTTTGAGGTAAAACACCTGACAAATAATGACTTATCGGAAAGCTTCCAGCTGCTGCATAATGTATGGCCCCCATTTGCTGCAAGGTATAGTCAGCTCCGTTCATCAACAGAAAAAGCCCCATGAGAACCATTTCAAAATAAAGAATATTCAAGGCATCATTTTTGGGCCAGCTCGTCATCTCCTTGCTCCAGAAACGAGGAATCTTCAGGACCATTCTTCGTATCCAAAAAATAACGACGGAAACCAGCACCAAAAATGCAAGAATTTCAAATGATCCTATCAGGATATTATAAAGGTCTCCGGCAAAAGCAAAGACCCTGTGCGTTCCCAACACACCATCAATAATGATCTCAAGCACTTCTATATTGATGATCACAAAACCCACATAAACCAAAATGTGCAAAACACCAGAAACGGGCCTGTTGATCATTTTGCTTTGTCCAAGGGCTATAAGACCCATTTGTTTCCATCTTTCGGGTTTCCTGTCACTTCTGTCTGCAGCCCTGCCCAGTTTTATGTTGCGCCTTAATTTATTGATGTTACGGATAAAAAAACCAACACCTGATACAAGCAGTATAACAAAGAGAATATTAGGCAGATAAGACATAGGATACAACAAATTTAATTCATCCGGTATCGAAGATGAAAAGGCTTCAATTCTTTAATAAAAGTAAATAATCTCCTAAGGAGAAGAAGACAAATTTATTACAAGTTATCAACTACTCTTTCACAGGTTCCTCGTAGGGTTTTTCCTTTTTCCCAAATACAGAAAGGTGGACAAATCTTTTTGGGTGCAGTTTAACCTCTCTGAGCAATTCTTCCAGCTCTTTTGAGGCATTTGTAAGATTGTTATACAATTCTTCATCCTGCATTAGCTTGCCCATGGTCCCATTTCCGGTCTTGACACTGTCCAGGATAACACTAAAACTCTCCAGGGAATATTGCAATTCAGCAACAGTTGCCCCAATGTCCACTGCTTTTATCGAATCAGAGATCTCAGAAAAATTATACATGGCCTTATTGGCATTGTCTATGATACTGTCCAGTTTTCCATCTTCCTGTGCAATTGACTCTACGTATCCTGCTGTATTTTTCAGCCTTCTCAAAATACTGTTGAGGCTTTCCAGTGATTCTTTGATGTTGTTCTGATTCTGAGCGTCCATGAGGCCATTGATATTCTGCATCACAGAATCTGTATGTACAACAAAACTCTCTACTTTTGACTGTAAGGGTGCGATCTGCTCATTGATCATTCCCATGATCCCGGAATCAACTTCTCCAATCAAAGTGTCGCCGCTTCTGGCGATAGCATCTTCATCAAGAGCGATATTGATCTTTAGGGACTTTCCGCTGATGAAATCGGGGCTGTAGATCTGCGCAATGCTGTTTACTGAAAACTTAATGTCATTCGTAAGATTGAGATGTGCTACCAAAATTCCCTTTTTACGCGGATGGAAGGTGATCTCGGATACCGACCCTACTTTTAGCCCGTTAATTGTTATGGGACTTTTTGGAGCCAGCCCCTGTACGTTGCTGTATTCGGCATAAAAGGTTCTGGTCTTATCATAAAGATTTCTGTTTTTTAAAAAATTAAAACCCCAAAAGGAAAGGGCTATAATGATTAAAACAATAACTCCGGTTTTTAATTCTCTTGTAACGGTCAAAATATCTTTTTAGTTAAACAATATTACTAAATATTTTTCTGTAAAAATGAATTGAGATCATTTCTTTTCAGTGACATTTCCTCTAAACCCTGAAGTCATTCCCAACGGTTTATAAAGTATTTCACCTCCTTATTTTTTGATGATGTCTGTTAGTGCAACGCGAACTTCATTCTTGAAAGCAATGACAAAAGCTGAAGCAAACCCGGCTTTTCGAGCCTCTTTCTGGACCTCCAGGATTTGATCATAATCTGATGACCTCCCGTAATAATATTTATAAGTACCCTGTATCCTGTCTCTCTCAACACCCTTAAGTCCTTTAAAATTATAAGGCTTCGGATCGAGTTTTTTCTTTCCGGATGCGATCTGAACCTTAAAATCAACTCCCGGATATACTCTTTTATTGGTCAGGTCCTCCATTACCGGTTGTTCCTCAACAACAAGGTTTTCATCCAGATTCTTTTTATATCTTTTGATCGCACCAAAGATGGCATCTGCAATCTTGTTCTGACCACTTTTTGAATTTAAAAACGCACCTTCACTCTTGTTCGTAATAAATCCTGTTTCGATCAATACGCTTGGCATATAAGTTTGGTGCAGCACCACAAATCCTGCCTGTTTAACCCCCCTGTCGGTCCTTTTTAAGTCTTCTCTGAAATTGTCCTGAATGTTACTGGCCAAAAACAGGCTCTGATCCAAAAAGTCTTCCTGCATCAGGGTCATACCGATGACAGCTTCTGGTGAATTGGGGTCAAATCCTTCATATTTTTCTTCGTAATTGTCTTCTAGAAAGATCACAGAGTTCTCGTGTTTGGCAACCTCAAAGTTCTGTTTGTTGGCATGCAGACCTAAAACATAGGTTTCAGTCCCGTCGGCCTGGGTGTGAAAAGCATTGCAATGAATTGAAACGAAAAGATCCGCATCAGCCTCATTGGCAATTCTTCCTCGCTCTTTCAGGTCTACAAAAACATCCTTGTCACGGGTATAAATCACTTCTATATCATCTATGGCATCAAGTTTCTTACCCAATTGTAATACGATGCTCAATGCAATATCCTTTTCACTATAATTCTTGGCAGGTCTTCCCGGGTCCTTTCCTCCGTGACCCGCATCGAGAACCACCTTGAAATCAGTTTGACCATACAATTGCACCTGAAATAAAACCAACAGCAGAGAACAAATCATCATCGTCCGACATGAAATAAAACCACCTTTCTTTTCTAATATTATCATCGTTTTTAGCCTTCTAGTTTTTCGATTATATTTTTATACCACTGAAAAAATATATGTAAGTTTGTAAATCAAAAAATTGTCATTTTTTTACAAAAATACTATTTATAGCATTGTATACAAATTTAAGATACTTACTTTTCTTTATCCTATTTTTTTGTTTTGTACATCAAGAGGCCATTGGTCAAAAAAAACAAAATAAAGATACTGTAAACGACAATATAAATAGAACGGACAGTTTGAGGGTAATTCAGGGCCTTAATCCTGATTTCACTGTTGTTGATACCATAAAAACAGACAGTGTACAAATCACCCCTGAGTACCTTGAAGACAATATCATCCACAAGGCCAAAGATTATATATCCAATGATTTCATAAACCAAAAAGCAACCTTATACAATGAAGCCGAGCTGTACTTTCAGGATATTGAATTAAAGGCCGGTAAAATTATCATAGATTACAAGAACAGCCTGGCCGTTGCCACCGGTATCGAAGACACGGCAGGGGTTTATGTTCAGTTACCGGAATTCGTACAAGGACAACAACAGTCTGTACAGGATTCCCTGATCTATAATTTTGAAAATAAAAAAGCCATAATTTATAATTCCAAAACAGAACAGCAGGGCATGATCATTACCGGTGACATGACTAAAAAAGAAAATGACAGTACCTTTTATATCAACCGGGCCCGGTTTACCACATCAAAAAAAGAAAATCCTGATTATTACGTGCAGACCAATAACATCAAAATTGTTCCTGACAGTAAAATCGTGGGAGGAATGAGTAATCTGGTGATTGCTGACGTACCGACGCCCCTGGTACTTCCTTTCTTTTATTCACCGCTCACGTCAGGCAGGGCCTCTGGATTTATCATTCCAACCTGGGGTCAAAATAACAATCAGGGATATTTTCTACAAAATGGAGGATATTATTTTGCAGTAAACGATTATCTCGACCTGGCGATTCTGGGAGATCTGTACACCAACGGAAGCTGGGGACTGCGGGCAGAATCTAACTATGCTTTGCGCTATAAATTCACGGGAAGTTTCAGTTTTCGATATGAAAATCTGATCAACAGCCAAAAAGGATTTCCCGATTACAGCAAGGCAACGAATTTCTTTATTCGCTGGACGCATAGTCAGTCGGCTCAATCCAACCCGAGTTCAAGGTTTTCTGCATCCGTGAATTTTGGTAGCAGCAGCTTTTTTACAGAATCGATCAATGAATCAAGTTCTCCTTATTACCTGACAAATACCTTTGCATCCTCAGTTTCCTATTATAAAAAGTTTACGGGGACACCATTCAACATGAATGCATCGATGACCCATACGCAAAATACAAAAACGGAATCCATAGACATGAGTTTGCCTTCTCTTGTTGTCAATATGGACAGAATTTATCCCTTTGCACCAAAAGTGGGTGCGAAGAAAAACCCCATACAGAACATAGGGATCAATTACTCCATGAATGCCCAGAACAGGATTTCGACAAATGATGATGATTTTGGAACGGCAAAAATGTTCGATCAGGCCCGCACGGGCGTCAAACACGACGTGTCAATGAGCACAAATGCCAAGGTTTTAAAATTTGTAAGTCTGGCTCCCACGGCAGTTTATCGTGATGTCTGGTATTTTAAAACCATCGATAAATACTGGGACGAAGACAGCAATGAAGTAATTACCGACACGATCAGCGGATTTGATTCATACAGGGAATATTCGGGTGGAATCTCCGCAAGTACAACAGTTTATGGATTACTCAATTTTAAAAAAGGAAAATTGCAGGCGCTAAGACACGTCATGAGACCTTCGATCTCTTACAGTTACAGACCTGATTTCAGTGAATATTACGACGAATATCAAGCCAGTATAGACCCTGATGACACCAGAGAATATACCAGGTTTCAAAATGGCATTTACGGATCTCCTTCAAAGGGTCTTTCAAGCAGTATTGGCATGTCATTGAACAATACACTTGAGGCCAAGATGGCTCCAAAAGAAGGTGATGAAGATGATGAACCAAGAAAAATAAAAATCCTGAACAACCTGAATTTTTCTACCAGCTACAACATGGCAGCCGATTCCCTGAACTGGAGTCCTTTGAGGATGACCGCCGGTACACAAATGCTGAAGAACAAATTGAATGTAAACTTAGCGGCTTCCATGGACCCTTACGCACTGAATGCGAACGGGACGAGGATCAACGAATTCAATATCAACAACGGAGGTAGTTTGCTCAGACTGACCAATGCAAATTTCACTGCAAATTATTCCTTTTCAAGCGCTGATCTGGAAAAAGAAAAGAAAGGTGAAGGCACCTCCACCGCAGGTGATTCAGGTGCAGGAAGTGCCGATAACATGTTCGGTCAAAGTTTGATGGACAGGAATCAACAGATCAATACCGACGAAGAGAAAGTCAAATCTGCGACATTATTTCAAACGGTCATGCCCTGGGACCTTAAAGTAAGGTACTCCCTGACCTACAGCAACGCGCGAGCTCAAAGCGAGATTAGTACAAATTCCATTCAAGTTTCAGGAAACCTTGAATTCAGTCCAAAATGGAGGGTAGGAGTCTCGTCTGGTTACGACCTGAAAAACAATGGAATTACTTATACACAATTAAGATTTGAACGGGATCTTGACAGCTGGAGGTTTAGCTTCAACTGGGTTCCATTTGGTGACCGGGCGACTTATTATTTCTTTATTGGAATCAAATCAGGCCCGCTGAGCGATCTTAAATATGATCAAAGAAAAGTGCCAGACAGAAGGTTGTTCTGATTTTATGGAGAGCTTCTTCACTTTAATAAATTTTAAATCATTAACCAAAATCAAATCGCATGAAAAAAATAATTGAGACCCCCAACGCGCCGGCTCCTATAGGACCTTACAGCCAGGCTGTTTTATTTGATGACACGCTTTATACCTCAGGACAGATTGCCATTAACCCGCAGAATGGTAACCTGGTATTAGAAAATATAAAACTGGAAACCAAACAGGTAATGAACAATCTTGGGGCTGTGTTGGATGAGGCGGGAATGAATTATGAACACGTTTTAAAAGCGACAATTTATATCAAAAATATGGACGATTTTCAGGAGATCAACAAAGTCTACGGGTCGTACTTTAATGAATCAAGTGCACCGGCCAGGGAAACGGTACAAGTGGCAAGGCTCCCCCGTGATGTCAACGTTGAGATTTCCCTGCTTGCAAGAAAATAATTGTTAAAAGGCAATTTACCTAGGGTTGAAAAAAATAATATTCCGGTCTTTTACACTAAGTTAACTGACTGGCGTGATGCTGTGCCAGGGTCACAATAGGGTGGCGCACAATTTTACCGAGTTTCAGATTATATTCATCAAGTACTTCAATTATTTCATCGTGAAGGAAGTGGGCTATGGAACCCACAAAATATATCGGTACAGTTTTGCTTTCTTCAAATTGCAAAATTTGATTTTCCACAAAAAAACGCAATCCATCCTTTATGATCTTTTGGGCGTAATCGCTGTGTTTGTTTTCAATCAAAAACCTTCCAATGGAAGCCAGATAGGTATTCGGATTACCCTTTTTATAAAGGTTTTCTTTGATCACATCAGGGCTGAGGTCATATTGAGACTCAAATTTTTTTGCAATGTCCGCGGGCATCTTTTTGTAGGAGTAATCTTTTATGATCTGTTTGCCGTAATAATTGCCACTTGCGGAATCCATA
>CBDUAP010000048.1:0-15597 GCA_965365165.1 uncultured Flavobacteriaceae bacterium
GCTGTTTCAAGTGAGAAGGTAGATGTGAGAAGGGAGAAGGAAAAGACGGATAAGGGCTTTCATTCTCAACATGGAGGGATCATGAAATAATACTGTGACCTAGGAGATCAGTCAGATCTAGCAACCGATATGCCCCTGTTTGCATATTTCCAGGATGGAATCCAAAATTTTTAGGTTTCTAATCCCGCCAATACCAATCTTGATATTAGTGGTTCCATAAATTCTGAAGTTCTTAGTTCTTGAACAAATGATTTAACCTGGATTCAGATTGGCACTTTCAAAATCAATGTTATCTCAATTAAAATGACAGGCTACAAATCTGCCAGGACTGCTTTCTTTGATAACAGGATTTTTCAGTCTACACAAATTTTGAGATTCATTGCAGCGTTTTAAAAAGGAACAGCCTTGATTTTCAGTTGAATTTTCTGGAATAGCTTTTTTTAAAGATGCTATGTTTTTTAATTTCCTTTTTTGGAAGCTTGGCATTGAGGCGGCTAAAAGCTTTGTATAGGGATGCAACGGATTTGACAATAATTCTTTGGATGCTGCCTCTTCTACTATTGCACCCTCATACATGACTAATATACGATCTGCTATATGTCCTATAACCATTAAGTCATGCGATATAAACAATATTGACATCCCGGATTTTTTCTGAATTGCTTTGAGGAGGTTCAATATTTGAACCGTGACCGAAATATCCAAACCCGATACAGCTTCATCCGCGATCAGGAATTCAGGTTGTAAGCCCAAAACCCTGGCAATAGCAATTCGCTGTCTTTGTCCGCCACTCATCTCATGAGGATAACGAACTTTAAAATAATCCTCCAAACCGACTTCTTTTAACAATTCAGAAACCTTTTTATCAATCTTATTTTTTGCCACTATTTGATGGAGCTGCAAAGGCTCCGCTATGATGCTTCCTATTTGCATCCTGGGATTTAAAGATGCCAACGGATCTTGAAAAATGAGTTGTAGCTTTCTCCGTACTGCTCTTAGGTCATTTTCTTTTTTGTCAAGAATATTTTCGCCTTCAAAAACAACCTCCCCAGAAGTTGTTTTTATTAGTTTAAGAATCGATCGCCCCAGTGTTGATTTTCCTGAACCGGACTCCCCTACCAGACCTATGATTTCATTTCTATAAATAGTCAGGCTAACCCCGTCAACAGCTTTCAGGTAAGTTTGCTTGCCCAACCAGGCCTTTTCCATGGGAAAATGCGTTTTTATATTTGAAACTCTTAGTAAAACTTTTTTTTTATTCATTTTATAATTCTATTTAACCAAATGGCAGGCACAAAGACGATTGCCTGAAATTGATATGACCCCGGGGACAGAAACTGTACAAACTGCTTCTTTTTCTTCACATCTCGGGTGAAAAACGCAGCCATCCGGAAGACTCATTAGGTCAGGAACAGAACCCGGAATACCTGCCAGAAAATCCCTTTTCAAAGCTTCCATTCCAGAGGCAGCCTTTAATAAACCTTTGGTATAAGGATGCAATGGATTTTTGAAAATATCTTCCAGAGGACCTTGTTCTAATTGTTTTCCTGCGTACATTACCATCACCTTATCTGCCAATTCAGCAACAACACCCAAGTCGTGAGATATCAAGAGCATGGCCATTTTATGTTCTTCTTTTATATATTTGAGCAAATCTATAATTTCAGCTTGAACAGTAACATCAAGAGCGGTAGTGGGTTCGTCTGCAATCAGCAAATCAGGATGTGTATTCATAGCCAAAGCAATGGCCGCACGTTGTTGCATCCCTCCTGATAATTGATGGGGATATGCTGACATCCATTTTTCAGGTTCTTTAAACCCCATGTCACCGAGCAAGCTGACTGACCTTGTTTGGATCTCCTTGGAACTAAGGTTTGTATGCCTTTTGAGCACTTCTCTTAGCTGCTGGCCAATAGTAAAAACCGGATTGAGCGATGCTCCAGGTTCTTGAAAAACCACACCAATTTTATTCCCTCTTATTTCGCTGAGTCGATCTTTCTCCATTTTTAAAAGATCCTTGCCTGAAAAATTTATGCACCCACCGATAATTTTACCGGGAAGCGACAACAAGTTCAAAACCGAATGAGCGACTACTGTTTTACCACATCCTGATTCACCGACAATGGCTAGTGTTTCTTTTTTTTCAATACCAAAAGAAATATCATCTACTGCTTTTAATTCCCCATTGTCAAGGAAGAAAGAAGATCTTAAATTTTCAACTTTTAAAAGCATCATCAAATATATTTACGCATGAGGGTTTTGGTGTCAAGAGCATCCCTTAGACCATCAGCCAAAAGATTTAAACAAAGAATCGTAATTGTTAAAAGAAGCCCTGGGAAAAATGC
Organism: uncultured Flavobacteriaceae bacterium; assembly: GCA_965365165.1. Lineage (GTDB taxonomy): Bacteria > Bacteroidota > Bacteroidia > Flavobacteriales > Flavobacteriaceae > Lutimonas. Next base: position 2,346 of record CBDUAP010000048.1, read on the forward strand.
AATCCACCAACCTGTAAATACGGCCTGCTGACCCTCTCCTATCATGTTCCCCCAGGATGGAATCGGGGGCTGGATGCCGATACCCAAAAAAGACAATCCGGCTTCGGCTGTAATCATGCCTCCCACCATTAATGCAGCACTTACTAAAACAGGAGATAAGGCGTTCGGAATCAAATGCCTCCAGATAATATATCTTGCCGGCAAGCCAATAACCCTTGCGCTTTCAATAAAAGGTCTTTCCCTGAGCGATAATATCTCACCTCTGATATATCTCGCTGTTCCGGGCCAAGATGTTAATCCAAGGATCAAAATCAGCACTAAAATATTGGCATTAAAGACTCCTACGAGCATTAGCATTAGAAAGAATATTGGAAAAGCAATTATTACATCTACAATACGCATTAACACATTGTCAATCAGACCACCATAATAACCTGCTATGGCTCCATAAATTGTTCCCAGGGTCATGGATATCAATACAGCAATAATACCAATCGACAAGGAAATCCTTCCTCCAAACAAGGCTCGGCTCAATAGGTCCCGCCCCAAGGCATCTGTACCGAACGGATGAATTGAACTGGGCGGCTGGTATCGTGTATGAACAACATCAGAAATTGCATATGGATCAAATGGAGCTAAAATTGGTGCCAAGAAAACAATTATAAATAAAACAAACAAAACATAACTGGCAACAACCGCTAGATTATTTGCTAGAAACCTTTTAGTGGCGTATTTGAATTTTCCCTTTCCTTCATGCTTTGTTTTTTTTATGGAACTGCCTTTTAAGGCATAATGAAATGACCTGATCCAGACCAAACAAAAAATGGAAATGAAAAACAGGGAACCACTTATCAATTCAATATCATTTGATATTAGACAGTCTTTGATTTTTTCATAACGGAATACAAATATCAGGCTGAGACCCATACCTAAAAGCAAATTGTTGAACCCGTTTTTGAAATTACGGTCCAGCACTTGATTCAATCCGGGAACAAGCGCAGCTAACAGGTTCAAATATGTTTTGTTTTCAGGTATCATATGAAACTCTTGGATCTATGATTGCATAAGTAATATCAGCTAATAAATTTCCCAACACCACCAGAATGGCACCCATCATGCTCGTTGAAAGTATCAATGGATAATCTCTGTTTTGAACCGCTTCAACGGCAAGGCTTCCCATTCCAGGCCAGGAAAATATTGTTTCAATAAGCACTGAGCCTCCCAACAAAAAAGGTAAGGACATCCCATAGATCGTAACAATGGGAATCAGGGCATTTTTCAATGCATGTTTGAACACAACAGTTTTTTCAGTAAGCCCTCTTGCACGGGCCGCCATAATATAATCTTCGCTTAATACCTCCAATAATTTACTTCTAAGGAATCTGGCCGTACCGGCTGCAGAAGCAATTCCCAGGACAAAAACGGGCAGTATCAAATGCATGAAACGATCTTTTATTTGTTCACCTGCTGACATCAAACCATATTCCAGTGATTGGGTTTGTGACAGTGGCAACCAACCAAGGTTCACTGAAAATACGATGATCAGCATAAGGGCCAACCAAAATCCAGGAATGGAATAAATAATCAAAGATCCCACACTAATTATTTTATCTGTTAATGAATATTGCTTAACCGCTGAAATGATTCCAAGAAAAATTCCAAAAATAACATCAAACAGCAAAGCTAGAACAGTAAGTTGAAGCGTATACGGAACTCGTTCCAAAATGAGCGTTCCCACGGGCCTGTGGTATCGAAACGACTCCCCAAAATCTCCATGAATACAATTTTTCAACCATTTGAAATATTGTACATGCAGAGGATCATCCAGACCGTATTTCTGCCTGAAAGCCTCCATGATTTGAGGGTCAGGAGCACGTCTTTGGTATTGATTCATCAAGATATCCAAAGGATCCCCGGGAGCTACATGAACCACTAAAAAAGTAATACTTGCAATCCCCAGTAAAAGAGGGATGGCAAAAATAATTCTTCTGATGATAAATTTTAACATGCCACTCTATTAATCAAAACTTAGAAATTCCAAAAACCAAACCGGATCCGTTCTATGGTGGTTATTCAGCCCCTTAATTCTTGAACTTACTATGTGTGTTTGAACTTCGGGAAACAAAAAGGTAAATGGATAGTCATTTGCAATAATTGGCATCATTTTTTTAAAAATAGCTTCAATTTCATCCGGGTCTCCGGTTCCCTCCAGCAATGTTAAAAGACTGTCTATCTTTTTGTTATTGTATCCCACGTATGAGTCCTTACCAAATAAGCGCTTTAATAAAAATGCCTCCTTGTCTGAATTAAAGAGCCGCTGAAGAATGGCCTGAAAATCATTTTTTTCCAGGCGTTGCCTGATAATGTTCCCATCCATTGTTTCTATGTCCATTCTAACCCCAATTTGTCTCAAATTGTCTTGTAAATAAGTCGCCATGATAATATTTTGAGGTTCCACTGTCATTGTGAAGTGAAAATCTTTGCCATTGTTATCAAGAATACGGTCATTATTAGAATCCTTCCAACCGCATTGGTTCAATAGCTGAACAGCCCCTCGGGGATCATAAGGCAGGGGCTTTGGAAAGTCAAAGTTAGCACCTTGCTTTGACGTGTAAAGAACGTCAGCAATTGGAATGGAATCAGGATAATTCAACACTTTTGCCATCTCAATTCGATTTACAGCCATGGTCAGAGCTTTTCGGACAGCGCTTTTTGAAAATAGTTCATCGTTATGATTCCAGTGAATCGATTGTAGCCAGCTTCCCCACCAATGATAAGATTTAAAACGAAGATCACCTTTAAGTTTGAATAAGAAATCTCTGGGCGCAAATGTGATCGCATCCACATTACCGCTCAATAATTCGGGCAAGGAGGCATTTGGCGCAAATTTCAAAACCGCCTTCTTAATTTTTGGAGGATTCCTGAAATATGAAGGGTTTGCTTCTACCTCGATCATCGTCTTTGGAACACTTCTAACAAATCGGTAGGGTCCATTGCCAACCGGTTTCTTCCAGAAATCCCATCCATAATAATTTGCGGGATCCAGGGACTCTAATAAATGCTTTGGATAATAAACCTCCCAACTTGGCAAATTCGGAACAGGTTTTTTATAAATCAACCTGAAAGATAAATCATCAACCACTTCACATTCCACAACATTCAACCCGCCGCCATTTACTTTATTTCTAAGATCAATTGTAAACTTGACGTCTCTTGCTGACATTTGCACACCATCGTGCCAGTAAATATCTTTACGCAGCTGCACAGTCCATACACGATAGTCGTCGGAATGTGACCATGATTCTGCGAGCACACCCTTGTAAATACCTCTTGCATCACCTTCTCGCGACACTAACGGTAAAAACATCCAATAAGTAGCTTCCATTCCCCAATAATCCTGATGGAATATACGCTCATCACCTAGGTAGAGAAAAGTAACTGAATCAGGAGATGATAGTTTTGGATTCCTCTTTTTTATACAACCAAAGTTGCCGCTTGAAAAGACAAGTATCCCAAAAACCAAAACAAAACGATTAAGTTTAATTTTAAAATCCATGATCATCAAAAGAATAATATAGGGAACGGTTAGTGATCTAATTTAGTAAAAATAAAATAGACCACTTGAGGGATATCGTATGGATCATCATTAATAAGGCCCCGGATGGGTAAGCCCATATATATTTTTACGTGTATTCCATAATAAAGGTTTTTCATTATCTTCATGGCCAGCTTTAACTAAAACATGTAACCAACAGATGAAAACAGCAACACCTGAAATCAAGGAATTTTCAAAAGGTCAGATTTTGTTTATACGTTATCTTACGGCCATATTAATTGATCTTACCGTACTCAACCTTTTTAACGAATACTGGGACAATGTTCAGATCAATTCTTTCAGCATTTCACTCCTGGCTGCAATTGTGTTACAAATCATGCTCCAGTTTACTTTTAAAATTGAACATGGAGTAGGATCGCACTTCAAGAAGAAGGGCAGAAAATTTATGCGTGTTTTTTCGGCCTGGGCACTATTGTTCGGATCCAAATTTGTGATTCTCTGGATGCTTGAATTATTCTTTGGCGATAAAATTATGTTTCTGGGGGCTTTTCATGGAATCATAGCTTTTATCATTGTTATCCTGACCATGGTAACAGCTGAAGCTCTGGTGAAATGGATAACCCATTCCGTTTTGGGCATAGACTGAATTTACAGTATTTAATCAGGCCATATTAAGCATCAGGAAATTCAAAAAATAGAAGATATTCCAGTATATTTATAGTATGGTTCAATTCAAAAAAAGAGTTGATTAAAAACTGGTTATGATGAAATATAAGGTACACCGCATAGATGTCAACCGCTACAATATGCAGACGAATCTGGAGAAGCACTTGAATAGCCTTGACGGGGAAGTAATTTCAGTACTACCGAATGTCAAACCCACTTTTATGATGTTGGGAGGAACAGCCAAAGTTGATTTTCTATTAATTGTGGAAAAAATTCGATAAAGAAATCCTTTTCCCATTCAGATTGGATTCTTGATTACGCAAAAAAGCTACAGTCAATGACCTGAAAGATGAATTAAATTCAATTATTTTGATCTTTCCGCCCGTCATTGATTACGAGCCTTATAGCCATAAAAAAGCCCGAACAGTTCTCACCATCCGGGTTCTATAATCAAAAAAATCATTTTTAATTACGCTTGCTTACGGCATTCCCCTCAAAATCCTTAAGCGCTGCAAAAATAGTTTATAATTTATTTTTTTTAAGTAACCTTTATTACAAAAAAAACCTCCGCGACAATGCGCGAAGGCCAGGGGATAAATTTTGAACTATTCTGCTCAAGAGGGGTTCATTAGTGTTATAAAAAAATAAAGGTTAACATTAAATATTTTAATGTTGAAAATAACTTCTTGTCCGGAGAAAATCGGAGTATATATTGTTATGAAATTGTTTGAAAAAAGTAGATCAATTCAATTTCTGTTTCACTCATACCGGCCCTTTTGGAATCAATAGTTAAACAAAAAAAGATTTATTTTTGCGGTTATGAACAAGATCCCTTCATATATTGAAGAATTTCGGTTTAATGCTTATCCGACTAGGCATATGGCATTGACTTTGGCAGTTTTGCTTTTGCTCATCTTTTCCTGCTCAAATGATATGGATGATGTTGAGGTGGCGCTGTCAGCAGAGGAACAAACACCCGCCCCTGAAGACCCTGTTGGCCAGGAGGTGCGAAAATTTACTTATTTGGCATTGGGGGATTCTTATACCATAGGACAGGGCGTTGCTGAACACAAGAGGTGGCCAAACCAATTGAAAACAAGGCTTGGTAATACCAACATAGATCTGACCGAAGTAACTATTCTGGCACGCACAGGATGGACCACATCTGCCCTGCTTAGCGCCATCCAGAATGAGAAACCAAAAAATCACGATCTGGTATCTCTTTTAATTGGAGTCAATAACCAGTACCAGAACTTATCATTCAATTCCTTTAAAAATGAGTTTGATCGGCTGCTGGACATGAGCCTGTCTCTGTCGGGATCATCCAAAAAACTGTTTGTTGTTTCAATACCAGATTACGGGGTCACCCCCTTTGGAATTGATTTCCGTCAGACCATTGCCAATGAAATTGATATGTACAATGCTTACATCAGGGAGAAATGTGATGAGTCAGGCATTGCTTTTGTCGATATAACCTATTTATCGAGGCAGCTTGGTGATTCAAAAGGCGCCCTGGCAGAAGATAACCTTCATCCCAGTGCAAGCCAATACAGTAAATGGGTGGACCTCATCTACCCTGTTGCCCTGGACCTTCTGAAATAGCTGCTTGATAAACTATTTCATTAAAAAACCAGGCCTATTGCGAAACCTGGTTTTTTTTTATTACAACGAGGGGAAAAGTTGATTTATATTGGTTCAAATTTATTACTGCTAAGATTGATTTTAAATGATAGCGGTCAATCATTTCATTGATCTTGGTCAATAGTCCTGATTAGAAGATTGATTTGTTTTTTTTATCAAAAATGTTTGTAGGTGACAGCTTCAAAGTAATTTCCAATAACGCTTGGTATTATAAAATTAAAACACCAAACAAATACGGTAAACAACCCATTGATGCGGCCTGCACCATTCAGGCCCTTCACTTATTTTATCAGGTTTTTCAAATCCCTGATTATAAAACAAAAATGAAAATTGCTTTCAGGTTGTTTTTGGGTAAAAATTAACTGAACCATATCATGTAAAATCTCTTTTCCGGTAGCTTTCATGTTGGATTGGAAAAAGATAAAAAAAGCCTTCACCCTGGAAAAAGGTAAATGCCCATTGATCTAACTTTATGAATGGGCCCTTCATTAGTGTCTGATCAATGGGCATTTTAAGAGGGGAAATTGATTTTTTTAAATCATAAAACCGATGGGAACTCTTTATGTTACCTCAATCATTTTTGGTTTATGCTTTTTCACTTCTTCTTTTTTTGCAAGTTTAAAGCTAAGTATACCATCTTTGTAAGTCGCTTTGATTTTTTCTTCAAGTACAGACTCGGGTAATTTTAGAGATCTTTCAAAAGTATTGTAATTAAACTCTCTTCTTGTGTAATTCTTCTTGGATTCTTTTTTAGATTCTGATTTTTCAGCTGAAATATTCAATACACCGTTATCCACGTTAACAATGAAATCTTTTTTGGTAAAACCAGGGGCAGCCATTTCTATTTCAAAATCATCATCTGTTTCAATGATATTCAATGCAGGTTCGCTTGATTTCCCATTCCAAAAGCCTTCTGTCAATAATCCGGGTCTCCACAATCTGTTTTCAAAAAAATCATCCATGTCAAAAAACCCCGGGGGAAGCAAATTTGACAATGGCCTGTTTTTAAATTTCATTAGTGACATATCTCAAAATTTTAGATTAAACATTTAATTCAATCAAATGTACTTCTCAATATTTTTAATTTTAATGACCGTAATCAATAAAATCATTGATGTAGATCAAATTCATGGACCTATACATAGGGGGAGGCCTCATCTGTTATACATCAATTTAGTTCTGAAATCACAATTCACTAAACTAAAATCCTTTCATCCCTTTTTAAAAACGACGAGCCAGTAATAAATGAAAAAAGCGTAGAAGATTCCTATGAAACCCATAAGAAGTGCCAGGGGTGCTGAAAAGATCAAAAGAAGTACGGCTGCAAAATAATATATTCCGATGCCCTGAATACATTTTTTAAGTCTTTTCCTTTCTGTGTCGTCGGCAGGCCATAACCTGCTTCCCTTAAAAAAGGTTTTATAAGCAGGATGAATGAATTTTTCTATTAAAATAGCCATCCACAAAATCAGGGTAATAATGACCAGCATGGTACTTCCAACGTCGATGATCAGCATGGAATTCATATCAGAAATTAATTTTTTAGGATTTCTTTCTGATATAAAACTCTAAATATCAATATTTAGTATACGATTAATCAATTGAGTATTAAGAAAAAACCTTCATTAAAACACTTTTGGGCTCTGATTGTCATTCATGAGGTCAGTCTAAAGTATATTCAGATTCAATATCATCCGTACTGCCGATTTTTGCATTTGTTTTTTTGGTCTCGATTTCATCTGCGAATACCTCAGGCAGATCGATCCAGCCTTTTTCATGGTAAATACGAAGCATATTTCCCCTGAAGTGGTACACATTGATATTGTCATTATTGAGGTCGATGAAAAAATCATAGGCACTTCTCGGGCAATCATCCTTTTTACATCCACTCATGTGAACAACACCGTCAACAATCACCACAGGGGTCTCGGTATTGTAATTTTGCAAAAGGACCGGGTAATTGAACCTTTCAAGTTTTTTAAGGCGATCTGCCAGTTCCTCTCTTTCAAATAATTTCTCCTGAGTAGCAAATTTCCCTTCGTAAGTCACTAAAAACCCAAGGGGAACCGCAGGTATTACCTCCTTGGGTACTTCCTCCTGAGGAGTTTCATCTGTATCAACAGATTCAATAGTTTGATCGTCGGATTCATTTGCAGGTTTTTGAATCTTGTTACATGACGCCAGGGTCATGACCAGGATCAAAATGAGCAGCTTTGATATTATGCGTTGTATCATAAAATGAAAATATATTTAAGTCTTTTTGTTTAAAGCAGTCAACACCCTTTGTGGCGTAAAAGGAATATGAAGCAATGGTTTTCCGGTAAGGGCCAAAAAGGCATTTCCAATGGCGCAGGCCACCAAAGGGGTCCCAGATTCTCCCACCCCTTGGGGATGGTATGATGACTGAATCAATGCCGTTTCAATCGACTCAGGTATTTCTTCCATTCGCAGCAGTTGATAGTCATTAAAATTTGATTCTTGCACCTCTCCCCCAACAATATTGATCTGTTCTTTCAGAACACTGCTCATTCCCATAATGATACCACCTTCCATCTGGGCAATCACATTATCAGGCTGAATGATCACGCCCGCATCAATGGCCGTCCAGAAATGATGCACCTTGATCTTTCCACTGGTCCGATCAACCGAAATTTCACAAACAGCGGTACTCAGGGTTCCACTACGCTCCAAAAAGGCAAGCCCTTTTGCCCTGTTCCCGGGCACAGGTGCTCCCCAATTGGACATAGCCGCTGCCTTTTCAAGCGTGGCAAGTGCCCTGGGTGACTGTCTCATCAGTCTTCTGCGAAATTCGACCGGATCCTTATCCAGATCTCTTGCCATCAGGTCAATCATGATTTCAATAGCAAATTTATTAGGCCCGTGACCCACTGCACGCCAGTGTTTCAGGCGTATAGGATTCGGTACGATACGCAATTCGGCATGCTGGTTTTCAATAGCATAATATTCATTTTTTATTCCACTTGCCAACAGATGGTCTCCATTACCGACTATGAGATGTGAAAAACCTGTTATATCACCGTTCTCATCTATACAGCCTTTCAGTCTTTGCAAAGAAAGAGGACGGAAAGCACCATAGGTCAGGTCATCCTGTCGTGTCCAAATCAACTTTAAAGGTTTTGGTGTGACCTCTTTGGCAAGAATGGCGCATTCGGTAACAAAATCTGTCATGCTTCTTCTCCCAAATCCGCCACCCAGATATTGAAGATTTATCTTAACTTTTTCAGGGGCCAGGCCAAGGGCTTGAGGCACACCGAGTTTGGAATCAAATCCTTGCTGGCTGCCAACCCAGACTTCCGCTGATTCCCTGTCTTCAGCGATCCGGACAACTGCGTTTAAGGGCTCCATTTGAGCATGGTAAACAAAATCATTCTTAAAATCAAAGCTATACGTTTTGCGTGACTTTTTAAAAGCTCCTTTTACATCGCCTTTTTCAACAATAACTTTTCCTTGATTGCCATGATCAGCAATATTTTGATAATCCCAGAAAATTTCACCTGAATGAAATCCTTTTACATCAGGAGTCGTCCATTCGATATCCAGTTTTTCTTTGGCAGCGAGGGCCTGTTCAAGGGTTTCAGCAATGACCCCGATGCCATAGTCAACCGGTACAATTTTTAAAACCCCCGGTAAATTTAATACGTTGGATGAATTGCGCAGAATGGGTTTTGCTCCATGCATTCGTCCTCGATCAAAAACACCATAAACCATGTTGGGTAACCTGAGATCCATGGCAAATTTCGCTTTACCATTTACCTTTGCGGGAATGTCTGTGCGCGGGATCACAGTTCCAATCAATCTGAAATCTTTGGGGTCTTTGAGCTGGGCCTCATTAATTTCAGGTAAATTTTCAGGTATCGACAAATTGGAAACCAAAGATCCGTAATCAATTTCTTTACCACTTTTTTTATGCAGAACCCTCCCGGGTCCGGTGCTTAATTCTGTCAGCGGAACACGCCAGGCCCTAGCTGCTGCCTCAAGGAACAAATACCTGATCTGGGCACCCGCTTTGCGCAATAGGTTGTAATAACCATTGGTCACCCTGCTTCCGGCCGAAAGCATGATCTTTCGATTGGGCCCCCAGCCTTCTGAACCATAAATCTCAGATTCCTGAGGAGAGAAAACCACACTGACCTTAGACCAATCAGCATCCATTTCTTCAGCCAGGATCACAGGCAGTGAAGTCATGGAGCCCTGTCCCATTTCGGCGGCAGGATTGAAAATAATCATGTGGCCCTTATCATCCATTTGAACCCATGCCGTTAAACGCTGCTTGTCAATCACAGCTTTAACTTCTTTCTCCTTTTCACAGGAAACCAGTTGTGTAAGCAAACCACTTGAACCAATAAAAAGCGCAACACCTGCAGAAGATTTGATAAATTTCCTTCTGCTTACAGGTTGAAGAACCGGTTTTTTAGTTTTCATGATTGATTAATTTAAGCGTTTATCGAAGATCTCAAGGCATTTTCCCTGCTGCAATTTTGACCGCCTCAATAATTCGCAGGTAAGTACCACAACGGCAAAGATTGCCATTCATATGCCTCACGATATCATCATGCGTGGGTTTCGGATTATTTTCCAACAGAGCTGCTGCCTGCATAAGCTGTCCGCTTTGACAATACCCACATTGTGGAGCCTGTGCTTTGATCCAGGCCAGCTGTAACGGGTGATCACCATTTTTCGAAAGGCCTTCTATGGTTTTTATTTTCTGCCCCTGCGACACGTTTTCGACAGAGATGGTACAAGCCTTCATGGGGATACCATCAATATGAACCGTGCAGGAACCGCATTGACCTATTCCGCAACCATATTTGGTTCCTGTAAGGCCCAAATGTTCTCTAAGCGCCCATAATAATAAAGTTCCTTCGTCAAGGTCTACTGTTAATTTTACATCGTTTACAAATATGGTAAAAACGGGCATAAGACATTCATTAGCTGAATTTAAAGATATGGAAAATAAATGAAAAACAGGTTTTGAAATTGATGCTCTCAAAGTCATGGCTCCAACAGTTTAACAACAACTGTTCAGCTAGCACATGTTAAAAAAAACTCAAATAATTCACAAACTAAGCTCCCTTTCAAGAAAGACCGCTACCCCATCATCTGTGTTTCGCTCTGTCACATGATCTGCAACGGCAAGCACTTCGCTGTTCGCATTTTTTACGGCAACCCCAACACCAACAGCATCGATCATTTCAATGTCATTAAAATTGTCTCCAAAAGCCATCACATTTTTTAATGATAGCCCGGCATATTGAAATTTCAGCAACAGCTCCAAAGCCGTTTTTTTAGAAACCCTTGCCGGAGAAATTTCCAGGTAAGTTGGTTTGGACCTGTACCCTATGATCTCATTGGGATATTTTTTTTGAATGAAGGAAACGAGTTCATCAATTTCAAACGGATCACCCATGCACATTATTTTGTGAGCTCCGTTACCGGAACCATGCCACTGGGCAATGGTTTGTGCAATAGGCTGGATCTGAGGCTTCACCTTTGTATTGTTGCTTTCGCGTTTTGCCCAGTAATCCATTTCTTCAACATACCACCTGTATTTGTGATATAAGCTTGTGTGTAATTGCATATTGCCGCAAAATGAAGTTATGTCTTCAACCAGGTTTAAGTCAATCTCTGTGCTTTCTAAGACACTACCCTTTTTCAGGATTAAACCTCCATTGTAAGCAATCAAAGGCAAATGGCTGATGTCAAGTTCCTGCTGTAAATGTTCTATGGCCTGAGGCATCCTTGACGAGACAAGGATCAGAGGGGTGGGATCCATTTTTTTTATTACAGTAATTGATTTTTCCGATAATTCTCTCTCCTTGTTTAACAGCGTTCCATCAATATCAGAACAGATCAATTTTACTTGCATATACATTCATTTATTATGGAATAGGTTGATCCCAAAATTTTTTTCAAATATACCAATACTGTTTAGAGAGACAAGCCTCAAAATCCGGTAAAGATTCTATTGAGAGGATTAAAAAAATTTATTGTTCAACTTTGCTACAATGGGAAGGTCAGCTTCCGAAAGATCATAATTTTTGAGGTCTTCAATCAGAATCCATTCAAACCGGTCATGATCCTTTAATTGGAATTGTCCTGAGATCCAAAAAGATTCATATGCCATGAGCTGAATTCTAAACTCCTTATAATCATGAATATTACTTCCTATGAAACTTCCTGTTCTTGTTAAGACCCCGAATTCTTCAAAAAGTTCTCTTTTCAGAGCTTCTTCGGGATTTTCATAAGGTTCAATTTTACCACCGGGGAATTCCCATTTCCCGGGATTTGACTTATGCATGGCGCGTCTGGCCAGAAATATTTTCCCTTGATCCAAAATGATCCCGGCAACAACTTTTAACATGGCTTGAACAATTTTATGGTGGAAAGTAATTATTAATAATGGAATTAGAGTTCGTTTATCCGGTTTATTTATATTTAAACAGAACCACTGATTTTTTGTGCATCATTTTTTTTATTTAAATATTATACAACACTTTGAAAATCAAAGGAAAAGAAGTATATTTATGTTTGATATTTGTTAGTCATGAACAACACGGTTATCCTTATTGGCCTGGTCACTTTGATTTTTATATGGATCAATTTATGGGTAAGTACACGTATTGTCAACTATTTGAAAAGTAAGGGAATTAAGGCAAGTATGTTCAGCAGCGGATTTTTTGTGAAAGGAAAAATTTTTAAATACTTACCCGAATATAAAAAAGTATCTCTTGAACATGACGGCAAAGTAGGCCATTTATATTATTCATTTTATATCAGTTTTATTTTAGGCCTGGTTTTTTTAGGCCTGGGTCTGTTTCTAATTTCCTGACTAACATTAATTTAAGAAAAACACCCATAATTCTCGATCGCTCCTGAACAAAAAAAGAACCTGGTATATAATTATACCAGGCTCTGATAGTTTCAAAACTTTTCCCCCGAGTATTTTGAAACGCATAGCGAAGTTAGAAAAAAATTTGGGAAAATGTCAAAATTACACAATGAAATTTGTTTATTTTTTTTAAAAAAAAATGTCAATAACTTAAACAAACTGATTTATAATAAATTACAGATCAGACAAAAAAAAGAGCTTCGAAGCAGCTGTCGGTTACATACCATTAATGGACAAATTCATTAATCTCATAGATTCTTAGATCTTATCCATTTACCTTGACTTTGATCGGATAAAAAAAGCCGGTAATTTCTTACCGGCAATTCGAAACAAAACGTATACCAATTTAATGATATAAAAAGATATGTTCAAAAATCTCTTTTTAGTGTTAACTGAACATGTCAGATTTATTAATTTTTAGTTACTAAGGCCCCAACTACATTTAATGACCATTTTAAGCTTAAACTCTTCAGATACAT
>CBDUAP010000049.1:0-15513 GCA_965365165.1 uncultured Flavobacteriaceae bacterium
TTGTTACCCTTATCTCGCCAACTCTTTCTTCCCTTGCTATTCTTGCTTCTATTCGCTTTTATGAGCCCCTTGGGGAGTTGGGTAGCAGGCAATTTTCCAATTATACATAGTTATGAAAACTATATAAACGCCATTATTATAGGTGTGTTTCTACATATATCAACAGCAATTCTATTCGAAACCTCTGAAAATCACAGCTTTAATCTTCAAAAGTTTATTGCCATATTGATAGGGTTCGGGGTGGCTTTTATTAGTTTATAAGCATTAGTATTTTTCGGGAACAAAGGTCTGGTTCGCAAAGGGAGTACGTATATAGCCCTTGTCTTCTTTCCTCGGGGGAAGGGCAATTTTTTCACGCTCTATTTCCTCGTAATTAATTTTGCTCAACAAATGATGGATACAATTTAATCTTGCTCTTTTTTTATTGTCTGCTGCAACAACATACCATGGCGACTGTTTTGTATCCGTGTATTTAAACATTTCATCCTTTGCTCTACTGTATTCCAGCCAATTCTCTCTTGATTTAAGGTCCATCGGGCTGAGCTTCCAGCCCTTCATAGGATCATTGATCCTTGACCTGAACCTTCTTTCCTGCTCTTCATCAGAAACAGAAAACCAATATTTTAGGAGAATGATCCCTGATCTGATCAACATCCTTTCAAATTCCGGGCATGAACGCATGAATTCGTTATATTCTTCCTGGGTACAGAAACCCATCACATGCTCTACTCCTGCCCTGTTATACCAACTTCGATCAAACAGTATCATTTCGCCCGCGCTGGGCAAATGCTGAACATAACGTTGAAAATACCATTGGGATTTTTCTTTACTGGAAGGTGTTCCCAGCGCTACAATTTTACAAACCCGTGGGTTAAGACTCTGAGAGATTCTTTTGATGACACCTCCCTTTCCGGCAGCATCCCTTCCTTCAAAGATAACGACAACTTTTAGTCCTTTGTGCTGAATCCAGTCCTGCAATTTTACCAGTTCAATCTGCAATTTTTCCAGTTCCTGAAGATAAAACTTTTCATTAATCCTTTTTTTATCCCTCTTTTCCGGTTCGACCTTTTTCTCGTTTTTATCCATAAATATTTTTCTGCTCAATTTTAATTGGCAACTTCACTTATAAATTTGATCCGCATCAACCTGAGTTCTTCATCATCGTAATCTCCATCAAATTCGTCCAGCGCCAACTGTATTCTGTCACTTTCAGCTTCCATAAAATAATCGAGTATTTCTTCCTGCTGATCTTCATCCAGCAACTCATCAATGCAGTAATCTATATTAATCTTTGTACCCGAATAAATGATCTGCTCCATCACCTTTACCAATTCTCCCATTTCAAGGCCTTTTGAATGAGCAATATCTGCAAGTGGCAGTTTTTTATCCGTGTTTTGGATGATATACAGCTTCAATCCTGAATTGACACCTGTGCTTTTGACAATAAGGTCATCCGGTCTTGTAATATCATTTTCATCTACATAAACACTGATTAAATCAACAAATTCCTTTCCGTATTTTTTTGCCTTTCCATCGCCAACACCATGAACATTTGAAAGTTCAGCCATATTGACCGGGTACTTCAAGGTCATGTCTTCCAACGAAGGATCCTGAAAAACGACAAATGGGGGAACGCCTAATTTTTTGGATACCTTTTTTCTGAGATCTTTTAAAAGCGCCATCAACTCTTCATCAACACTGGCACCTGCACCTTTCGAATTGACGATGATACCGGAATCGTTTTCTTCATTATAAACATGGTCCTCCGTCATCATGAAGGAATATGGCTTTTTCAAAAAGGCTTTTCCTTCCTCTGAAAGCTTCAGCACCCCATACTGTTCTATCTCTTTTTTCAACAAACCGGCAACAATGACTTGTCTGATCAAACCCATCCAGTGCTTATCATCATTTTCTTTACCGATGCCAAAAATAGATTGCAAATGCGTCTTATGAGATACCAGTAGTGCATTTTCCTTTCCTATAAGCGTGTTGATGATCTCCTTGGCACGATATTCTTCTTTGGTTTTTTTCACCACTGTCAGCAGGGTCTGAACCTCTTTCATGGCCTCAGTTCTCTTCTTGGGATTGCGCATGTTGTCATCCATATCTGCCCCTTCTCCATTTACTTCATCAAATTCTTCTCCAAAATAATGCAGCAGGAATTTTCTTCTCGACATGGAAGTCTCAGCATAGGAAACCACTTCCTGTAATAATGCGTTACCAATTTCCTGCTCTGCTACAGGTTTTCCGGAAAGAAATTTTTCAAGTTTTTCAATATCCTTATAAGAATAATATGCCAGGCAATACCCTTCGCCCCCATCTCTGCCGGCCCTTCCTGTTTCCTGGTAATAACTCTCCAGGCTCTTGGGAATATCGTGATGGATCACAAATCGAACGTCGGGCTTGTCGATTCCCATTCCAAAGGCAATTGTCGCCACCACAACATCAATATCCTCCATGAGGAACATGTCCTGGTGTTTGGCTCGAGTCTTGGCATCAAGGCCTGCGTGATAAGGAACCGCTTTAATACCGTTCACCTGAAGCACCTGTGCAATCTCTTCTACTTTTTTTCTGCTCAAGCAATAGATGATCCCTGACTTTCCCTGATAATTTCTTATAAACCTGATAATATCTTTATCAACGTCTTTTGATTTCGGTTTGACTTCATAAAAAAGGTTGGCCCTGTTAAAGGATGCCTTAAAAGTCCTTGCTTCCGTAATCCCGAGATTTTTTAAAATATCTTCCTGTACCTTTTCAGTTGCGGTTGCCGTAAGTCCGATGATCGGAAAGTTACCGATCTTGTGTATGATATTTTTAAGGTTCCTGTATTCAGGTCTGAAATCATGACCCCATTCAGAAATACAATGGGCCTCATCGATGGCAAAAAAAGAAATTTTCTGTTTTTTGAGAAATTCAATATTCTCTTCTTTGGTAAGTGATTCAGGGGCCACATACAATAGTTTCGTAATACCATTCTCTATGTCGCTCTTAACCTTGGCAATCTCCCCTTTGTTCAATGATGAATTCAGAACATGGGCGATGCCGTGCTCTGATGATATTCCCCTGATGGCATCCACCTGATTCTTCATTAAAGCGATGAGGGGTGAAACCACGATTGCCGTTCCTTCCAGAATAAGCGCGGGCAATTGGTAAATTAATGATTTCCCACCTCCCGTGGGCATAACGACGAAGGTGTTATTACCTTCAATCAAACTTTCAATAGCATCTTTCTGTAAACCTTTAAACTTACTAAAACCGAAATATTTTTTCAAATAATCCTGTAAGTTAATTTTTGTTACTTTCATCCTCTTATTAATCTATTTTTGAATATTTTTGCAACTTTAGTGCCAAATTTTAGAGGGGGAGTCAGTGGCTCGAATTTACGATCCTTAAACTTATTCGATCATACTATAAATATAATATATTATTTTTAAAAATAAATACAAAGTATTGATAAAGGACAAAAACATTTTACAGACTGCAAAAGATACAATTCTCATCGAAGCGGATGCCATAAAAAACCTGGCAGATCTTGTGAATGAAGACTTCGAGAAGGCTGTTATGACGATTTACAAATCAGAAGGCAGGGTCATCGTAACAGGAATTGGAAAAAGTGCGAATATTGCGGCCAAGATAGTGGCAACTATGAATTCAACCGGAACTCCGGCTATTTTCATGCATGCCGCAGATGCCATTCATGGGGACCTTGGAAATATACAGAAATCAGACGTCGTGATATGCATCTCTAAAAGCGGTAACACACCTGAGATCAAAGTATTGTTGCCATTGATTAAAAATTATGGCAATGAGATCATTGCCATTACCGGAAATCCGGAATCTTTTTTAGGCAAACAGGCTGATCATACCCTGAGTTCCTATGTGGAAAAAGAGGCCTGCCCGAACAATTTGGCGCCTACCACCAGTACAACCGCACAATTGGTTATTGGAGATGCCCTTGCCATTTGCTTGCTGAATTTAAAAGATTTTTCAAGCAAGGATTTTGCAAAATACCATCCCGGCGGTACCCTGGGTAAAAGGTTGTATTTGAGAGTTGATGAAATCGTTGCCCACAATGAAGCTCCGAAAGTCTACAGAAATACCTCGGTAAAGGATGTCATTGTAGAGATATCCAAAAAAAGATTAGGAACAACTGCTGTCGTTGAAGATGGCAGGATTATAGGTATCATCACAGATGGGGACCTGAGGCGTATGCTTGAAAAGAATACGGATATCAGTGATTTGACGGCAGCTGATATCATGAGTGCAGACCCCATTCAGGTCAATGCTGATACCATGGCGGTCATGGCACTTGATATCATGCAAAAAAATAATATTACACAAATCCTGGTTTCTGAAAATGACCAATACATTGGTGTCGTTCATTTTCACGATTTGTTAAAAGAAGGAATTATTTGATATAAGTGATCCTAAACAGGAATGAGCAAAGATCAGTTTTTAGCATACATATTATATCAGAAAATTTAAACCATGAACCATGAGTGAACCAAAAGAGGAAATGTCCTTTTTAGACCATCTTGAAGTTTTAAGATGGACCTTAGTAAGATCTTCTTTATCAATATTAGCCTTCGCCATGGTGGCTTTTATGATGAAGGATTTTATTTTTAACACCATTCTGCTTGCCCCAAAGGATCCTTCATTTTTTACTTACAGGTTTTTATGTTCTGTATCCAAAAGTCTTGGTACAGATGGGTTCTGTATCGAAGAAATACCCTTTATCGTGCAGAGCAGAACCATGGCCGGACAATTTTCGGCGCATATCTGGACCTCGATCGCCTTTGGTTTTGTCATGGCTTTTCCATATATCATCTGGGAGGTATGGAAGTTTATAAAACCCGCTCTTTATGAAAATGAAAAAAAGAATGCCAGGAGCTTCATCATCATAACTTCTTTTTTGTTTTTTGTCGGGATCTTGTTTGGGTATTTTGTGATCACGCCGCTTTCAATCAACTTTTTAGGCAGTTACAGGGTGGCAGACGAAGTCAGAAACAATTTTGACCTGAGTTCCTATACGGGGCTCTTAAAGGCTTCCTGCTTGTCCTCAGGCTTTATTTTTGAGTTGCCAATCATCATTTACTTTTTGACTAAAATGGGACTTGTCACACCCGAGTTTTTAAAGAAATACCGGAAGTATGCCCTTGTTCTGGTCCTGATTCTTGCGGCGATCATAACACCACCTGACATTATCAGTCAGGTCATTGTGGCCATCCCTATGGTCATTCTATACGAGGTTAGTATAAAAATCTCTAAATTTATCATTCGAAAACAAAACAAGGAGGCTTCAAAAGAATTGGTGAACAAATAACCAATGGAACAAAAAATGGACGTTCAAACTTATATTGCCGGGCAACAGATCCATGCTGAATTACTCTTTAAACTCAGAGAAATAATTATGATGCATCCTTTCGAGGAAAACATTAAATGGGGTATGCCCACCTATAGCTTTGATAAAAAAAACCTCGTTGGCATCGGGGCTTTTAAAAAACATGTCGGAATATGGTTCTTTCAGGGAGCACTGCTCAGCGATCCGGAAAAACTGCTCCACAATGCCCAGGAGGGTAAGACAAAAGCGATGAGGCAGCTACACCTTTACACAGCGGAAGACATCAATGAAAAAGTATTAAAAAGTTATCTTCAGGAAACAATAGACAACCATAAAAAAGGATTATCAGTAAAAATTCAAAATAAGTCAAATAAGGTTATCATCCCGGAAGCATTAGCAGCAGTTTTAAAGGAAAATCAAGCCACGGCAAAACAATTCTCAACATTTCCTCCGGGCAAAAAAAGAGAATACGCTGAATATATTGCAACTGCAAAAAGAGAGAAAACAATAAGCGACAGGTTAAAAAAAATTCTTCCTATGATTGATCAGGGAAAAGGCCTTAACGATAAATACAAAAAAAAGTAAATTCAATATGATCCTGAGAGCCGAAAATATTATGAAAATGTACGGGAACAGAAAAGTTGTAAAAAGCATTTCTCTTCAAGTTGAACAAGGTGAGATCATTGGATTGCTAGGTCCCAACGGGGCAGGTAAGACAACTTCTTTTTACATGATTGTGGGCATGATCAAACCCAATGAAGGAAGGATATACCTGGACGATGTTGAAATTACGAATGATTCCATGTACAAGCGCGCCCAAAGGGGTATTGGATATCTGGCACAGGAAGCTTCAGTATTCAGAAAACTCTCCGTAGAAGACAATATCATGTCAGTACTTCAGTTCACAGAACTAAGTAAGGCCGAACAAAAGGAAAAACTGGAATCCCTGATTGAAGAATTCAGCCTGAACCATGTCAGGAAAAATAGAGGAGACTTGCTATCAGGTGGCGAAAGAAGAAGAACAGAAATTGCGCGTGCTCTCGCCTCGGATCCTAAATTTATTTTGCTTGATGAGCCTTTTGCGGGAGTTGATCCAATCGCAGTTGAAGATATTCAGAGCATTGTGGCCCACTTAAAAGACCGTAACATAGGCATTTTGATCACTGATCACGATGTACAGGCCACTTTGGCCATTACTGACAAAACCTATCTCATGTTTGAAGGCGGAATCCTGAAAGAGGGGTCACCGAAAGAACTGGCTGATGACGAACTCGTGCGTAAGGTATATTTGGGTGAAACTTTTGAATTAAAAGAGCGGAAGAAAAAGCTCAATTTGTAAAAAAACCCTATTACCGGTTGGTAATAGGGCATACATACAAACAAATCTGAAAAATTTATCAAAAAATTTTTCCAGATGACTTTAAGCTTTAATGTTCACCTGTTTCTATTCCTATGATTTTTCCGGTTTCATTGATCAGTAAATAATGCGACCAACTTCCCTTTTCTACTTTGAACTTATAAATTTCAGTGTCCCTTTTCCTGACAAGAGTTACCTCATTGGCAATTTTATAATTTGAATAATCCTTTAAAGATTCCTTCACCTTTTGAGGCGTTTTCTCTTTGGTTGTTTTTAAAACTTCTTTTTCCGTCTGAGGCTCCGTTTGAGCGAAACCGCCCTGAACACTAAAGAGTGTCAGAGATAATACCGCTAAAATGATTTTTAAACTTTTCATTGTCCTTTTGATTAACATGTTTAATGATTATGGCTGACGGGGAGTAGTCTCATTCCTATCCGAAATTATCCGAAAGTTGAAAAACTCAATATAACGAACAACATTAAAAACAGAATTATTTTTATCTTTTTCATAGCAGTGAAAATTTATAATCTACAATTTTTTTCTTTTTCTAGCTTTACCATCTGGGACTGCCTCTTCTGGATTCAAAATCGTATCCGAGTGTCAGCATATGTGTCCCTCCATGATTTAACTCATTTGCTTCATTAATATTGTATTGAAATGCATATCCAACGTAAAAATCTTTCTTTTTCAGGCCTAAAAGTGGCACAACTGCCAGAGGATCAAAGCTTTGGTCATTCAAGAACCTTGTGCTAAAACCAGCCCAAAAATACCCGTCATCAGTGATTTTTTTGACTTTTATGTTCAAATCAGAGGTGGAACGCGCGTCACTTTCATAATATTTGAAATAGATCGAAGGCTCTAGTTCAATAAGTCCGTCGTCCAATTCGAAAACATATCCGGTATAGATATAGTAATTTCTTAATTTTTTGGGTTCAGATTCATCAAATGCCTTGACGCTTTTATTTAAAATATTTGCTGCGTTAAAACTGAAATAAAACCTTTGTATCTTGTATAAAAATGCAGCGTCAAAATTTGAATTATGGGAGGAAATATCAGCCCCCACGTTAGGATCTTCATTGGGATTGTCAAAATTTGATACATCAATCTTGAACTGGGTGAATTTATAAGACAACCCGAACGAAATATACTGCTCATTTGACGTGTTGATGGTCAAATGATGGGCAAAGGAAAGTTGTCCGCCCAGCTGTGACGTATTACCATTCTTATCAAAATAGATGATGCCTCCAATTCCTGATTTTTCGAGAATATGAGCATCGTATGACAGGGTTTGCGTATTTGGCGCATCACTCAGGCCTACCCACTGAAAGGCACTCGTTAGCCTTAACCTGTTCATCTCGCTGTCTCCCGCATAGGCCGGCGAAATCAAAAACGGATTTTCAACCAGGTACTGCGTATAAGGCGTTAGCTTGAACTCCTGTGCGTTAGACAGGGATGCTACCATTAATATGATGATAATAATTATTTTTTTCATGACCTCTTATCTAACTAAACTGAAATTTCCTTTAAATTCTCGGTTGTCTGATGCCTCATTTAACCTGACAACGTACCAGTAATCTCCGCTTGGCAGCTGTTTACCCTTGTAATTTCCATTCCAGCTTTTTGTATTGCCCTCATAACTGGCAATCAACCGCTGGTACCTGTCAAAGATCTTTACAGTGATCTTTGGGTATATCTCTATGTTTATAGGATACCAGGTTTCATTGATTCCATCTCCTTCCGGAGTAAAGAAATCAGGAATCACAATATCAAGGAATTCAAGGAAAATAGTTTTTTCGGCAACACAGCCTCGCTGGTCCTTGACATAGAAAACATAGTCTCTGGTTTCTCTTGAATTCTTTAAATCAAGGATATTATTGGCGCTGAAATCATCGGCATTGTCAAAACTGTATTCATATCCGGGCTCTCCGCCACTTGCCACAACCGTATACTCATTGATATCAGTTTCCACTACTTCAAAAGTGATGGGCACATATTGCTCAACAAGAACTTCAACAGGGGTGTCAGCACAACCAAATTCCTTATGGCTTACGGTAACCGAATGTTTTCCCTGAGATACATTTTCAAATATACCGGATGACTGTGTCAGGCTGCCATCAAGAATATAATTGACCTCACCCTCATAAATCGGATCTACAGAGGCAATAATGATATTACTGGCGCCTTCACATGAAAAATCAGTCTCGGCTTTGAGCTCCAGGTAGATCAGTTGCTCCAGCTCGACGGTTTGCTGGGTCTCACAAACATGGAATTCATTTTCCTTTTTGATCCAAAGGTCATAAACCCCATTGGTCAATCCTGTAAAATTCGGGTTTGTCTTATAATTCACACCGTCCATGCTATAGCTCACCTGATAACCCTGGTCATTGGTCACATCTATACTGATCCTTCCATCGCTGTCACCTACACAGATGACGTCTTCTTCTGTGATGGTGTATTCTATTTCAGGATCAAATCCTACATCCACATTGGTCACACTTGTGCAACCGTTGGCATCTTTCACAGTGACCTCATACGTTTTTTCAGTCGCCACAGAAAAATAATTTTCCAATTGATAAGTTTGACCTCCATCAATGCTATACTCATAAGGAGGAGTACCTCCTGCCCCACTGGCTTCAAGACTTCCGTTCAGAATTTCTCCGTTACAAGTTGTTATATTATAAAGCTTGTTTGAAGTCGATGTCAGCAAAGTAGGCTCATCTATAGAAAATTCTGAGATGTCAAAACAACCGTCTGCATTAATGGATTTCACCTGATAATTACCGATATCTATATTTGTGAATACATGATTATTCATGGTTTTTACAATAGAATTGACCATGCTTCCATTTTTATACAATTCAAAGGTGTATTGACTTGAATCTTCATTTACCGTCACTTCAACTTTACCGTTGCTGTCTTTACACAAAGCATCAGAAGGATCTACGGTAACATCAAGGCCAAGAACAGTGACCACTCTTATGGTTTCTGTACAACCTGTTCTTCTTTGCGTTGCCGTATAGACTCCTGCACCATTAACTGTCAATTCCTTGTTGTTTCCAATCACATTCCCGCCTTCATCTGTCCAGATATAGGTATCATAACCCTCGTCTCCTGAGAAGCTGAGCGTATTGTTACAGAAGAACAGTTCAGAGTCAAACGAACAGGAACTCGTATCGACAAAAAGATCCATGGACCCTACTTTACCAAGGCCACATCCATTGATGCCGTATAATCCTGGCTGGCCGGAAACGTTTTGACCTGAAGTTTCACCATCGTAATAAGATGAAATGCTGTTTTGCAATAAATTGGTACAGGCATCCGTATAGTCAAAACAATCATTAGATGCAGTTACCTGATAACGTATGGTATGTGATTCTGACAATATCTTACGCTCAACCAGTGAATTATCTATTTCAAATCTCAATTCTCTAGAAGCCTCATTATAGGTGTAGGTCACTCCAGAAGGAAGCTCAATTGAGGCCTCATCAAGTGTTACGTTGATGGGCAAAGTATTAAGGATATAAGTATTTTGAGCATTGTCGGTTCCAATGTTTCTGAAGTCAATATTATACCAAACCGTAGACCCCAAAGCCACCGGAGACTGATAGGTGATTGGGTCGTTGGATGTATCTTCAACACTTGTGATCACCTGAAGATTGGGCTCAATGATATTGATGGCAAAGGTATTGAGGAAAGTATAGATATGATCTCCCCCTATATTATTGGTTACTCTTACCGTTGCCCCTGTTTCTCCGTTACCAATCAAGGTGTTTCCGGGGTTTAAATCGGTTAGATTCAAAAGTTTCTGGTCCCAGCCTAGGGTATTGGTGCTGTTCAGGTTCCTGTCTGTCACCTGTGCACCGTCTTTCGTTATTTTACTGTTAAAAAAATTATCAACGTTGTTTTCGGCATCGTATAATGCTGTAAAGTTTGCATTGCCGTCTGACTTGAAAAGCATTTGATCACCAAACCAGCCCAGATCACCTTCGAGTGCCGCAACTCCTACCCGACCCTCGACCGGCCCTGAAGGAGGCGTGGTAAAACCTGAATAATTAAAATCCACCTCGTTGTTAGGTTCGTTTCTTACCGCCGAAAATCCGTCAAATGTTGATATATATTTTCTTGATTCGTTGGCGTCTTCATAAACGATGACCAAAGACCATCCTGCAGATGAATTGATGCCTTCTGTTGAGCTCACATTGGCTACGAAATATTCTCCGGAAGGATTGTTCAACGCACTCAAAAGATTGGTTACATCTTTATAGTAAATCCTGTCAATGGCAGTATCGGCCGTTAGGTCCTGATAGGATCCTCCCGGTATTTTGAATTTAATCTGCTCTGGTAAGGGGGTTGCAGGAGTCGCTATAGCTCCCCAGTAAAGCCCGGCATATACAACACGATTACAATTACTCGTATTAAAAGTTGCACTACTTGAACTAAATGTGGAAGGGTCATTATCAATATCGATAAAGACCATGTCTATGAAATTGTTTTGCGTATCACCATTATACGGAGTATCAACAGATTCTCCCACGATTGAATTTCCGATAATGGTAAGATCCCCGTTGATTCCGGCAGTTTCATATCTTTTTTGAAAAGGTACTGTAGTTTGAGCCCAGCTTGCGAAAGAGCTCATAAAAAGCAACAAAAATAAATACTGAAGGTATTGGGTTTGGAATTCTGTTTTCATAACACTTATTTAATTAAACGGTAACGTTGAAAAAAATAATGACAAAACAGGGAGAAGATTTAAATCATTATATAATAACACTCAGATAACAGAAAAAAGCACCATAAATTGTATTGAATTCTTATTTTTTTCATCAAAATCTAGTAAAAACAGGCGTTTCACATTGATAAACTGATCATTAAATTGAAATATATGGCAAGAAATAATAATTGAATTCTTATTTTATTTTTAAAAAAACGTACTCAGACTTGAATCCAGATCGTTGAAAATTCCTTAAATTTGATATAATTTAATTCTAAATCCATATCCATGAAAACAATTGATATAAATTCATTTAAGGCCATTGCTATGATGCTCGTAGTGTTTACCTCGATGAGCCTTGCGGCGCAGGTTGGTGGCTGGAAAGCTGATCTGATTGAAGATTCTGAAAAAGCATTGGCAACGATGATTGAAAAAGCACCTAAGCTTCAGTCTTTTAAGGACAAGTCTTATGGTTATGCCGTATTTCCAAGAGTTACAAAAGGAGCGATCGGAATCGGTGGTGCCGGAGGTAAAGGAATCGTATTCAAAGGACATGTGCCCACCGGGGAGTCAACCTTGAGCCAGGCCACCATTGGATTTCAATTAGGAGGTCAACAGTATATGGAGGTCATCTTTTTTGAAAATGAAACGGCTTACAAGAAATTCACCAATAAAAAAGTGAAATTCGATGGGCAGGCCTCTGCAGTGGCGATTACGGCCGGTGCCTCGGTTGATATTGCATTCAAAGGGGGGATGGCTGTATTTACACAAACCAAAGGAGGATTGATGTATGAAGCATCCATTGGCGGGCAACATTTTTCATTTAAACCAAAAAAATAAGTTAAATTATTTAAAAAATTGCATAACAAGGATTTAATTTATTTTAAATCCTTTTTTTGTTGACATAATTCCCTGCCACAGAAAGAAAAATATAAAGTATGATGACCAAGGGTATCGCAACTGTTTTTAAGCCGATCAATAAAACCAGGGTCGCTAAAAGAAAAATGTATTTTACCTCATTTCCTTTCCAACCATAGTTTTTAAATTTCAGCGAGAACAAAGGGATCTCAGCATTCATTAAATAGGATCCGGTGAATGTTATTCCAATCAAAACATAAATATTTTGCAAGGCCTGTGTAAAGAAGGCATGCTCAGAATAAAACAAAATCAAAGGAAGCGACAGCACGAAAATAGAAAATGCCGGAGTAGGCAAGCCAATGAATGAACTGGTCTGTCGTTCATCAATATTGAAGTTGGCCAGTCGGTAAGCTGCGGCAAGGGTAATAACGATCCCGAGAAATGGAATGAAAAAATAAAAGGTTTCCTGGTATTCCTGCCAACTCCCTGTTTCTGAGCTCAGTTCCATTAACCATTTCTTTTTGGTGGCATAAAGCATCATCTGAAACATCACAATACCTGGTACAACACCTGAAGTGACTAAATCAGCCAGAGAATCCAGCTGCTTCCCCAGTTCACCCTGAACCTGGAATTTTCTGGCAAAAAATCCATCAAAAAAATCAAAGAAAATTCCTAAAAAAACAAAATAGGCAGCCAAAACCAAATCGTCGGTTGCGGCCATAAGAACCGCTATCATTCCTGAAAATAAATTCAATAAAGTAAAAAGATTGGGAATGTGCTTTTTCATTGTTTCTGAATCGATAATCCCAGTAAAAATAACAAATTAATGCACATAGCAACTCTTAATTACTGTGTTAATAAAAATTTGAACTACTATTTCATTTTAATGGCGTAATTACTACTTTAGCACAGCTACATAATCCAAAATCTTAATGTCAGACCAAACTTCATATACAGAAGACAATATTCGTTCGCTAGACTGGAAGGAACACATCAGAATGCGTCCTGGGATGTACATCGGTAAACTTGGTGACGGAACAGCCCCTGATGATGGTATATACATCCTGATCAAGGAGGTACTTGACAATTCTATTGATGAATATGTCATGGGTGCGGGCAAGACCATTGAAATCTCTGTGAAAAACAACATGGTTACGGTTCGCGATTACGGTCGTGGCATTCCGCTTGGCAAGGTGGTGGACGTGGTATCCAAAATGAATACCGGAGGCAAGTATGACTCAAAGGCTTTTAAAAAATCAGTTGGTCTCAACGGGGTGGGCACCAAGGCTGTAAATGCCCTTTCCTCCTATTTTAAGGTTCAGTCTATCAGAGATAACTCGTCGAAAATAGCCGAATTTGAGCAGGGAATACTTGTCAATGACTTGCCTCAAGAACCTTCAACCAGCAGAAAAGGCACGAAAGTATCCTTTATACCTGACCTTGATATTTTCCCGCATTATAAGTTCAGAAACGAATACATCGTTAAGATGATCAAAAATTACGTGTACCTCAACACAGGTCTTACGGTGATCTTTAATGGTGAGAAGTACCGGTCTGAAAATGGCTTGAAAGACCTGCTTGACGAGAATATCGCAGAAGAGTCCAAACTCTTCCCTATCATTCATCTTCTTGATAACGACATTGAGGTTGCCCTGACCTACAGTAAATCACAATACAGCGAAGAGTACCACTCTTTTGTTAACGGGCAGCATACAACCCAGGGCGGTACGCATCAAAATGCATTCAGAGAAGCAATAGTTAAAACCATAAGGGAGTTTTTCGGCAAGAATTTTGATGCTTCTGATATCAGGAAATCGATTGTTTGCGCCATCAGCATCAAAGTGATGGAACCCGTATTTGAAAGCCAGACCAAAACCAAGCTGGGCTCTACCGAAATGGGAGGTGGCCTACCCACTGTAAGAACCTTTATCAGTGATTTTGTCAAGAGAAGACTTGACAATTACCTGCACAGAAATCCTGAAACCGCAGAGAAGATCCTCAAAAAGATAATGCAGGCCGAAAAGGAACGGAAAGAACTTTCCGGGATTCGAAAAATTGCCAGGGAAAGGGCTAAAAAAGCGAGTCTGCACAATAAAAAATTAAGGGATTGCAGGATTCACCTGAACGACATGAAAAAGGATGACCGCCTTGACAGCAGTCTGTTCATCACCGAGGGAGATTCAGCAAGCGGTTCTATAACAAAATCAAGAGATGTAAACACACAGGCCGTTTTCAGCTTAAAGGGCAAACCTTTGAACTCTTATGGCCTGAGCAAGAAGATCGTTTATGAAAATGAGGAGTTTAACCTTTTGCAGGCTGCCCTCAATATTGAAGACGG
The DNA here is from genome assembly GCA_965365165.1 of uncultured Flavobacteriaceae bacterium. Taxonomy (GTDB): domain Bacteria; phylum Bacteroidota; class Bacteroidia; order Flavobacteriales; family Flavobacteriaceae; genus Lutimonas. The sequence continues at coordinate 14,607 of CBDUAP010000049.1, forward strand.
TATCGAAAATTTGCGGTATAACAATATTGTAATTGCCACGGATGCTGATGTTGACGGAATGCATATCAGATTGCTTTTGATCACATTTTTCCTTCAGTTCTTTCCCGAAGTCATCAAGGAAGGTCATCTCTATATCCTGGAGACCCCTCTTTTTAGAGTAAGGGATAAAAAAGAAACATTCTACTGTTATTCGGAAAATGAGAAGCAGCGGGCCTTGAAAAAACTGAAGGGCAAACCTGAAGTGACAAGATTTAAGGGACTTGGAGAAATTTCCCCAAATGAATTCATACACTTTATCGGAAAGGATATCAGGCTGGATCCGGTCATGCTGAACAAAGAAACTTCAATTGACAAGCTCTTGGAATTCTATATGGGTAAGAATACACCTGAAAGACAAAAATTCATCATCAACAACCTAAAGGTCGAGTTGGACTTGATCGAGGAAAACTAATAAAATCTGAAGAGGCATCAATGGCTGAACAAGAAGATAAAGAGCACGATTTAAATCAGAACGAGGATACCATTACCAAAATAACGGGAATGTATGAAGACTGGTTCCTTGATTATGCTTCCTATGTGATTTTGGAAAGAGCCGTCCCTGGCATCAATGACGGTTTTAAACCGGTGCAAAGAAGGATCATGCAGTCTATGAAGGACCTCGATGACGGCAGGTACAACAAAGTTGCCAATCTCGTTGGGCATACGATGCAATACCATCCTCACGGTGACGCCAGCATTGCAGACGCTATGGTCCAATTGGGCCAAAAAGAACTTTTAATTGACATGCAGGGCAACTGGGGGAATATCCTTACCGGTGACAGAGCTGCAGCTTCAAGATATATAGAGGCAAGACTGTCAAAATTTGCTCTGGCCGTGGTTTTCAACCCAAAAACGACCGAGTGGCAGG
>CBDUAP010000050.1:0-15484 GCA_965365165.1 uncultured Flavobacteriaceae bacterium
TTAAAAAAACGCATAAGGTTTCTGGAACCCAGATCAAAGGAATCGGTATCTCATATCAGATGCACGGTCTGGTGCTCGTTGATAAAAATGGAGAAACGCTGAGAAAATCTATTATTTGGTGCGATAGCAGGGCCGTGGAAATTGGTGAAGCAGCTTTTGCGGCAATAGGTAAAGAAACCTGTAACAGACAATATTTGAACTCCCCTTCTAATTTTACCGCATCAAAATTGAAATGGGTCAAAATGAATGAACCCGATCTGTACAAGAAGATTCATAAGTTCATGCTTCCGGGTGATTATATTGCGTTTAGATTGACCAATGAGATCAAAACGACTATTTCAGGGCTGTCTGAAGGGATTTTTTGGGATTTTGAAAATGAATCCATTGCGCAATCTCTGCTCGATTTTTATGGAATAGACAAATCTTTGATCCCGGATATTGTAGATACTTTCGGAATACAAGGAAAGGTAGATCAAAAAGGCGCGCGAGAAAGCGGAATAGCAGCAGGAATACCAATTTTATATCGTGCCGGTGACCAGCCAAATAATGCCCTGTCACTCAATGTTTTTCAACCGGGAGAAGTCGCTGCTACGGGTGGCACCTCAGGAGTGGTTTATGCCATAACTAACAATTTATCGGTTAAAGAAAGTTCAAGGGTAAATAATTTTGCCCATGTGAATTACACAAAAGGCAAGGATCCCAGGATAGGGAAATTGTTATGCATCAATGGGGCAGGAATTCAATACAGATGGCTGCTCAACAATCTCGATGTGGCTTCTTATGAAGAAATGAACCATCTCGCCACGGATATTGATGTAGGCTCAGATGGTGTATGCCTGATCCCTTTCGGAAACGGTGCCGAGCGCATGCTTGATAACAAGGATATTGGAACCCGATTGGTGAATGTCAATTTGAATAATCACACAAAGGCGCATATTTGCAGGGCTGCGCTCGAAGGAATTGCTTTTTCTTTTGTATACGGCGTTGAAATATTAAAGTCTGACGGGATTGAAGTAAATGTGATCCGTGCGGGAAACGACAATTTGTTCAGGTCAGAAATCTTTGCCAATACGATCGCTACTTTGATAGGGCACGAAATAGAAATTTACAAGACCACTGGGGCCATTGGAGCAGCACGGGCCGGCGCACTGGTACATGGTGACTTTGGGTCATTTGGCCAATATATCATGGACAACGATCACGTTATGACCCATACCCCGATCAAAAACAAGGAGCCTTATCTGGAGGCATATAAAAACTGGAAGAAGGAATTAAACCTAATACTTAAATAAAGCTGTCATGATCACATTTGGAAACAAAACATACTTTAAAGGAATTGATAAAATAAAATTTGAAGGTAAAGAATCAGATAACCCACTGGCCTTTAAATATTATAATCCGGATCAAATTGTTGCCGGAAAGTCCATGCGCGACCATTTCAAATTCGCCGTTGCTTACTGGCATACTTTCTGTGGTCAGGGAGGGGATCCGTTTGGCCCTGGAACCCGTTCATTTGAATGGGATAAGAGTACCGATCCGGTTCAGGCAGCAAAAGACAAGGCGGATGCTGCATTTGAATTCATTGGCAAAATGGGATTTGATTATTATTGTTTTCATGATTTTGACCTGATTCAGGAGGGTGCGACTTTTATTGAATCCGAAAAAAGGTTGAAAATTATCACCGACTACCTTCAACGAAAACAAGCTGCATCAGGAATCAGGCTCCTGTGGGGAACATCCAACTGTTTTTCTCATCCCAGGTTTATGAACGGGGCTGCTTCAAATCCTGATTTTAAGGTTTTGGCCTGGGCCGGAGGTCAGATAAAACTGGCCCTGGATACGACCATCGCTTTAAACGGGGAAAACTATGTGTTTTGGGGCGGAAGAGAAGGATATATGTCTTTACTGAATACAGACATGGGAAGAGAGCAGGAGCACATTGGAAAATTCCTTGCCATGGCAAGAGATTATGCCAGGGCAGAGGGCTTTAAAGGGACTTTTTTCATTGAACCCAAGCCCATGGAACCCATGAAGCACCAGTATGATTTTGATACCGCTACTTCAATTGCTTTCCTCAAAACGTACGGTCTTGAAAATGATTTTAAGATCAATATTGAGGTCAATCATGCCACCCTGGCACAACACACCTTTCAACATGAACTGGCTGTTGCCGCCAATGCAGGCTTACTGGGGAGTATCGATGCCAATCGGGGTGATTATCAAAATGGCTGGGATACAGACCAGTTTCCCAACAATGTTCTTGAAGTAACCGAGGCCATGCTTATATTTTTGAAAGCAGGAGGCTTGCAGGGTGGGGGCATAAATTTCGATGCCAAGATCAGAAGGAACTCAACTGATTTAGAGGATCTGTTCTACGCTCATATTGGCGGAGCAGACGTTTTTGCAAGAGCCTTGCTCATTGCAGATAAAATCATCTCCGATTCTCCGTATGAAGCACTTAGGAAAAAGCGATACAGTTCATTTGATCAGGGTCATGGAAAGGACTTTGAACAAGGTAAATTGAACCTGAGCGATTTGTACGACCTGGCCAAAGCAAACGGCGAGATAAAATTGCAAAGCGGCAAACAAGAGCTTTTCGAAAACATACTTAACCAGTACTTATAAGATCGTGGAAAAATCAAACCGTAAATATTTAATGTCACTTACCTTGACCGCCACCCTGGGGGGTTTATTGTTCGGTTATGATACAGCCGTGATATCGGGTACCGTGGGATCTTTGGAAGAATTCTTTGTGCTCCCTTATGGCATGGATGAAATGTCAAGTAATACCCGACTGGGGTTTGTGGTATCAAGTGCCCTTATCGGCTGTGTTTTGGGAGGAATCAGCGGAGGACTCATCAGTAAGCAACTGGGCAGGAAAAATGGACTGATTTTGGCCGCACTACTTTTTCTGATCAGTGCAATGGGTTCGGCCATGCCCGAAATTTTCATAAGGCCTGTTGGGGAGGCAGACCATACTTTTTTCAGTATTTTTATTGTCTACCGAATTATTGGAGGTATTGGGGTTGGCCTGGCATCCATGCTTTCTCCTCTTTATATTGCTGAAATTGCCCCGGCAGCTTCAAGAGGTAAATTGGTTTCCATGAATCAGTTTGCCATTATTTTTGGAATGCTTGTCGTTTATTTTGTCAATTATTTCATCGCCCTTCAGGGAGATGAAAACTGGCTCAACCAAACTGGCTGGAGGTGGATGTTTGCCTCCGAAGTTATTCCGGCCAGCCTCTTTTTGGTCTTTTTGTTATTTGTACCGGACACCCCGCGATCGCTGGTCATGAAAGGAAAATCAAAGCAGGCCCTGGAGGTTCTTGAAAAGGTCAATGGGAGCTCAGCAGCCAAAGTGATTCTTGAAGAAATCAAAGGCAGTTTTAAGCAACATTCCGGAAAACTGTTCTCTTTTGGTTTTTCAGTGATTATTATCGGAATCCTTTTATCGGTATTTCAGCAATTTGTAGGGATCAACGTGGTTTTATACTACGCTCCTGAAATTTTCAAGAGCATGGGCTCTGCCACCGACATTGCTCTTTTACAAACCATTGTTGTGGGTGCTGTCAACTTGATTTTCACGGTCCTTGCCATTCAAACCGTTGATAGATTTGGTCGTAAACCCCTGATGCTTTTAGGGGCAGCGGGAATGGCAATCTCAATGTTTGCCTTAGGTACGGCATTTTTTTCGAAGGCCATGGGTTTGTTCAGCCTGATATGCATGCTCGTGTATGTGGCGAGTTTTGCCATGAGCTGGGGCCCTGTGACCTGGGTGCTGTTGTCAGAGATTTTTCCAAATAAAATAAGGGGAAGAGCCATGGCCCTGGCGGTAACAGCCCAATGGGTTTCCAATTATTTGGTCTCATGGACCTTTCCTATGATGGATAAGAACTCATTTCTGATCGAAAAGTTCAATCATGGTTTTTCTTACTGGATCTATGGTTTTATGGGGCTTATTGCACTCTTCGTGGTTTGGAAGTTCGTTCCGGAGACCAAGGGAAAAACTCTGGAAGAGATGGAACTTATATGGTCTGATAAAAAGAAATAACCTGCTTCTTTTTAGAACTCTTTTATTTCATTCCGATACTGATAAGTTGACAGTTGTTGAAGGCTTTAGAGATAAGGCTGTTTGTTTCGGTGATTCCCTTGTCAGGCAGGATCACTGTCTATAAAAACACTTTATGTTCAACAGTCCATAGATCAACACCTCTATCGGTTCGGACCAAACTTAGCCTGTTCAATTTGATGTGATCCGGAATTTCAGGGAGCTTTGAAATTATTTCAATTTTGTTGCTTTTACTTTCTTTACCATAAAATAAACTGATATGAGGCCTGTAATTAGGAGCTGGGATATTAAATTTCAGGTCAATCTCATGTTTTAAATTCATCAAGGCGGCTGTCTTTTGAATATCGATAAATAAAGACCTGTTCGCAACTTCGGTAAAAGAATATTGATCAGGAATTATTTCTATGGGATGCAATTTTTCAGGTAAGGACAGGAAACGATCAATGCTATCTTGATCCAAAAAAACCAAAGGCCCTGAAATGGTGATATGGACATTGAAAAACGGCCCCTTAAAAACTTCATTGACCTTCTTATAGATCAGGGTTAAAGCATCCGTAGATTCCTGATCAAACTGACCCCAGATCCAGTAACGTTTGGAGGTGCTGTTTTCCATAGCATAAATTTACAAAAAATAGATGCCGCTGACACATTAATATGAATAGCTCATGGCCTCACCTTTTCCAAAGCCATAGCTCAATCCAAGAGTGAAAAACCTGCCCCGAGTACTGTAACTGTAAACGTAAAATTCAGGTCGCTCAATGACACTTTCTCCAATTCGGGACTCAAACACGTCCCTGACACTGAAATTGATTATAATTTTTCCTTTTGCTATTTTTTTTCTGAGCCCCAGATCAGCAAAGCTGAATCCTGATACCTCACTTTGAACCGTTTGATAAGGAGATTGATAGTTTCCTGTGACTTCAAGTTCAAAATCAGCAGGTAATTCAAATTTACCCGTGAGTCTTGAGGTCCACTTGTCTCCGTTAAAATCAAATGACTGCTCTTCGAATTCACCGTTTCGAGTAAAAAAACCATAGTTAAAATCACCGTTAAAAGTGAGCCAGTTCATTGGGCTGTACTTAAAATTTATTTCCATGCCCGTTGTACGGTTGGTTCCAATATTTTCAGGAGTTGTAATACTGACATTGTCTTCAAAATAGGTCACTCTCTCAATGACATCAGTTGTGTACAGATGATAAACCCCGGCATTAAAGGAGAACCTATTCAATGCAAAAATACTGGTGATTTCAAAAGAGTTGGTGTATTCGGGCAGAAGGTTCGGGTTTCCTGTACGGATATTATAATCGTTCCTGATGTTGAAAAAAGGATTCAGATCCCATAACCTTGGTCTTAAGATCCGTCTGGAATAACCACTTTGCAAGGATATGCTTTCATTTATTTCATAGGACACATGTGCGCTTGGGAAAAAGTCGGTATAATTCTGGTTGTTTTTTTCGTCAGTGTTGGTAAGCAGGGTTTTCAAATCGGTATTTTCTATTCTTAACCCTGCTTTGATACCCCAGTTATCTCCTTCGTAAGATCCGGTACCATAGATACCCAGAACCTTTTGATCGTATTCAAAATTATTGGTCAAATCTGGATTTGTGATCCATTCCCCATCGATCTCATCACGCACGCTGTAATCATTCCCTACATCGTTGATGACATACTGGGCGCCGAGTTCCATGGTTACTTTTTCTGAAAATGGTTTGGTGTAATCCAGCTTAAAGGTATAATCAGCCTGCTGGTAACGGGTCTCTGTCTGTTGGTCATTAAAGTCATCCTCGCCAAATACCGGAATTACTTCAAATTCTGATTCCTGGTCTTTGCCGAAAAACTTGCCTTGAGTGCTAAAGAGCAAGGTATGGTCTTCATTGTCCTTAAATTCCCTTTTGTACTGTAATTCGTATTGCCACTTCGGATTTGTCGCCTCTGTGGTTTCTTTTCTGGTCCACTGAGAGACAAGGATGTCATTGGATTCATAAGAACTAAAGTTTGTTTCTGTTGGCTGTTCCTCTATATCAATAGCATAATTACCCGAAAGGGTAATCACATTCAGGGGGTCGATATAATAATCTGTCCCCAGGATAATATTGTAGAAATTCTCATTGCGATAGGCCTTTCCGTCACTGTTTACAGTAGTATTATTGATGCGGTCCACATTGCTGTTTTCGAAGGTAGTGGGAATGGAGCGGTAACCAACACCAAGTTGTGCAAACAGGTTAAAATGTTCTGTTCTACGGTTCAGACTGACCCCTACACTATGATTGTCCGGTATTCCGGTATTCAGTGAGATTGAGCCATTCAATCCTTTTTTATCTTCTTTTTTAAGTACGATATTTAAAATCCCTGCTGTGCCTTCAGCATCATATTTTGCCGAAGGATTGGTAATGACTTCGATCCTTTCGATCATATCTGCTGTGATGGATCCCAGGGTATTTCTCGGGTCATCGGCCAAAATAGATGGCTTCCCGTCAATTAGAATTTGCACACCTGAATTACCACGCAGGCGCACATCTCCCTCGATGCTTACCGTTACGGAGGGAACATTGTTCAATACTTCCAAGGCACCCATGCCCGTTGAGCTGATGTCTTGTCCTACATTGAATACCCTTCTGTCTAATTTGAATTCAGTAGTCGATTTCTCTGCCCTGATCAGTACCTCATCAAGGGCAAGGTTAACGGCGACCATATTAATAGTACCCAGGTTAAGCTGATTATTTATGATTTTCATATCGTTCAGCTTAATGGTCTCGAAACCGATAAAACTGATTTCAATATAAAAATCAGTACCCCTGGTGGTCAGTTTGAATTCACCATTTTCATCGGTAGTAGTTCCCGTAAGGCTTTGCTGTGTTGAACTGTTCAGAATATTGATTGTGGCAAAAGGGATAGGCTGCTGGCTTGCCTGATCGAGAACAGTGCCATATACCTGTACAGGTACGTTTTGGGACCAGGTAGTGAAAGAAGCCAGCATTGATAAGGCGATTATTAAAAAAGGAAATAATCTTAAGGTCATTTTGGTGTTTGGCATAAACGTCTATAGTTCATTGGCTGATTACGGTCTTTTTTAACTTAAATCATTGATTTGAACAAATATATACAGGAATTGGCGATTGCAGAAATATTCTTGTTTAAATGTTTGTTAAAAATGCTTAAACAAAAATATGGTTTTGTACTCATCGATGGGAACAATTTTTGACTAGTACGGTGGCATGATTTTAATAAGTCATTTTCCGTTAAAAGTATTCATGGTATTGGCAAGTCCGGCCATGGCAAACGAAACAATGGCTTTGGTGACCTTGTCGATGCGCTCTTTTAGCAGTTTCATTTCGTTCTCGTCCCAGGTGCCAAGTACGTGGTCAACCTGCCGCCCTTTGCTGTATTCATTTCCTATTCCAAACCTCAGGCGCGCGTACTGCTGGGTTTGAAGTACTTCATTGATGTTCGTCAGGCCGTTATGACCTCCTGCACTTCCTTTTGCTTTGATGCGGATGGTTCCGAAAGGCAAATTAAGATCGTCTGTAACGACCAGGATGTTTTCCAGAGGGATGTTTTCAATCTTTTGCCAGTAAAGAACGGCCTTGCCGCTCAGGTTCATAAAGGTATTAGGCTTTAAAAGGATGAAAGTTCTTCCCTTGTATTTGAAACGTGCAATGTCACCAAGTCGTTTGGTCTCAAAGGCAGTCTGTTCTTTTTCGGCCAGGTCGTCCAGAATACTGAACCCTATATTATGCCTTGTGTTATGATACTTTTCACCTGTATTTCCAAGACCAACAATTAGATATTTTTTCATGTCCGGATCAATTTTTTCTTTCGGTTTAAAAACCGACATCAATTTTTGGAAGAAATTCATCTTATAAAGATAAAAAAAAGCTTCCCGATTACCGGAAAGCTTTTTTAGGAACAGTTATTTCAAAATTATTCAGCAGCTGGCGTGCCTTCAGCAGCCGGAGTGCCTTCAGCAGCTTCTCCTTCAGCAGCTTCTCCTTCTTCTTCATCTTCATCTTCATCTTCAACACCACTTGAAACAGACAGACGAGACAATCTCACCTGAACAACAACAGTGTTCTCAGGATGCATGATGGTGAAGTCATCATTTATGAGTTCGGTAACATACAGTTTATCTCCGATTGTCAGTTCAGAAATATCAGCATTGATGAAATCAGGCAGGTTTTCAGGAATGGCTTTGATCTTCAATTTCCTGTTAGGGAATCGAAGGTTACCACCAGCGATAACGCCAGGAGCCGTCCCGACAAGTCTGACCGGAATTTCCATGGTAACTTCTTTGTCATCATGTAATTGATAGAAATCAACGTGCAATATTTTATCAGATACAGGGTGAAATTGAATGTCTTGCAACATGGCCTTGAATTTATCACCACTTTCAAGTTCAATTGTTGCAGTATATACATTAGGCGTATACACTAATTTCTTAAATGATAATTCATCAGCTGAAAAGTGTAAAGCTTTATCCCCTCCGTATAATACGCAAGGAACCTTTCCAGCATTACGTAAGGCTTTGGTCGCTGCCTTGCCCACGCTTTCTCTTTGAGATCCTTTGATTTTAATCGACTTCATTTTAAATATTAATTGGTTTACATTATAAATTTTCCGCTGATAGATGTGTTGGATTGAACCTTCTGCATCACGTCCGCAAATAAAGGGGCGCAAGATACAACTTTTATTTTAGAACTAGCCTGTTTAAGCGGAATTGTGTCCGTAACAATAAGCTCCGACAAGGAAGAGTTTTCTATCGTTTCATAAGCATTCCCTGAAAGCAGGGCATGAGTGGTTAAAGCCCTTACACTGATGGCTCCTCTTTCCATCATCAAATCGGCTGCTTTTGTAAGCGTTCCTGCCGTGTCAACCATATCGTCCACAAGGATTACGTTACGCCCTTTTACATTACCGATCACTTCCATGGTATCAATAACATTGGCTTTTTTGCGCTGCTTATAACAGATGACTACTTCACATTTAAGGTATTTTGAATAAGCATAGGCCCTTTTTGACCCACCCATGTCTGGAGAAGCAATGGTGATATTGTCAAGGTTCATGGCTTCTACATGAGGTAAGAGTATGGTAGAGGCAAACAAATGATCTACGGGTACTTCAAAAAACCCCTGGATCTGGTCCGCATGCAGGTCCATGGTCATGATCCTTGTGGCACCTGCAGCCTGAAGTATTTTTGCTACCATTTTTGCCGCAATAGGAACCCTTGGCTGGTCCTTTCTGTCTTGTCTTGCCCATCCAAAATAAGGCATTACTGCCGTAATATGTCTTGCAGAGGCTCTTTTGGCCGCATCGATCATCAGGAGCATTTCCATTAAGTTGTCATTTGGCGGATTGGTTGATCCGATTAAAAAGATCCTTCTACCGCGAATGGATTCTTCAAAACAAACCTGAAATTCACCATCACTGAACATGGTTTTTCTGACCTTTCCCAATTCCATTCCATAAGAATCTGCAATTTTCTCGGCCAGGACTATGCTCTGGCTTGAAGCGAATATTTTGGGCGATAAGGGTTTAGACTTCATAAGGATTTGTTTTTTAGGATTTTGATTGCTGATTTGAACGTGTGCAAAATTAATTAATTATTTTGATTATAAAATGATAATTAGGAAGATTTTGAATCCTGAAAAAGCGAATATATTTTCAATGAAATAGATGAAAAAAAGATTATAATTTTCAACAAAAAGATTATATTTGCAACCCGAAAAATGAATGAAAGTTGATTCGGTCATTCATCTAATACCAAAAAAATTGCCTTGGTGGCGGAATTGGTAGACGCGCTGGATTCAAAATCCAGTGATTGCAAGATCGTGTGGGTTCGATTCCCACCCAAGGTACAACAAAACAAAAAAAAGAGTGAATTGTGAGCGAGCTTCAAAAAGAAAGCTCGCTTTCTTTTTGAAGTGAAGCGATCAATTCTTTTTTTTGTTTTTCAAGCGCAGCTTGAAGGGAACATTGGCGCCAGCCAATGAATCCCATGTGAAAACTCGCTTTCTTTTTGATTGAAGCGATCAATTCTTTTTTTGTTTTTCACATTTTACCGGCCTTTGGCGGGCGCAGCTTGAAGGGAACATTGCCACAGTCAAGGAATCCTGTCCAAACCAAAAAAACAGTAACCGGAAACGGCGCAACCCACCGGTAAAGATTTTTATTGCGGGTACGCTGGTATTCCTTACCTCTTTAAAATTCAGATTTTGTTCTCTTTGTCATTATTTCAAGGAATGGTCATGATGTCCTTTTCAAAATTAGGTTTTGTAAGTCCGAGTTGTTCAATGCTGAAAAGATGGACGTAGTCAACGTTTAGGGTATGGGTGAGTAGAATCTGTGTATTGTAAGGTGCAAAAAGTTCATGCCTTCCCTTTCTTGTCCAGTAACTCTTGTCAAATGACTTTAGCATTTTAATCATTTCTTTGCGCAAGGGAGGAAATTTTTTCAGTGAAGCATACATATCCATCTCAAAATAATGACCTTCTGATCTATTTTCTATAGGGTTATAAGTTACAATCAAAGGGTTTTCTTCCAATTCAAATTTCATAAACCTTTCTGTCAGTATTTGCTGAGCATCTACCAGGTGACAAACTTGTTCGTGAATGCACCATTTATGCTTCAGCCTTCTCTTTTTATAGAGATTTTCAGGAATATGATTTAGCAGATTCTGGAGAATGATCGGCGTTTTTTCCAAACAATCAATAATGTAATTTACCTCTTTCATATTATTATTTAATCCTTTTGTATTCCTTTTGATGTTTTACCAATGGGTTTTAATTACTGAGTATGGCGTTCATTTCTTTGATCTTTTGATCCCTTTGGTATATCAGTTCATCATAACCTTTTGTCAAGAGGGAAGTTCGCTTTTCATGAATCTGAACGAAATGCTATGATACCCTTATTGCCTTTTTATTTGTCTATTTAATAAGCCTTATTTCCTTCAAAGAATTCCAAATAACTGTGTAGGTTTTCAAATTCTCCAGATTCTGAAACCAATTTGATAGTAATATTTCTTTCTTTGGCCTTTACTGTAAAATCATCTAGAATTTCAACAATATCGTGATCTAGATAAACAGTATTTCTCACGTCTAAAACCAACTTCGAATCATCAGGAAGGTTTTCAAGTTCCATTAAAATAGCTCCTTTATTGAAAAAAGTAACTTCTTCGGCGAAGGCCATTTTTATAACACCGTCATCTACATCTTCACCCTCCTTATGCAGAAAATGACTGTTCTTGTAGCTCTTGAATAATATCACGATGATTCCTGCAAAAAGTCCCATACCAATTCCGACAAGCAAGTCAGTGAAAACAATTCCTAAAACCGTAATCATAAATGGAATGAATTGTTTTCTTCCCAATTTATACATCTTCATAAATGTAGACGGTTGTGCTAGTTTGTATCCCACAACTAAAAGTACTGCTGCCAAAACAGATAAAGGAATCATGTTTAAAACTGTGGGGATGACCAAAACACATAGCAACAATAACATTCCGTGCATGATGGTTGAGAACTTGCTGCTCCCGCCTGATTGTATGTTGGCCGAACTACGCACGATTACCTGGGTGATAGGCAAACCCCCAATCATACCGGAGACAATATTTCCTGCCCCCTGAGCAAATAACTCGCGATTTGTTGGGGTTACATTTTTTGCCGGATCCAGTTTATCAGTGGCCTCTACACTTAACAAAGTTTCTAAACTCGCTACCAAAGCAATTGTGAAAGCAACGATCCAAATTTCAGAATCCATAATGGCTGCAAAGTTTGGTTGCGTGAATACGCCTAAAAAAGCCTGTAAATTTTCTGAGACAGGAACCTGAACCATATGGTCGGCTGAAATTCCCAATACAGGATCGTCTTTGGTTACGATGAAGAAAACAATTCCTAAAACCACAGCAACCAAGGGGCCCTGAATTAATTGAAAGATCCTGCCTTTTTTAGAAAGGACCTTGTCCCAAAATATCAAAACGGCCAGCCCGATTAAACCGATCAAAGCACTTCCGGGACGAATGTGATTAATTGTGTGAAAAAGTGCGGTAAAAGTATTCTCTCCATCAGCTTCCATAAAAGTTAAATCACCCTGGTAATCAGTGTCATAACCAAAGAAATGAGGAATTTGTTTCAGAACAATAATAATTCCAATGGCAGTAAGCATACCTTTAATCACTGAGGAAGGAAAATAATATCCAATGATTCCTGCCTTTAAAAAACCAAGGACAATTTGAAAAATTCCGGCTAAGACTACTGCCACCAAAAAGTTTTCAAAGCCCCCCAAAGTACTTATAGCACTCAGCACAATGGCAGCCAGACCAGCTGCAGGTCCACTTACACCGATTTTGGATCCGCTCAGTGCACCCACGAGTATACCGCCAATTATACCGGCAATAACACCTGAAAACAAGGGGGCGCCACTTGCCAATGCCACACCCAAACAAAGCGGCAGGGCAACAAAAAATACAACAATACTTGCAGGGAAATCATTTTTTAACTGGGTAATTAGGTTTGTTTTCTTCATTTTGAAAGGTTTAATTACATTTTAAAGATACAAAAGCCTAGAATTATCAGTCAGAAAATTATGTAATATAAAAATTGGGTAGTAAATTTATAGTACCATAAATTATTGATTATGAGTTTCTCTAAAGATAAATTACATGAGATTGTCACTGCTCTAAATTCAATAATTGAAGCAGTTTATGAATTTGAAGCCAAGTACGATTCTCAGCTCAAAAGTGTACATCCAAATTATGCTCATAGTGCAAAAAACCTGGTTCATTATTTAGCTATGCGCTCTTTTAACATTAATGTTTTGCAACAAAAGCTGGAAGATGTCGGATTGCCCATTGCACTTGAAACTCAGGACAATATTTTATACAGTTTGCTGAATTTGAGAACTATTTTATACAGTTTGCTCAATTATCAATTGCAGGATGAAGAAAAAGAGCTTCTCAATAACATGGTGGTACAGAAAATTCGCGAAGAAAATTCAAAAGCACTGTTTGGATCGATTAAGAACGAAAGAAAAACGGCTATATTGGTAACCCAGCCCACAGCCGCGGCAACAAATACAGATTTTATCGAGTCTCTTTTAATACAGGGAATGGACTGCGTCAGAATCAACTGCGCGCATGATGATGAATTTATTTGGAAACAAATGATTGAGAATGTCAGGCTACATGATCAGGATTGTAAAGTCATGATGGATTTGGGCGGTCCGAAGATCAGAACAGGCAAAATGAAACCCGGGCCTAAGGTCATTCATATCAAGCCAAGAAAAAATGCCATAGGACAAGTAACAGAACCGGCCAGGATCTGGCTCGCTCCTTATGCAATAATGCCTCCAAAGGGTAAAGAAGCTGATGTTGTTATACCTGTGAACAAAAAATGGCTCAGGAAAACGAAAAAGGGATCTTATATTATTTTTAGAGATTCACGCGACAGAAAGTGTATGATAAATATCGATAAAAAGGAAGGTAAAGGCAGGTGGGCGTCTTGCAGTGATTCTGCCTTTATCACCCCGGATACTTTTTTAAATGTGTTTTTGGAAAAAAAATCGAAGAAAGAGATTCATACGGTCCAGGAGATGTTGCCATTGGATGAAGTTATATTTTTATTTGAAGGTGATTTTTTGAGGTTGGATAAAAAAGCCATTCCAGGTGAACCCGCTGTTTATGATGATGATGGTCATCTAAAAGAAATGGCTCATATATCCTGTACCTTACCTGAGATTTTTGATCATGTAAAACCAAAAGAACAGGTCTATTTTAATGATGGTAAGATTGAAGGAATCGTAAAAGAAAACCATCCGGATCATTTAATTATTGAAATTACCTATGCGAAAAAGAAAGGAGGAAAATTGAAAGCGGATAAAGGCATCAATTTGCCCAATAGTGTTTTAGGCGTTAAAGGATTGACCAAAAAGGATAAAATAGATTTAAAATTTGTAGCGCGTCATGCCGATGTCGTTAATTTTTCTTTTGTCAACAATAAAGAAGATGTTGAGGAATTACTCCATGAGCTCAAAAAATTAAAAGCAAATATTGGTATCATTTTAAAAATTGAAACCAAAGAGGGTTATAAGAATTTACCGGGTATTTTGCTCAAGGCCATGGAAAATTATCCGGTTGGTCTCATGATTGCAAGAGGAGATTTAGCCATAGAATCAGGGTGGAAGAATTTTGCAACCATACAGGAAGAGATTTTGCAGCTATGTACTGCTGCGCATATACCCGGTGTTTGGGCCACACAGGTTTTAGAGAATTTGGCTAAAAAGGGAATACCAACAAGAGCAGAAATTACTGATATTGCCATGGCTCAACGTGCAGATTGTGTGATGCTAAACAAAGGACCTTATATTGAAAAAGCCGTAAGGATGTTAGACAAAGTAATTCGCAAAATGCAAAGAATCCAAAAGGGTAGAGTAACCCTATTACCCCGGCTGGAGTTTTCGGAGCATCTTCATTAAAAAGATTCAATAAGCGAATTACTCCATTTCGATAAAATTCTCAAATTACCAGGGAAGGTTGAGGTCTTCCACTTCATGCTGGTAAAATGCCTCCAGCTTTTTTACCAGATCACTTGAAAGGGGGTTGGTAGTGCTCTCTACATTGCTGATCAATTGCTGAATTGTAGAATTCCCCGGAATCACGGTTGCCACGGCATCATAGGCCAGACAAAATGCAATGGCCGCTTGAGCCAGATTTGCCTCTTTGCCAATGATGTTTTTGATTTGATTGACCAGGACAGCCCTGGTTTCAATATCCTTTTTTGACCAGCGGCTTCTGATGTCATCAAAAGTACTGTCTGCACTGTATTTACCCGAAAGCCAGCCGGAATCAAGTGGGATCTTAACAATGATGGCAACCTTTTTACTCAATGCCATGTCAAATGCCCTTGCCGCATCCTGGTGCAGCATATTGAAGAAGGCTTCAATTACCTGGCTGTTGGTGGTCTCCATCAACAACTTCATTTCTTCATAGGTGTCCAGAGATGCTCCATAAGCTTTTATTTTCCCTTCTGCCTTCAGTCTTTCAAGAATATCGTAATGGTCATTTTTATTGCCATCGAGATTCTCAAAAGGAGGGTTGTGGATAATCAGAGAGTCAACATAATCCATTTGCAGCCTTTTCAAGCTGCCCTCCAGAGATTTCCGAATGTAATTCGAACTATAGTTCGTGTCTCCTGAAGCTGTATGTCCGAATTTTGTATTGACCACAATTTTACTTCTGTCATAGCCTTTAAGCGCTTTACCGAGCCTTGATTCACTTGTTCCCAGCCCGTAATTTGGAGCCGTGTCGAAAAAGTTGATCCCTAATTCGATTGATTTGTGAACCATATCGACGGCCTCTTTTTCAGTCATGTCATTCCAGCCTGAATTGGCTCCTAATTGCCACGCGCCAAGCCCGATTTCTGAAAC
>CBDUAP010000051.1:0-15310 GCA_965365165.1 uncultured Flavobacteriaceae bacterium
AGACAGTGTTCCTGCAGGGAAAGAATCGGCAACAGTCTTAAAAGACTTACTTCCTGGTTTTAGATTCCCGCTAACTTTAGATACAATATGAATTACATGAGAATAGAAGTGTATTTCCCTGAGATTTTCAACATATCGGGCCGGCATGAATTTGATGATCTTGCTTTGAAAATATTTGAACACCAGGCCATAAATAATAAAGCCTATCGGGCATTTATAGATTATCTCAAGATTGATTTCAAAAGAATAGATACAATCGATAAAATTCCTTTTTTACCCATTGAATTCTTCAAGTCACATGATATTGTAAGCACTGTGAAAAGGGTTGAAGAGACTTTTTTGAGCAGTGGTACAACCGGAATGGCACAGAGCCGTCATCTGGTAACTGATCTTAGTATTTATGAGCAGAGCTTTATAAGTGGGTTTGAGTCTTTTTATGGCCGTATTGAGGATTATACCATTTTGGCATTGCTACCGGGATATCTGGAAAGAAAGGGATCTTCACTGATCTATATGGTCGAACACATGATCCGTAAAAGCCGTTCTGCACACAGTGGCTTTTATTTAAATAACCTCAAAGAACTGAAATCAAAATTGGTTGAAATTGACCAAAAGGAGAAAAAAGTACTTCTTATAGGGGTCTCGTTTGCCTTGCTTGACCTCATTGAGGATACGAAGTTGCGCCTTAAAAATACGATTGTCATGGAAACCGGAGGAATGAAGGGGAGAAGGAAGGAGCTGGTAAGACAGGAATTGCACGCCCTTCTTTCTGAGGGATTTGGGGTTGATAGAATTCATTCAGAATACGGAATGACTGAATTGTTGTCACAGGCCTACTCAAAAGGGGGAGGAATTTTTGAAACACCGCCCTGGATGAAGGTCTTTACAAGAGACCCTGAAGACCCCTTTTCCAAACTGCGGAAAGGGAAAACAGGAGGTATAAATGTTATAGATCTAGCCAATTTCAATTCCTGCTCGTTCATTGCCACGCAGGATTTGGGAAGAACGGTTGATGAAAAATATTTTGAAATCCTCGGGAGGTTTGATCATTCAGACATCAGAGGCTGTAATCTGATGGTTGTCTGAACTTTCGATCTATCCAATTCATTAGGGGAATACTGAGTTTATAAAAGGCAAAACCTATTCCCAATCCCAGTAAGGCACCAAAGAAAACGTCAAGGGGGAAATGTACCCCAATATACATCCTGCTATAGGAAAAGAGCAGGGGCCATATAAAAAAGAAGGCGGTATAAGAAAAATATTTTTTTAGTTTCAGGTGCATGAACAAGCTGACTGCCATGGAAGTTGTAGCATGACCGGAGACAAAACTGAAACTGGAGTTATTCTTCAAGATTCTGATGATCTCATTGATTTGAGGATCCCTGTTGGGACGGAGCCTTTCAAAATAGTTTTTTAAAAAAACGGTAAACTGGTCCGAAAAAGTGATTAGCACAGCAGTCAGTAATAGCAACGCAACGCCTTTTCTCCAGCCAAATGACTTGAAAATCAAATAAAAGAAGAGAAGGTAAAGAGGTATCCAACTCAATTGGTCAGTGATAGAAAGCCAGAATAAGTCCCATGTTTCTGTTCCCAAACCATTCAGATAAACCAACAGTTGTTTATCGTACTCAATAATTTTATCCAAAAAAATCAAGTTATAAATTTCTTTTTATAGGCCCGGTAAGGTCATCAATATTGTCCTTTACCTTGTTCTTAATGTTCTTAACCTCCTTCTGAATATCGTCTGCAAGGTTGGTGTCAATGCCTTGCTTCTTGGCCCCGTCGGTAATTTCCTTTTTAACCTCGTTGGTAGCATTTTTAAGTTGCTGCATACCTTTACCAAGTCCACGTGCCAATTCCGGTAATTTGTCTGCCCCAAAAAGCATGACCACAATAACCAGAATGATAAAAATCTCCGCTCCGCTTATAAATAAAAACATATCCTTCATATTATTTTACAAAGATAGCATAAATACTTGTTTGAAGAGAAAGGAAATATTTATCTCCCTGATTTTTCTCATTTATACCTCCAGCTTGTCAGATCTGCATTTTTAGGGGCAGAAGCAGCTATTCTCTTCATGATCTTAGGAACGTACATGGTATTGTAGCGCAGCCTGGAAATGTGATTAGGATTTTCCTGATCCCCATTCCAGCAATGCTCAGCCCGGTCTCCGTAATCGATTTCTCCATCGTAATAGGGATCGCTGGTGTTTTCAAGAAAATCTTCCATGCGGTAAACCGCGTTGTTGAGATAATAATTGTCCATATCTCCACAGTAAATATGAATTTTACCTTTCAGCTTAGGACCTAATTTCTCCCAGTCACGTTCCATGATATGTCTGAGGTCGTAATTTTCTTTCCAGTACGCAGCAACACTGTGATCGATATCTCCGGTGTATTTATCCCAAAGCCTCTGTGGGTAACCATCTTTGCCCATGGGTGAATAGGTAGCTTCCCAGATATCCCATTGTTGCCCGGATCTGGATTTGTCTCCCAATACAAGCTCAAGATGGTTCGATTGCCTGAGGGTTGAAGAAACCTGACCTAAATAATCTCTGTGTGAAGGCACTTCAATTTTTTTATAATCACTATCATAATAGTAGGCGTTTTCGTCTTCATAAATATTGGTAAGACAATAACTCCTGAAATCAATCGGATCAGGGCAGGCAGCAAAGCATCCATTGTACTCATCCGGATATTTAACCTGCACCGCCAGGGCTTCCCAGCCACCGGTTGAACCGCCGTAGAGAAATCTTGACCAGCCTTCGCCCATGCCTCTGAAACGAGATTCAATATAAGGGATCAATTCATGGGTAATGGCATCGCCGTATGGACCCTGACTGGCAGAGTTGACAGCATAAGAATCGTCATAGTACGGCGTGGGATGTTGAATTTCAATAATCAGAAACCGTGGAAAGTCAGGTTCGTTCCATCTTTTGTAAAAATCATAGGCTTCCTGCTGTTGAATGATATTATAACCTTCCACTTTAAACCGTTCAGAATAATCCGGTTCAAGATCTTTGTCAGGAGGGGTGGTTCGGAAGCCTCCAAAATTTGATGGGAAATGACCGTGAAAGATCATTAATGGATATTTGGCTTCAGGGTGCTCTTCAAAGCCTTTTGGAAGTAGCACATGGGCACCCAGGTACATATCCCTGCCCCAAAATGCGGATAATTTTTCTGATTTGAATCTTATATGTTTGATCCATTCGGTATCTTCAGGTGCTGTAATCTCCGGAATAACCTGATCCATCACGAGGCTCAGTTCTTGAAGACCATTTTTACCGATGGTTATTTTAAAGGGTTTACTGTAAATATTTCCGGGAGACTGGTTCCACTTCTGGCCTTCCCCATTATCCATTGGAAGTTTGACGGTATGGCCGGTTGCCAGATCAAAGGTTTCATACACGTGTAAAAGGGCTTGCACATAGTATTCCCCTTGTTTGATGTCAGAAATGCTTTCCAAAGGGTGACCGAAAACACGATCATCAAAAAAAACTTCCTGTCCTGCTGTCATCCCATCGACATTTAAACCGAAGATCAGTTGTGAATTCAGGCCATCATTGATCTGAAACCTGGGTTCTTTTTGGTCATTGTTTGAGAACATCAATAAAAGCCTGCCATCAATGCCCCGATCTGCAAGCCCTTCTGAAAATGAAACTGATACCTTGGCCATTGAAGCCTTTTCAGGAGGATTCTTACAATTGACAAATAAAAGCAAAAAGGCAACAAGCAATAAATAAAAAGGTTTCATAGGGTTTGGTTTTGACCACAAGTTAATCAAAAAGACCCTAACAAAATGAAGTCATCCAGGGTGTGATTATTTCTTGATCAGCAATCTTTTGATCTCATTAAGTTTCATAAGCGCCTCAATTGGGGTTAGGGTATCAATATCAGTACTGAGAATCTCTTCTTTGATCTCTTCAAGCAATGGATCGTCAAGATTTATAAAACTCAATTGGATCTCTTTTTCGGAAGCAGATTTTAATTTGGCCTGAATGTCTTCTGAAGCGTGGCTTTTTTCCAGGTGTGATAACATTTTGTTGGCTCTGTGCAAAACGGGTGTTGGCATACCCGCAAGCTTGGCAACATGAATTCCAAAACTGTGTTTGCTTCCTCCGGGAACGAGTTTTCTGATAAAGATGACATTGTCTTTAAGTTCTTTAACCGAAACGTTGAAATTTTTTATTCTTTCAAAAGTTTCACTCATGTCATTCAACTCGTGGTAATGCGTGGCGAAAAGCGTTTTGGCGCGGGTAGGATGTTCATGCAGGTATTCTGCAATGGCCCAGGCAATCGAAATACCGTCATAGGTACTCGTTCCACGACCTATTTCATCGAGAAGAATCAGGCTTCTTTGGGTCAGGTTATTAAGAATATTTGCAGTTTCATTCATTTCAACCATGAAAGTTGATTCACCCATTGAAATGTTGTCACTGGCACCGACCCTTGTGAATATCTTGTCAACAATACCCAACCTGGCATTCTGGGCAGGCACATATGATCCGATCTGAGCCATAAGGACTATTAATGCAGTTTGCCTTAAAATGGCAGATTTACCACTCATATTGGGCCCGGTAATCATAATGATCTGCTGCTGTTTTCGGTTCAGAACAAGGTCATTGGCAATATATTCTTCGCCAGGAGGCAATTGTATTTCGATTACGGGATGCCTTCCGTTGTTGATTTCGATCAGGGTGGAGTCATCTATGACCGGCCTGACATAATTATTGCGAATCGCGATTTTAGCGAAGGAACCGAGACAATCCAGTTGGGCCACAATTTTTGCATTGTTTTGGATCTTCTGAATAAAAGGAATGATGAATTCAAGAAGATCATGATAAAGTTCCTGTTCTATTGTTGCAATTTTTTCCTGTGCCCCGAGGATTTTCGATTCATATTCTTTTAATTCTTCCGTGATGTATCGCTCTGCGGAAACAAGGGTTTGTTTTCTGATCCAGTCTTCCGGGACTTTATCTTTATGCGTATTCCGGACTTCAATATAATAACCAAAAACGTTATTAAAGGCTATTTTTAGACTTGAAATCTGTGTCCGCTCAATTTCTCGTGAAACGATATGGTCCAGGTAGGCTTTTCCCGAATTTGAAATATTTCTCAGTTCATCCAACTCTTCATGCACCCCTGGTCTGATGACTTTTCCCTTGTTCAGGTGAACCGGCGCTTCATTTTCCAGCGTTTCAGAAATCCTGTCAATCAGCGGCTGGCAAACATCCAGGCCTTTACCAAGTTCCACAAGAGAATTATTGCTGCTGTTTTGGGTTTGTTCCCTGATCGGGATAATAGCATTTAGTGAATTTTTAAGAAGTACCACTTCACGCGGATTGATTTTACCGGTGGCCACTTTTGAGATGAGACGTTCCAGGTCGCTTATTTGATCAATCTGACCGTTTTGACCCTGCAGATAGGCGTCGTTTTGAATATAGAACTTTACAATCTCATGCCTGTTTTTGATGGCGTCAATATTCTTTAAAGGCAGCGCGAGCCATCTTTTAAGCAGCCTTCCACCCATTGGTGAAATGGTGCTGTCAATCACATCCAATAAAGTTACCGCACCTGATGCCGTGGAGGTGTACAATTCAAGGTTTCGGATGGTGAACCGATCCATCCAGACGTAGTCACCCTCAATAAGTCGTTGAATGCTCGAAATATGTTCTAATTTATGATGTTGTGTCTCTGAAAGATAATGCATCACTGCTCCGGCAGACACAATACCCTCCGCGAGGTCATCAATTCCAAAACCTTTCAGTGAAATCACTTTAAAATGCTGAAGAAGTATCTCCAAAGCGGCATCTTTTTGAAAAACCCAATCTTCTAAAGGGAAAGTATAGAACCTTGTCCCGAAATGTTCGAAAAAGTCACTTTTTAAATTCTTTTGAATCAGGACTTCACTGGGGCCGAAGTTTTGTAGTAATTTGTCAATGTATTCAAAATCGCCCTGTGAGGTAATGAATTCACCGGTAGAAATATCCAAAAAGGAAACACCAATATTTTTTTTTCCAAAATAAACGGCGGCAAGAAAATTGTTTTTTTTAGACTGTAAAACTTCATCATTCAGTGATACTCCGGGGGTAACTAGTTCAGTTACGCCTCTTTTAACGATTTTTTTAGTGAGTTTGGGGTCTTCCAGCTGGTCGCAAATGGCAACCCTGAGACCGGCTTTTACCAGTTTGGGAAGGTAGGTATTCAATGAATGATGGGGAAAACCGGCAAGTGCTGTTTCACCTTCAGAGCCCGCGCCTCTTTTGGTAAGCACAATGCCCAGGATTTTGGCAGCCTTTTTTGCATCTTCACCAAAGGTCTCATAAAAATCACCCACCCTGAAAAGAAGCATGGCGTCAGGATACTTTGTTTTGATATTGTTGTATTGCAACATCAAAGGAGTAACTTTTTTCACTTTTGCTTTCGCCAATTTTTCAGGATTTATTTTTGTTTAATTCTAAGTTGTTCTCAAATCGAGACAGGGGAACAAAGATATAATATTAAAAAGAATATGGAAGCGCGTGAATATGATTTGCGATCGGGGACGAAAAGAATTTTAGTTGGCTTAAGGTTCAATAGAGCATCGCAAAAATTTAAAGGGTAGTCGTCATGAAACGCAGGGGAATGAATGATGATCATGGCAGAGAAGAAAGGTGCCTAAAGATGCAATCCGCATTCAGTTTTAGGAGAGTTGTTCCACCTCCCTTTACGATCTTCTCCCGGCACTGTGCAATGCAGGCAGCCGATTGAGGAATAACCTTTGAATTTTAGGGGGTGAAAAGGCAAATGATGATCAATGATAAATTGATCCCGTGCTGCCTGGTCAATATCAAGCAGGGGATAAAATTTGATAATGGATTCCTTTGCTTCAAAAATGTTCAGGGTTTTTCGATGATCACTTTGCCATTTCATCAAACCCGAAACCCAAATTTTATAGTCCTTTTTGATTGTGTCTAAAGGCTTGACCTTATTGATGTAACAACATCTGTTTGGGCTGTATTTCCAAAGTTCCTTTGTTTTGGAGAGTTCAAACTCTTTTGGTTCGGCCTTGATATCAACCACGTTAAGATCGTATAAATTGACAAGATAATCCTTATAAATGAGGGTCTCCCGAAAATGATATCCGGTATCAATGAAATAAATGACCTGGTCTTTATTGATGTCAGAAAAGACCTTCAGTAAAAAGGCAGAAGTTGCTGCAAAGGCCGAGGTGATCATGATGTCTTTAGAATCAAAATCTTTGTATAGTTGTTCAACCCTTTTGTAAACATCCAGTGGGGTGTAATACCGGTTTAAATTTTCAATTCCTGTTTGCCGTAAGGTTGAGATCATTGATGAATTGGCTCTGATGAGGTGCCAAAAATATATATTATTTCAGCGATATAAAAGGCAAACTCGTTAAAAAATCTTTAATCCTATCGGGAAACTATGATAAATGTCATGTTTTCTTTAATTTAAATTGATTTTAAATAATAAATCGGCAGTAAGGAAATAGATGAATTGGATTTTCATAATTTTGCAACGAGAATAAAAGAATATGCGAAAATTAAAAAACAGTGAATTAAGAAGGCTTCATATTGACCAATTCAAGGAGGCAAAGAAATCACCTTTAATAATAGTTTTGGACAATATCAGAAGCTTGAATAATATCGGTTCTGTGTTTCGAACAGCAGATGCATTTTTGATTGAGAAGATCTATCTTTGCGGTATCACGGCAAAACCTCCCCATAAGGAGATTCATAAAACAGCATTGGGATCTACTGATTCTGTGTCCTGGGAATATGTTGAGAATACCCTGGACCTTGTGACAAGATTAAAAAACGAAAATATTAATGTGTTGGCCGTGGAACAAGCGGAGTACAGCCATTCCTTAGAATCATTTGAACCTGCTGAGAACCAGAAATACGCTGTGATTTTTGGTAATGAAGTGAAAGGAGTACAGCAAGAAGTGGTTTCGGCAGCTGATAACTGCCTCGAAATTCCTCAATTTGGAACCAAACATTCTTTAAATATTTCGGTGAGCTGCGGCATTGTTATTTGGGATCTTTTTTCAAAAATGAAACTCAGCGAGAACTGATCCCGAATTTTGGATCAGTAAATGAATTGCCCTTGAATAGCGTCTGGATTTGTAAATAGACAGGCCCGGCTTAAGAAGGGCCAAAAATTTTGATATTATTTTAACAGCTTTCATTTTAAAGTTTTATATTTTCGCTATCAAGTAATGAATCAGGAAGGGCACCAGCATGACGGAAAAAAAGCAAAGAAGATATGATCAGGCCTATTTGAAAATGGCTGTTGAATGGGCAAAACTATCACATTGTAAAAGAAAGCAAGTCGGGGCATTGATCGTTAAGGATAAAATGATCATCTCTGACGGATATAATGGTACCCCCACAGGATTCGACAATTGCTGTGAAGAGGATGACGGAAGTACCAAATGGCATGTCTTGCATGCCGAGGCAAATGCCATCTTAAAAGTGGCTTCCTCGACACAGGCCTGCCGGGGCGCGACGCTTTACATTACTTTGTCTCCCTGTAAAGAATGTAGCAAGCTGATTCATCAGTCAGGTATCAGAAGGATGGTCTATGCGAATGCTTATAAGGATGATTCGGGAATTGAATTTTTAAAAAGAGCCAATATTGAAATTTTATATATGCCTGTAGATGAATAGAAAAACCAGAATATTTCTCCCACTGATCATAGCCGTTTCTATTGCAATGGGCATATTTTTAGGGACATCTCTGAATTATCAAAAAAAGACCATTACTTTTTTTGGAGGAACACCTCAGGAGAGAAAAATTAAAAGACTGATCGATTATATTCAATATGAATACGTTGATGAGGTAGATACAGACAGTCTTCTTGATGGCACCATTAAGAATATGTTAGACAAATTGGATCCTCATTCGGTGTATATTACGGCCTCAGATTTGGAGCGGACTTCTGAATCCATGAACGGTAAATTTGTGGGAATCGGTATTCAATTCAGGATGTACAAAGATTCATTAACAGTGGTAAAGGTCCTTGATAACGGCCCAAGTAAAAAGGCAGGAATCAAAGCGGGAGACAGAATACTGACAGCCAATAATGATACTCTTTTTGGAAAGGAAATCAATAATGACTATATCTTTAAAACCTTAAAAGGAAAACCAAATACGTCAGTTGACCTTGTCGTTTACAGGAAAACGGAAAAAAAACTGATCCCTTTTTCCATTATACGGGGGGAAGTTCCCATAAAAAGCATGGATGCCTATTTTATGCTCAATGAGGGATTGGGATATATGAAAATCAACAAATTTGCAGCTACCACGCACGAGGAATTCAAAGTTGCCCTGGATGAATTAAAGAAGGAGGGCATGAAAAAACTCGTTTTAGACCTGCGGCATAATCCAGGAGGGTATTTGCAAGTGGCAACCCAGATCATTGATGAGTTTCTAGAGGATGGCAAGTTGATTGTTTTTACAAAAAACAAAAAAGATAGAATAGACAAAACATTTGCCACCGAAAAAGGTGATTTTGAAGACGGTCACGTATTCGTACTGATCAATGGAGCTTCGGCCTCAGCCAGTGAAATTGTGGCCGGTGCCTTGCAGGATAACGACAAAGGAACCATCGTCGGCAGAAGGTCTTTTGGTAAGGGTCTGGTGCAACAAGAAATGCAATTGGGTGACGGATCTGCTGTAAGATTAACAGTTTCAAGATATTACACCCCAACGGGAAGGTCTATTCAGAAGCCATATGACCATCAGGGCAACGGGCAGTATTTTAATGATTTTGAAGAAAGATACCACACAGGAGAATTGATGAATGCTGACAGTATAAAGGTCATTGATTCCCTAAAATATGTAACACCAAAGGGCAAAATAGTTTATGGAGGAGGCGGAATCATACCTGACGTATTCGTTTCAATAGATACCACTTACTATTTTCCGGATTTTCATTACCAAAGAACCAGGCAATTCGCATTTCGGTACTTTGATGAGAACGTTGAAGAATTCAAAGACTGGTCACTTGATCGTTTTTTAAGTGATTTTGATTATGATGAACATATCTTTACAGAATATATGGCAACCATACCCAGTGAATACGGTCATCTTGAAACTGAAGAAAAAAGCAACCTGAAACTATTTTTGAAAGCCGTATTTGCTCAACAGGTATTTGATGTCAATGCCTATTATAAGGTCATAAATGAGCAGGATAAAATGATAAAAAAGGTTATTGAACTTGACAAAAAAGGCTACCCCCTAGATCCTTAAACAGGAAATTTATACATTATTTATTTCGGCTCGGAATCATGGACCATGGCTGTTTGACCATTGTTCCAAAGGGTCAGAATGTCCGTGGCCACATGAGCACCGCTTCCTGCGGCAGCGGCATACTGGCTTCTCCAACCTGCCAGGACACCTGCCACATAAAGCCCCTCTTCGATGAGGTGGTCAGTATTTTTAAGCTGGATTCTGTTTTTTGCGGCAGGGAGCTTTTCATGGGGCATGACAAAGTGCTCCAGGCCTTTGATATTGAACAGATTGGATGGTCCTACGGCAATAATAACGATTTTAGCCATATAACTGTTTTTATTGGTTATGACCTGAAAGCTATTGCCTGTCTTTTTAACTTCGAAAACCTTTTCCTTTTCAATCTGTACAACATGAGGATAGGTTTGCGATAGTTGCTGCCTTCCTTGTTTTAGAAGCTCTTTACCGGTCGTGCCAGGAGCTATTCCTAAAACATTATTGAATAGCGCACCATCAAGTGCTGAAGCTTTCTGATGCAGGACGATTCCAATTTCTTTATCTTTTGCATAGGGCTTGGCTTTTGCTGAACCCAAAACAAGTGCGCAAGACATTCCTGCTGCTCCGCCACCGATGATCAAAACGTCAAAATTCATATCTTTTTAATTAAGTAACCCCTGAACATTTGAAGCAAACAATTTTACGGCAATTGCCATGACAATAACGCCGAATATTTTTCTAACAACATTGATACCTCCTTTACCGATAAGTTTTTCGATTCTGGAAGAAGATTTTAAAACGGCATAAACAAAAATAGAATTGATGACAATGGCTATAATGATATTGACTGAATGAAATTCTGCCTTTAATGACAAAATGGTCGTCATGGTTCCGGCGCCTGCAATCAATGGGAAAGCTAAAGGAACAACACTTGCCGTGTCCGGGGAATCTTCTTTATAAAGCTGTACTCCCAAAATCATTTCAAGTGCAAGAAAAAACATGACAAAGGAACCCGCTACTGCAAAAGAATGCACGTCTATACCGATAAGATTCAAGATTTGAACTCCCAGAAAGAGAAAGAGGATCATGATAAACATTGCCACAATCGAGGCTTTTTCGGACTGAATATGTCCTACTTTTTGTCTTAAATCAATAATGATCGGAATGCTCCCAACAATATCGATCACGGCAAATAATACCATGCTGGCCGTTAAAATTTCTTTAAAATCGATTTCCATTCGTCCTTTTTTTAATGGACGCAAAGTTAGATAATAAAGTTTAATGAGATCAAAATAAATAATCAAAAGAAATTTATAAACCTTGAAATATTTTTGTTGACCAGGGATAGTTGATGGGTAAGGCTTTGATCGTGTCACAGGTAATTATAAAGTATGTATTTTTGCATTGAATTAAAGATTTATATCATGTTTCAACTTCATAAAACGATTGTTTCTGAGGACATTCTGGACAAAGAATTTGTTTGTAACCTGGGGGCTTGTAAGGGAGCCTGTTGCGTCAAAGGAGACGCAGGAGCCCCCCTGGAAGAGGAAGAACTACAAATTTTAACAGAGATACTTCCGACTATGAAGAATTACCTGAGCAGAAAGGGTTTGGAAGCTATTGACCGTCACGGGCCCTATACTACAAATGAACAGGGAGAACATGAAACGACACTTATAAAGGGTGAAGACTGTGCCTATGTTATTTATGACAAGAATGATGTGGCATTGTGCGGCATAGAGGAGGCTTATAACCAGGGAGACATTTCATTTAAAAAACCGGTTTCCTGCCATTTGTATCCGGTTAGAATTCGTCAGTATACCGAATTTGCCGCTGTAAACTATGATAGATGGGAGGTTTGTGATGATGCTTGTTCGCTGGGGAAGGAAATGAAAGTTCCTGTATACAAGTTTGTCAAACAGGCACTGGTTAGAAAATTTGGCCAAAAATGGTACGATGAGCTTCAGGAGATTGCTGAGGAAAGAGAAAGATCAAAATAAGGAGCAGGAATTCTTAATTGATAATACAACTTCTGTATATTTATGCTGCATAAACTTCTAAAATTGATTCGTGCTTTTAAGATTATTATTTGTTTTAATGCTTCTGTTTTCTTCGTGCATCGTTGTTGCTCAGAGCATTGACAAAGCTTATGTTTTAGAGAAAAATAAACAGGCTTCGGAGTTGAATCGGGAAGGCAGGTTTGATGAGGCCCATAAAATTCTGGAAGATCTTTTAAAGTTACTGGAGGCTCAAAATGCAGACCCCAAATTTTTTTTAAGCAGCTATCAAACCCAGGCCAAGGTTATTCAAAACCTGGGGCAGTATCAAAAATCCTCAGAAATAGCTCGAAAGTCTTTGGAAATTTCTTTAAAACTTAAAGACAGCTTTAATATAGCTGACACTTACAATACCATTGGGGTCAATCATTATTTTTTGGCTGACTATGACAGCACTACTTATTATTATCAGAAATCTTTTGATATAAAGAAAAGAATCAAAACTAATGAATATGCCTTAGCCGTTTCAGCCTATAACCTCGCTATTGTTTTTGAAGACCTGGGTCAGTTTGACATGGCACAAAAACTATACCTAGAGGCGGAAGAAAATTTACTGAAAAGTAAAACGACCAAGAATTTTTTATCCGATGTATATGTAGGCCTGTCGCTTCTTAGTTTTTATTCGGGAGACATCACAAAAGCTGAAGAATATTCGGAAAAAGCCATGGATGTCGGAATCAAGTCGTATGGGGAGTTCAATCCGAACATGACCTTTGTTTATACTTCTTATGCCAATATTTTGGAGTCTCAGGAAAAATATGAAGAATCAATAGCCCTCCTCGAGAAAAGTCTGGGTATAAGGCAATCAACATATGGTGAAAAGCACCGGTGGACCTGTGAGTCTTATTATGACCTGGCGAATGTATACGTGTTGATCAAGGATTATCCGAAAGCTGAGTCACTATATAAAAAAGCCATAAAAATAGGAGAAGAAACAGAAAGTGGGCCCTATGTTGCAAATGCTAAAAATTATTTAGCAAAATTATATCTTGATCAAGAACTGAATTTAGACGAGGCCAGGATCTTGTTGACAGAAGGGTTGGAGAGGAACAAAAATATATATGGATTCAACAATGAAGTTGTTTCTGAAAACTACCGTTATCTCGCGAAATCATTTCAAATCGAAAAGGATGAGGACAAATTTTTCTATTACCTTGAAAAGAGTTTTGAGTCTGCAAAATACGATCCCGACAGTATGCAAAGGGGTATTGCGCCAATACAGTCTTTACATTCTTTGTTATTGCTGTCTAACTGGTACGAGCAAAAATACCTTGAAAAGGCTGATATTGAATATTTAGAGGAGCCATTTGAACTGATCAATCAGGAGATTGCGTTAATCGGATACATCCAGAAAGAATTTTCATCAGACCGGTCCCGAATAAATTTAGCAAATGAATACAGACACGTGTATGAAAACGGACTGAATATATGCTGGATACTATATCATAAAACCAAGAATGACAAATACCTGGAAAAGGCATTTGAATTATCTGAAGCAAATCGGAATACAAATCTTCTTGAGGAACTGCGGGATATCAAACACAGATCTTATGCAGGGATTCCTCAGGAACTTTTAGAATTTGAGAATCGTGTGAAGAAGAAGCTCGAGCGGGTTAAAATGGATATTTTTTATGAAAAGACATCAGCGGCACCCGACAGGGAAGTTTATGGTCAGCTTTTGGACAGCAGGATCATTTTGAGTAACAGGCTCGACAGCATCTCGAATGTATTCAGGAATTATCCAAAATACAGAGCCTTAAAATATAGCGACAAAAGGATTAAACTAAATGATGTTCAGAAAACTTTGGATACAGACACACAATTGATCAGCTATTTTTTGGGAGAAAATTTTCTATACTCTTTCAGTATCTCAAAAGACACCATTAGTTTGTTAAGAGGGGATGTCGCCAAAAAATTGTTAAATCAAACGAACTTGTTAAAGCAAAAAATTGAGGACCGCGAAGGCTTATTGGATTTGTCTAAAAACCTGTATTTGTACCTAATGTCACAACAGATAAATCCAAATAAAAAGGAGGTAGTGATCATTGCTGACAACGTTTTAAACTACATACCTTTTGAAATTCTCCAATCTGAGGATGACACTTTTTTATTGGAACATCACAGTGTCAGTTACGCGGGTTCATGCAGATTGTTTTTAGAACAGAATAATGAGTTTTTTGATTTTAAGGCACCTGAAAACTGGGCAGGATTTTCACCTCATTATATGGATGAAAGTAAATTGGCGGCAGCAGAAGATGAGATAGAAGTGCTTTTTGAGTTGACCGGAGGACACAAATTTGTGGGGCCTGATTGTACAAAGGAGAATTTTCTTAAAAATAATCAGAACTACTCAGTGCTGCATTTGGCCATGCACGCAGAAATTAATCAGAATAATCCATCTTATAATAAATTATTGTTTGCAGATGGTGAATTGAACGCCTCAGAGATCTATTTTTCAAAAAGCAAAGCAAATCTGGCTATCCTGAGCGCATGCAACACAGGTTTTGGTAAACTTGAGAAAGGAGAAGGGGTCATGAGCATGGCGAGAGCATTCCATTTTTCAGGGATTCCTGCAGTGGTCATGAGTTTATGGAAAGTGCCTGACAGAGAGACAAAAATGATCATGATTTCATTTTATGAGTATCTGAAAAAGGGGAAAAGTAAAAGTGATGCCCTGCGTTTGGCTAAATTGGATTACTTAAAAAACACCTCTGACCAACAGCTTTTGCATCCTTATTTCTGGTCTGGTTTTGTGGTTAATGGAAACACGGAACCAATAGTTCTGGGAGGAGGTATCAATGATTTGTTATGGGGAGGAATCTTTTTAATTTTAATGCTTCTAGGCGTGTATGCCTTTAAGCGATTCAAATAGTTATTCCAAATATTTTAGAACCTCTTTGGCTTCAACTTTTTTAAAGGTTCCATCCGGCTGATCAAGGATCAAATACAATTGAGAAATCGCCTTTTTATTTTCCATATTTTTTAAATAGGCAAGAGCGAGGTACCAATTTGCTTTTTCA